>JBBFME010000034.1:0-17836 GCA_037478695.1 Pseudothermotoga sp.
CCTTGGAGATTGATCAACAACTCATCCTCTCAAAACAAGAGCATCCTGTGTAAACCGAGAGAAACTCTGAGAACTGTTACCAACTAACGATCTGTACATAGAACGACTGTTCAAAAGAAATATCTGTAAAGCTCGCATTCTTTCAGTAGATCTATCAAGTTATGTTTTCGATAGAGCAAAACTGCGAAGGCAAACAACGAATGATTCTCATAGGTAATCAATCTTGGTTATTCAAGTTTTTGGCTCTCTGCGATTTCCCCTTATCTTCCCTCCTCATTTCTCACCTCAGTGTACCTGGTTATCTTCTGTCTGACGTCTGTTCGAAGGTATGAGTCTTTTTCTCATTTCCAACCAAAGATACTTTTCTTATTCATCCCCCCTCTTTGTCAAGTTTCACTATTCAAGCATCTTTCCCTCCATGATTCTTACTCACATCCTCATTGTTTGGCATTGTCCCCCAGTCACTATGTATCCTCCACCTGTTGTTTCTTCAATATCGAGGGCTAAGCATGGCATAAAGGGCAGTATTCAAAATCTGTCCACTGCAGTACAGCAGGATGGTAAAGCGAAGACTGAGAGACAATCTTGGGATTGGGAGGAGGTCAAAGTACACAATGAACAAGCACATTTTTCTTGGAAAGAACAGAGCCAAAGTTGATTCGCTTTGCTAAGAATCGTGTGATACAATCTTTTCAGGAGGTGGATCTGTTGTTACAAGAGAAAGTTGTTGAGAATCTGATAAACCACGGGGTGAGAAAGGGAGCAGATTTTGTCGAGATCTTCGCCGAGGACAGGTTCGAAACGACCATATCGATGGTCGATGGCAGAGTAGAGACAGCCAAAAGCGGTCGAGAGTTTGGAATAGGATTACGAATTTTCAAAGGCTATCAGCAGGTTTATGCTTACACCAACGATCCTTCAGAGGAACAACTTTTCAGAATGCTTGAAAGATTGACCGATGCCCTTGATGTCAATGAAAACCTTGAAAAGCCAATAGATATGTCGAAAAGCGAGATCAAAAACTCTCACGTAATTTTCTATTATCCTCAGGAGGTTGGTAAATCAGAGAAAGCCAAAATAATGAAATTAGCTCACGAAGGGGCAAAGGGTTATTCAAATCTCATAACGCAGGTTGTCGTTAGATACTCAGATTACGATCAAAGAGTGTTCATAGCGAATTCAGATGGTTTGATGGCAGAAGATCGAAGGATCAGAACGAGATTGATGGTCAACGCAGTGGCTTCAAAGGATGGCGAACAAGAGTCCGGTTTTTATGGACCTGGTGCAGCTATGGGAATTGAGTTTTTCAATTTGCTGAATCCTTTTGATATAGGCGTTGAAGCCGCAAGGATTGCAGACAGAATGGTCAGAGCAGAGTTCGCGCCTGCTGGAAAGATGACAGTTGTTGTGGCAAACGAGTTTGGTGGAGTTATCTTTCACGAAGCCTGTGGTCATTCCTTGGAGGCAACCTCAGTGGCAAAAGGTGCATCTGTATTCGCCGGGAAATTGGGACAAAAGATCGCTGCTGATTGCGTTTCTGCAGTAGACGATGGAACGATACCCAATGCTTGGGGATCAGCCAATATAGACGACGAGGGTACGCCCACTCAGAGAAATGTTCTGATAGAAAACGGTGTGCTGAAGACTTATCTGGTTGACCGTTTTCACTCTGCCAAACTCGGCATAAAAGCCAACGGGTGTTCTCGAAGGCAAAATTATAAGTTCATTCCAACTTCGAGGATGAGTAACACTTTCATCTTGCCGGGCAAATACTTGCCAGAGGAGATAATCTCTGCCACAGAGTATGGGTTGTACGCGAAGAAGATGGGTGGTGGATCTGTTCACCCAGCAACTGGTGAGTTCAACTTCGCCGTAGCGGAAGGATATCTGATCGAAAAGGGCAGGATAACAAAACCTGTGCGTGGAGCAACGTTGATCGGAAAGGGTTCTGAGGTGATTCAGAAGATAGACATGGTTGGAAATGATTTAGCGCGCGGTCAAGGAATGTGTGGATCTGTTTCTGGCAGTGTTCCTGCTGATGTGGGACAACCTACGATAAGGGTCTCTGAACTCATAGTTGGGGGGCGAAATAGATGAGATTGGAAACTTTCAAAGACAAAGTCTTCGCCTATTCGAAGAAAAAAGGTTTTGACGATTGCGAACTACTTTTGATGAAGACCAAAGAGTTTGGTGTTACGGTGAGCAAACAGAATGTCGAAAACTATACAGATGCAGATTCCTTTGTCGTCACCTTCAAAGGTCTGAAAGACGGTAAGTCTGCTTTCTCTTCTTCCGAAGTGATTGACGAAGATGCAGTGAAATTTCTTGTAGACAGTGCATATGAGAACCTTTCGGTAACGGATACTCTTGAAGAAGACTCCATCTACGATGGAGCGGGAGAGTACTCACCTTCACAGAAATTTGACGATCGCTTTGCATCGGTCTCAGTGAAAGAAAAGATAGATATGGCGAAGACCTTAGAGCAGAAGGCACTCTCTTATGACAAGAGAATTGCCATGGTGATCATGAGTTCTTATTCGCATGAAGCTTATGACATAACGATCTTCAACACCAAGGGAGTTCAACTCTCTGAGAGCACTGGTTTGGGTGCTGCCTTTGTCTATCTTGTAGCATCGGATGGCAATAAACCAAAGAAAGGCTGGAAGGTTGTCTTTGGTTCAAAGCCAAATGAGATAGACTTGGACAAAGTGGCTTCTGAGGCTGCAAAAGAGGCACTTTCGCAACTTGGTGCTGAAAGTCTTCGCAGTGGTAAGTACCAAGCGATACTGAGGAACGATGTCTTTGCAGAGCTCTTTTCTGCCTTCATGCCAATCTTTTCAGCAGAAAACGTTCAAAAAGGACTTTCTCCACTCAAAGGTAAGATCAATTCAAAGATAGCGAGTGACAAATTGACTGTTTTGGAAGATCCACTCTTTGACAAGATACCAATCAAGAGATCTTTTGACAACGAAGGCGTGCCAACCAAAAAGAAATTGTTCATCGATCAAGGTGTTTTGACGACCTATTTTCACTCTCTCAAATCTGCAAAGAAGGACAAAGTACAACCAACGGGAAATGTTTTCACCTTCAAGTGTGTACCACTGAACAGTATCGTCAAAGCTGGTGAGAGTAGTTTTGCCGAGTTGATGAAAAAAATGGATGAAGGCATCGTGATAACTGGCCTTGATGGGTTGCACTCTGGTGTCAGGACTGTCTCTGGTGAGTTTTCAGTTAGCGCAGTCGGATATTACGTACAAGGGGGCGAAATCGTTAGGCCGGTGGAACAGATAACTATCTCCGGTAATTTCATCGATTTACTCAAGAGTGTAGAAGAAGTTGGGAATGATTCGGAATTGGTTTCTGGCTCTGCTTATTTTCCATCGGTTTTGATCAGCAGCATAGATGTCGCAGGTAATCTGTCTTAGAAGGATAGTACACACTTTGATTTGAAAGTGATATTGACAGATCGTCGGGATCGTAGTATTATATGAAAAACATTTATGAAGGTGGTCGAGTGTGACAAATTGTGGTATTTGGCTCCAACCTCTAATAGTTGAAATAAAGCATCACGCGAAGTGCAGCCCGGTTGATCCCCCGGGTGGTACTTCGTTGGATGCCACCTGATTAGGGAAGAAAAGACCAACAACCGGGCTGTGAGAAACAGCCCGGTTTTTATTTTATATGGAGGTGGTTTCGGTGAAAAGGTTTGTGGTTTTTCTGATCTTGGCTTTGGCAGGACTCACAGTCTTTGGCTCTTTGATCGAAGAGATCCAGAAAAGGGGTGTCCTAAGGATTGGTCAAGACGAAGGCTACATGCCGCTCTACGGTACCAATGAAAAAGGAGAACGTGTTGGACTTGAGATCGAGCTCATCAACAAGATGGCCGAAATCCTTGGAGTGAAAGTGGAGTTTGTGATCGTCAACTGGGATGGCATCATCCCTGCCCTTCTCTCTGGAAAGTTTGACATGATCTTTTCCGGTATGACTATAACGCCCGAACGTGCTCTTAAGGTGAATTTCTCGACACCTTATCTAACAGTAGGCCAGGCTATACTGTACAACAAATCGGTTTACAAGACTCCCCCAACTTATGAAGAACTCTCTCAAAAACAGATAAACATAGCCGTTCAACTCGGTACAACTGGAGAGTTCACTGCCAGAAGAATGTTTCCAAAGGCGAAGATTCTCACTTTCTCTACCATGGATGAGGCAGCCTTCCAAGTTGTGTCAAAAAGGGCAGAGATCATGGTGAACGACTCGATCTACGTGAAGTTCTTGACTCAGAAATATGACACACTCGGGATGGTTCAAGAATTGTTGAGTCGTGAAGATCTTGGGATTGCCATAAGAAAGGGCGACATGGATACGCTTAGATGGCTTGACACCTTTGTGCAGTGGGCGAAAACAACCGGCTTGATCGATGAACTCTACGAAAAGTGGCTTGGAAGCGAGTGAGGGCACAAGCCCTCGCTCTTGGAGGTGAAACTGTGAAGAGAAAGATCTACGCGATTCTTCTCACAGCTTGTCTTATCATCTTGATTTATTTTTCAATTGCACAGGTTTATCCGTTCAACTGGTCTGTTGTTGTTCGCTATCGTGTTGTATTTTTGAATGGATTAATCACCACTATGAGTCTGAGTGGTTTTTCACTGTTACTTTCTTTTTCGATGGGTATAGTCTTTGCACTGATGAGAAGATCAATAGGCATTCTGAGAGAGTTTGCCTCTTTGTACATCTTTTTCTTCAGAAATACGCCTTTGCTCGTTGTCATACTCTTGACCTATTATGGCCTTGGGAGCATAGTTCCCTTTGACAGATTCTGGGCGGCCGTTTTTGGCTTATCAGCCTTCGAAGGTGCGTACCTTGCTGAAATCATTCGTTCTGGCCTCGATGCCGTTGACAAGGGCGAACTTGAGGCTGCCTTCGCTTTGGGTTTGACGAAATCAGAGGTTTTCACCTATGTGCATTTTCCTCAAGCGATTCGTATTTCTCTACCAGCGTTGATAGGACAATCCATAAGTTTGGTGAAAGACAGTTCTTTGGCATCGGTGATAGCTTTGGCGGAACTGACTATGACAGGACGTCAGGTTGGAACACAGACACTCGCATCTTTTGAAAGTTATCTCACTATAGCTGTTTTCTACGTCGCAGTTACCAGTGTTCTTTCCTTCTTGGGACACTGGCTCGAAAGGAGGCTTGCAGTACCATGACTCTACTTCAAGTTGTCGATGTGCACAAGAAATACGGAAAAACTGAGGTTCTCAGAGGCGTTTCTTTCGAAGTATCTCAAGGGCAAATCGTAGTGATCATGGGACCATCTGGTGCTGGGAAGTCAACATTACTCAGAGCCATAAATTATTTGGTACCACCAGACAGTGGTGAGATCTTCTTCAAGGGCGAGAAAATAAACGGTGATTCCAATCTTCTAAGGCGCGTTAGATCTCAAATTGGCTTTGTTTTTCAGCATTTCAATTTGTTCAGTCACATGACTGCTTTAGAAAACGTCATGCTCGGATTGGTGAAGGTGAAAAAGTTTTCAAAACATGAAGCACATCAAATTGCTATGAATGCCCTTGAAGTCGTTGGTTTAACTGAGAAAGCCAACAGTTATCCTTCACAGCTTTCGGGTGGTCAGAAACAAAGGGTTGCGATCGCACGTGCCTTGGCGATGAAGCCTGATCTCATACTCTTTGATGAACCAACATCAGCACTCGATCCTACTCTTGTTGGAGAGGTTCACCAAGTCATGAAAAAACTGGCGTTGAACGGTCACACGATGATAGTAGTTACGCACGAAGTCAGTTTTGCCAAGAGCGTTGCTTCGAGGATCTTGTACATGGAAAATGGAGTCATCGTTGAAGATTCAGATCCAGATAGCTTTTTCAATCAACCAGTTTCTCAGGGTGCAAGAAATTTCATAGCAAGTGTTTACTCCTGAGTTCGATCAGCTCTCTGGCACCTATGTTTTTGACGTTCAATACTTTGCATTGATCGAGAAACTCAGGAAGTTTTTCTTTTTCTACGAGAAGCGAGGTTTTTCCATTAAAGGTAGAAAGAACACAACTATCGGAAGGGAAGATGCCTTCTACCTGCACAATGTAAAATCTTCTGGTGGGCAATTCACTCACATGCCCACCGAAAGCGACCTTGCCCTCATCCAAAACCACCACGTAATCTGCCAATGTGATTACCTCGGCTTCATCATGTGTACTGAGCAATATCGTGGTGCCTTTCTTTTTCATTTCCAAAAGTAACTGCCACAGTGATTGTGTCGATTCTTGGTCAAGCCCACTCGTGGGCTCATCGAGAATAACCAATTGTGGCTCACTCATCAAAGCAATTGCAATCATGACTCTTTGCAAGAGGCCCTTTGAAAAAGTCTTGACTGGTTGGCTTGTCATAGGTATGCCAAATCTTTCCATGATTTGTTCTGCGCTAACCTTTATCTTTCTGATGTTTGCAAAGTGCTTTATATTTTCGCAAGCACTGAGTTCTTCTATCAACGAAGGTTTCTCTGGTACAAAACTCAGAATCTTCCTGATCTTGTTCGGCTCTTTCACCAAATCTATATCGTCGATCTTCACGCAGCCTGTCTGCGGCTTGATAAGAGTGGCAAAGATCTTGAGCAGAGTGGTTTTGCCGACTGCATTCCGTCCTAAGAACGCAATACATTTCTCTTGAGATTCGAATGTTACATCCTCAAGGACCTTCTTACCACGAAAAGACTTGCTGACCTTTGAACAACTTATTTTCATCTTTACACGATCCTTATCGGCATTACTATGTACAAGTAACCTTCCACGTTCAGTGGATTTATCTGCAGAGGACTTGTGCTGTCCACAAAGTTGAATTCAACTTCATCTGTGTGAATATGCCTCAAAGCTTCCACCAAAAAGATTGGATTGAAAGCCGCGACGATATCCTCGCCTTCTTTTCTCACCATGATTTCTTCATTGACCTCGCCGGAGTCAGGGCTTCTGCTGCTCAAAGATAAAATCTCTTCGCTGATTTCCAATTTCGCCGACTCGCTTCCTCTCTTTGCTATGACCAAAGTTCGTTTAAGTGCCTCGAGTAGGTCGTTCTTAGAAAGAATTACCTTGCTCTTAAAGGCTTTAGGCAGAACCTTCTTGTAATCAGGAAAGTCTATCTCCACAACTCTCATCACGGTTTCAATGTTCGATGTGCTCAAAGACAGCCTTTTTCCATCATAGCGAATCGTCACACTTGATTCAGAACAGTTTTGTAAGATGCTCTGTAATTCCTTCATGCTCTTTAGAGATATCAAGAAGTTTGATTCGCGCTGTGTTGGAAGTCTCTCCTCGGCTAAAGCCAAGCGAAAACCATCGGAAGCAACAAGCCTCAAAAAGCCGTTGCCGATTTCCCAAAAGACGCCATTCAGATTTCTCATGAACTCGTCCTTTGCGGCGCAGAAGATCACTCTCTCAATCATTTCGTTGATCGTTTTTGCTTCGACGGTGAGTGAATAACCTTCCGCAGGAAGTGTGACCTGTGGGAACTCGCTCGGGTCCATCGTTGGAACTCTGAATCTACTGCGGCCAGATTCAACACTCAGCAATCCCGAAGAGAAGGTCAGTTGGACCTTTCCTTCGCTTGGTAAAGTTCTCACGATTTCATAGAGTATCTTTGCATCGACAGCGAATTTACCGAACTCTTCTGTTTCGCAATCCAAGGTGGCTTTTACACCTGTTTCCAGATCAGTTGCATGAAGGTAGGTCCCGTCTTGTGAAAGATCAAAAAGAATGCATCCCATTATGGGCTTGATTGTTTTGGAAGGTACTGTCTTTGAAACAATCGAGATCTTGTTGGAAAGTTCACTTGCCTCTACGGTGATTTTCATGCTATCCCTCCTGAGAATCGATATACATTATGTCGTATGGACGATGTCCATATGACTCTATCAACTTGACAACTTTTTCTTCAAGCCAAGGTCTGTCGAAAAGATTTATGTAGATCTTTTCCAGTGTCGATTCTTTCACAGTATATATATTATCAAATTTCGACAGATTCCCGAAAAATGAAAATGGATTTGCCAGACAAAATTTCACTGAACTGAACGTTTTCGCTATCTCCTCTGTAAGGACACCAGGGACAAAGATCCATTCAAATTCTTCCTTCTCATGGGCACTGTAGTTGAGCAACGAATCACTCATCTTCACAACAGTACCATCAGATTTCAGCCCACAGACTGTTTCACAATTTCTGAAAGTTTCTCTCACATTTTGAGGGGCGAGAGGAAGTTTCGTTGCTTGAAAGATGCGTTCTATCGATCTTGTGAGTTCTCTTTCACCCATCTGCGGATGTGAGCCTATCACGACGATTAAGTGGGCTTTATCTGTAAATCCCGCGTGCACAATTCTATCTAAGGCTCCATCGACTATGAGTGTCTCGAAGTCATCTCTTCTTGAGACAGTTTCAATCGCCCTTGGTGTCGCTCCGGCGACTATGACACGCGATGGTAACAATGATATAGCTAAGAGTATTGTTCCTGCCAACGGGTTTTCATCGATTGCTTCAATGATTGAGAAATGTGAACCATTCAGAAATCTCTCACAGGTAAGAACAAAATCGTTTTCTTTGAGTTCGATATGTGGTTTAGGCGAGCCAGTTATGTTGTCGAATTCTTCTCCATCAAAGCCAATACTCGCGACACAGATACTACTTGTTGTCTGTATGAGGTGTTTTACAACTGTTGTCTTTCCCACGTTCTTGGCATTGCCCACAACGTAGATTACTTCTGCCAATCTCGGGACCTCCGAATTCTTTCTGAATCTTCTGGAATCAGATATTTCCTCTTTCCAGTTAACAGCGATGCTATACCATCTATGCTCTTTCTTTCATCTTCTATGTAGTCCTCCTCACACTCACTTTTGTAATCACGAGGTTCATGATAGACGAAGATACCTCCTTCGTAGTTTCTGATTACTACCTTACCTTCACCCATTGAAATGAGGTACTGAGGTTCTATTGGTATCTTTCCTCCACCTCCTGGAGCATCTATTACATAGGTTGGCACAGCAAAACCAGAGGTATGACCTCTCAAATATTCGATTATTTCTATGCCCTTTGCTACAGTTGTCCTGAAATGAGACAAACCTCGTGATAGATCACATTGATATATGTAATAAGGTCGGACTCTGTTCTTGACCAGTTCGTGTACGAGTTTTTTCATCGTCTGGGGACAATCGTTCACACCTCTAAGCAGAACACTCTGGTTGCCAAGTGGGATTCCTGCATCTGCAAGCATAGCAAGGGCTTTTTTAGACTGGTCGGTGAATTCTTTTGGGTGATTGAAATGAGTGTTCAACCAGATGGGATGATATTTCTTCAACATGTTTACGAGCTCCTCGGTGATCCTCATGGGTAACACAACGGGAGTGCGAGTTCCTATTCTGATAATCTCTACATGTTCTATCTCTCGAATTCTTGATATCACACTCTCGAGCTTCTCTGTCGAGAGAGTCAGTGGATCTCCTCCAGACAAGAGCACATCTCTTATCTTCTTGTGAGTCTTGATGTACTCGACAGCCGCATCGAGATACTCATCGGGAAGTGGTGCATCAGTCTCGCCAGCAAATCTCCTTCTGGTGCAATGTCTGCAATACATAGCGCATTGATCGGTTAACAACAAGAGCACACGATCTGGATATCTGTGAGTGAGTCCTTTTACCGGCGAGTCGACATCTTCATGAAGTGGGTCTGACATCTCTTCATTGGATATATTCAACTCCTTAGCAGTTGGAATAGCCTGCATGCGCACAGGACATTTAGGATTTTCTGGATCCATTAAGGTTGCATAGTACGGTGTTATTGCCATTCTCAGGAATTTCAGAGAATGTCTCACGCCTTCTCGTTCTTGCTCGGTTAGACTGACCACCTTTTGAAGCGTGTCGAGATCCATTATCCTGTTTCTCAGTTGCCAGTGCCAATCGTTCCACTCTGCTTCTGATACGTCTTTCCAGATCGGGATTTCTCTGAAATCTATCATCTTGCTCATGCCTCCTTAAAGCACTTTTTCGCCTTTGAGCATTTTTTCTATCTCGCTTTTTCCGATCAAAGCGACTTTCGTCACAAAGGTCTTCGCTCGAATCTGTTGGGCAAAGTCCCTCACGGCTTGTGGTATCTCTCCATTGGTTATGATGCCAATCTTGTCCACTCCGTAGATGGCTGCCGCCACAAGGGCTTCTTCAATTGCTTTCGGTGAAATCGAGTTTGCGTAGTATTTTGCTTGTAAAACGAAGGTATATCTCTTGTTCTTGACGATCAAGTCAGCTCCGAAGTCATGAGAACCTTTCGTGACGATTGCTTTATAACCAAGGCTGTTGAAGAGTTCTGCAGAAAAATTCTCAAAAGCCCAACCGTCCTTAAAACCTTTACGCCATTCTTCTCTCAGTTTCGTGAGATCTGGTGATTTTCTTCTGAAAGTCAAGAGCAAGAGTAATAGCAATATCAGCAATATCAACGAGAAAAGGACGATCTTCATATGGACTCCCGCACAATGAATTTCATTCTGTGAACTCTATGGGTTTTCGAGAGCATGTGCAATGCCTTTCTGGTATGTGGTGTAATTTGGCTGTAATACACATTCACCTGGCTTATATTAGACAAC
Source organism: Pseudothermotoga sp. (assembly GCA_037478695.1). Taxonomy (GTDB): domain Bacteria; phylum Thermotogota; class Thermotogae; order Thermotogales; family DSM-5069; genus Pseudothermotoga_B. Next base: position 10,628 of record JBBFME010000034.1, read on the forward strand.
AGTGCTTCTAATGTCGCCTTTCTCAGTTCGTCAAATGCAAGTGTATCTTCGCTCACAAGCACCACTTGTTTTTGCAGTGCTCTTCTGTAGGTTGCTATCCAACTCTTACCATAACGAAAATCTGATATACATTTCCAACCTGCTTCTTGAAGTGATCTCTGCACCCTTGCCTTCAGGGTTTTTCGCCTTTGTACTGCTTCCTTCCATATCTTGCGAAACAGTATAATGAGCAATATAAAAACTGCCACTTTTATGAAAAGCAACCACATCACTCCATTACCATTACACATTGTACAACTTGTAATGATAAAATTCCATTGGAGGTGCAATGACTGCGAAGGTCTACTTTCGTCATCTTACTGGTGGCAGTAGCAAGTGGTATTTTGCTTCTTTTGCTCACGTTTTTAGCTCCAACCAAGATCTTAGTTGAATTTCTTTACAACAAAGTCGAGAAAAATCCGTACTGTCTTCTGGTGGTAGGGACCGATGCGGTTATAGAGAAGACCGTTAGGACCGATGCCATCATGATATTGATTGTTGATCACGAACACGGGAGAGTTCTTGTCAGCAATGTTCCCAGAGATCTGCTCATCGGTAAAAGCAAGATAAACTCAGTGTATGAAAAATCTGGTATGAGTGGTTTGCAAGCGACACTCAGTGAACTACTGGGTATTGAGTTCGATGGATACGCAATTGTGAACTACGAGGTCTTCAAGTATCTTGGAGACAAACTCGGCCCGATTGAAATACAGATTAGAGAACCCATGAAATACACAGATACCGTTCAGAATCTCTATATAGATTTTCAAGCTGGTATCTACCAGATGAAGGGAGATCAGCTACTCGCCTACATAAGGTATCGTCGTGAGGCAATGGGTGATCTTGCGAGAATAGAAAGACAAAAAGAGGTTTTGATAAAACTGATGGACAAAGCAAGAAATCTCGATATATTTCAAGTAGCATCGATCTTTTCAAGCGTTCGTAAGAGTGTCTCTATGAACATCAATTTGGGTGAGTTAATCTACATCTTTCTGAGGTTGAAGAGAAACCTCAACATGGGTTTTGCCACATTTCCTTATGTTTTGAATAAAGACGGAGATGTGGTTGTCGACAATCAGAAGATAAATGATTACAAGAAGCTCTTGTCCTCTGTCACGACGACAGAACTCAAAACGACACCGAAAATTCTTTTGATAAACTGTTCAGAAGACAAATCGAGGGGATTTCTCGCTCGCTCACAGGATTTGTGGTCTTCTAAGGCAGGTTTTTTGCCCAATCAGATTGTCTGGGAAGAGATTGGATTGAAGTACACCAGCAACACCGTTTTGATTCTTGATAAGACAAAACAGGAAGAATTAAAGTCAGTCTTGAAAAAGGTCTATCCGAATCTTGATTTTGTGATGAAGTTCACCTCTGACAAAGGTGTTTTCAACGAGTATCTCGATCTAATCAAGAAGATGTCTGAAAACAGAATTTACCCAACTTTTCCATACGATGCGATTGTGATGGTGACGAAGTGATGGAAGAATCTCAGTTGTGGGATCTTTCACCGGAACAAGCTGTGGAAGAGCAGCTGAGGATCAGAAAGTTGCTCAGGCATGAACCGGTAAAAGAGGTGAATTTGGTAGCAGGTGTAGATCTGTCTTTTTCTACACCTAAAAGCGGAAATGCCGTTGTTGTGGTGATGGACCTAAAGACCCTACAAATGGTAGAGTATGTCAAAGAGTCTTGTCCTGTTGCTTTCCCGTACATCCCTGGTTTGCTCGCTTTCAGGGAAGGCCCTGTTTTCCTCAAGGCATGGGAGAAGCTTCGTTCAAAACCAGATGTGGTGATGTTCGATGGGCAGGGCATAGCCCATCCGAGGCGAATGGGTATCGCAGCTCACATGGGTGTCATACTGCAGATTCCCACAATAGGAGTGGCAAAGTCTCATCTGTATGGAAAATACAAAGAACCATCGAACGAAAAGGGTAGTTATGAGTACCTTTACGCCGATGATGGTGAGATCGTAGGGGCTGTGGTCAGAACTAAGAGTAACACCAAGCCTCTTTTCATCTCACCAGGCCATATGTGCGATCTTCAATCTTCAATCGATCTTGTGTTGAGGTGTTGTACTTCGTATAGATTACCAGAACCTACCAGAATGGCGCATTTACTGTGTGAGAAACTTAAAGACAAAGGTGATAAACTCTTTTCTTAGGAGGTGTCCAAGATGTGGCAATATTTCATGCCGACGAAGATTCTGTTTTCCCAGAAAGCTGTCGAAGATGGCAAGGAATTGATTAAAACTTTTGGAAAGAAAGCATTGATCGTGACAGGGAAAAGCTCATCAAGACTTAACGGCTCTCTGAACGACGTTGAGAAAACTTTGAGGTCAGCCGATATTCAATATCATATCTACGATAAGATAGAGGAAAACCCCACCTTTGAACAGATTCGCACCGCAGTTGCTGAGTGCAAAGATCAGAGTTTTGATTTCCTCATAGGTGTTGGAGGAGGTAGCCCCTTAGATTCTGCGAAGGCAATAGCAGTTCTTTTGAAAAATCCCTCTCTTGGTGTGGAAGATCTATACGATGCAAGCAAGTACAATTCGTCTCTCCCGATAATCGCTGTTCCAACTACGTCAGGTACTGGCAGTGAAGTGACTCAATACTCGGTACTCACAGACGATATGGGTTTCAAAAGGGGATTTTCACACGAAAAGATCTTTCCAGTTCTCGCATTAATCGATCCGATTTACACGCTGAGCATGAGCACTTCTTTGACGAGGTCTACAGGACTCGATGCACTGTGCCATGCCGTTGAAGGTTTCTTGTCTAAGAGAGCGACTCCAATTTCAGATCTGTATGCGATAGAGTCGATGAAGCTGATTAAAAATAATCTACCAATAGTCCTGAAAGAACCAGGCAATTACACAGCAAGGGAGGCAATGGCTTACGCTTCGTGTTTAGCGGGGATGGTGATAAGCCAGACGAGTACAACGCTCGCACATGTACTGGGATATCCTCTGAGTACTTTTAAAGGTATCAGGCACGGTGATGCCACGGCGGCTTTTCTCGGAGCAATTGTACGCAGCGCAGAAAGTGAAGTGAACGAAAAAGTTGGTTTGGTGAAGAGGATTTTCGGAGAAATGGATGAATTCATCGCATCGGCTGGACTGTCGATAAAAGTTCAAATCAGCGATGACGAATTAGAAAAATGGACACAAAGGGCTATCACTGCCAAGCACATGAATTGGACAAGAGGACAGTTCACAGAGAATGTGATCAAAGAACTGTATGAAAGGATGAGAACAAATTAACTCACGCATTGTTTTGAAAGCAATTAAGAGAGAGTATCACCCATGGATATACAGTACTGAGATATCGAGAATAGACGGAGAGTTCGAAGAAGGGCAGATCATAGATGTCTTTCTCAGCAATGGTAGATTTTTTGGACGTGGTTATATAAACACGAAATCGAAGATAACCGTTCGCCTTTTAACGACATTGCCTAAGACGGCCGAGCAAATCGTTGAAGAAGGAGTGGAGAATGCACTAAGAAAACGCGAGCACATTTTGAAAAAAGAAGAAGCGTGCAGGTTGATCTTCAGTGAATCAGATTGGCTTGCAGGCTTGATCGTAGACAAATATGGTCCATACGCAGTAATTCAGATCAACACACTTGGTATGGAGAGACTCAAAGAACTGATTGTGAAAACACTCATTGATAAATTCGAAGTTCTTGGTGTCTATGAGAAATCTGATTCATCGGTTCGTTCCAAGGAAGGCTTAGAGGAGAGTTGTGGTTGGCTGTATGGTTCTGGGCCAGAGGTGATCTTTTATCGTTCTGGCGATCTGAAGTTGGCGGCAGATTTGAAGGGCCAGAAAACAGGTGCCTTCTTGGATCAAAGGTTCAACGCAAGGGCACTTGAGCCTTATGCAGATGGTAAGGTTTGCTTAGACGTTTTTTCTTACACAGGCAATTTCTCTTTACATTTACTCAAGTACGGTGCAAAACACGTGAGGTTGATCGATTACTCGCAAAGGTCTTTACAGATTGCAGAGCAACTTTTGAAAGTGAATGGTTTCGATGGAAAGTATGAACTGATCAACGAAAATGCTTTTGATTGGCTCAAGAGAGAATCTACCTCACAAGAAAGATATGATCTAATTGTCCTTGATCCTCCTTCTTTTGCAAAGTCTTCAGCTTCGAAGGCTTCAGCGCAACGCGGTCATAAAGAGATAAACTTGCGCGCGATGAAGCTTTTGAAAAAACCGGGAATCTTGGTGAGTTCCTGCTGCACTCAAGTGCTTTCTGAAACAGATTTCGAACAGGTTTTACAAGATTCTGCGGAAGACTGTAAGGTTCAAGCGTGTATACTGTATCGAGGATCCCAACCTGCGGATCACCCTATTTTACTCGGTGTTCCTGAGACGAGATACCTGAAATTTCACATAATGTCTATTTGGAGGCGAGATCAATGAATCTTTCCAACAGAGCAAAGCAGGCTCCAGCAAGCCCCATAAGAAGACTTATACCCTTTGCAGAAGAGGCAGCCAAGAAGGGTAAGAAGATCTACTATCTGAACATAGGACAACCTGATATTCCAACTCCACCAGTTTATTTTCAGTACGCAGAGATGTACAAACCCAAAGTGGTGGCTCACACTCATTCAGCGGGACTGCTTGAACTTCGTGAGGCTTTTGTGACGTATTACAAAAACTTCGAACTACAACTTTCACCTTCAGAGATCATCGTGACAAACGGTGGAAGCGAGGCAGTGCTCTTTGCGATGGCAGTTGTTGCAGATCCAGATGATGAAATACTCGTTTTGGAACCCTTCTACGCCAATTACGCAGGTTTCGCTGCCCAGCTCGGTATAAGACTTGTACCAGTTAGAACCTATCCAGAGGACGGTTACAGTGTGCCAGGGAAAGAAGCTTTTCTCGAAAAGATTGGCCCAAAGACTAAGGCTGTGATTTTCTCTAATCCGTGCAATCCAACCGGTGCAGTTTATGACCACCAACAGCTTGAGACAATCGCCAATGTTGCCCTTGAAAGAGATCTTTTCGTCATATCTGACGAAGTCTACAGGGAGTTCACCTTTGATGGGTACAAGGCTATATCAATGATGACTTTTGATAAGATATTGGATCGCACTATTGTGGTGGATAGCATTTCGAAAAGATACAGTGCTTGCGGAGCGAGAATCGGAACCTTTGTAACGAAAAACAAAGAACTCTACCAAGCCGGTTTGAAATTAGCCCAAGCAAGACTATGTCCTTCTATGACATCTCAGTATGGAACGATTGGTCTTCTGACACTCGATAGTGACTACACAGACCAGATCAGGAAAGAGTACGAGCAGAGAAGAGATGCAGTTTACGAAGAACTGAAAAAGATTGACCAAGCCGTCTTCAAAAAGCCACACGGTGCTTTTTATGTTTCTGTGAAACTCCCGATAGACAACTCAGAAAACTTCGTGAAGTTCATGCTATCTAAGTTCGACGTTAATGGTAAGACAACAATGGTCTCTCCTCTCGATGGATTCTATGTCACACCAGGTGCTGGTCTGAGTGAGATAAGGATCGCCTATGTCTTGAATCAAGATAGCCTTCGCGATGCTGTGAAGATACTTGCTGAAGGTTTGAAAGCATATGTAAAGAAGAGATAAAGATGACCAAGATGATGAAATATGGTGTCCTATTTGCCATAGCGACACTCATTTCACGTGCTACAGGTTTGATCAGAGATGTTCTTTTAGCTCACGAGTTTGGTACAGGGATAGAGTTTGATGCCTATGTGGTTGCGATTTCCTTCCCTTTTTTGCTTCGGCGCGCTTTTGCAGAAGGAGCAATGACCTCTGCGTTTGTCCCTCTGTACAACGAAAAAAACAAGAGCAACGAATTTGCTTCGGCTGTGATAACAACCCTTGGTATTGTGACTGTTTCGCTCACTCTGTTGATCGAAGTCTTTCCAAAGATAGTACCCACTCTTCTTTCCAGTGGAGCTGACCGAAAGGCACAAGATTTGACTGCGATGCTTTCAAGGATAAGCATGCCTTTTATTGTGTTCATATTCTTGTGGGCGGTACTTTACGCTATTCAAAACTCGCACAACAAGTTCTTTCTACCAGCAGTTTCACCAACTCTGATGAACATAGGTGTGATAGCTGGAACACTCCTTGCGAGAGTTTTTGATCCACCCATTTTGGGTCCCACTCTTGGTTTCACAGTTGGTGGGCTGCTGATGTTTGTGAGTCTAATACCTGGATCGAGAAAGGTTGGATTCAGCTACAGACCTTCTTTCAATGGAGTGGAAGAGTTCTTCAAGCTCTTCTTCCCAGCGTTGCTGGCGATGACTGTTTCTGAGTTCAACGTTCTGATCGATGTGAATGTGGCATCGATGTTGGGACCTGGGAGCGTTTCTGCGATGCAGTATGCCAATAGGTTTTATCAATTGCCTTTTGGGGTATTCGGTGTTGCGATGGCAACTGTTGTCTTGCCAATGATGGTCAACGAATCGGATCGATCGCAGGTTCATCTTTCTGAATCGATCAAATTGTCTTTGTTTCTAACGATTCCTTCAATGTTTGGACTTATGGCTTTGAGCAGAAGGCTAATAATTTTGGTTTATCAACACGGAGCCTTCACGTATCAAGATACAATCATTACGAGTAAGGTGTTGTTTTATTATTCATTGGGTCTTCCTCTCTATTCAATAATGGCTGTAATTTCGAGAGGATTTCACGCAAAAAAAGATATGAAAACGCCTTTTAAAGCAACTCTCATCTCTTTTGTCGTCAACGCTGTACTCGACTTTGTACTTGGCTTCGCGTTCAATGTTTCAGGCATAGCCTTGGCAACTTCAATAGCAGGTCTTTCAGGCATGATTTATTTAATCTACAAGGCAAGACCAAAGATTAATCTGGTGCACCTATCGAAGGTGATCGGTGCATCGATTGTCATGATTAGTGTCATATCTCTTCTTTCATTGTCCAATGATTCACGTTTCTTTACAATACTACTCGTTCTGATTGGAATCTTTGTCTATGCTATAGCCTGTAAGATCTTCAAAATACCGGAAATCGGTGAAATTCTCAAGCTGGTTCGCAGATAAAACTTGCGTAACCAACTGCCTGTGTTCTGTCCTTGGTAACATCTGCACTCGTTGCGTGAGATAACAATCTTGGCTTGCCAAAGTGTTTCATGAAGAGCAAACTCGCCA
>JBBFME010000035.1:0-10172 GCA_037478695.1 Pseudothermotoga sp.
ATGCAATCTCATTTGAAGCGGCAAAACACAAGAACATAGAGAGTCCTGTTGCCGGTGATGCAGATGTTCTCATAATGCCAGACATAGAGGCTGGGAATGTCTTCTACAAAGCTATGGTCTTTCTTGCAAACGCAAAAGTTGCCTCCGTGATTCTCGGTGCAAGATTGCCCATTGTCTTAACTTCAAGGGCAGATTCCGATGAAACCAAATTGTACTCGATAGCCCTCGCCGCGATTCTTTCGTGAGAGGATGATTGAGTTTGTACAGGATTTTGGTGATCAACCCAGGTTCTACATCGACAAAGATCGCGATATTTGAAGATGAGGAGATGGTCCTCTCACAGACTCTACGTCATACCGTAGAGGAACTTGCTCCTTTCAAACATACCTTTGATCAGTATGAATTTCGAAAATCTGTCATCTTGGAGTTCTTGAGACAGAACAACTATCAGATTGAGAGTTTCTCAGCCATAGTTGGAAGAGGTGGCTTGTTAAGACCTATTCCAGGTGGCACATATGAAGTGGATGAAACGATGATAGAAGAGCTGAGATACGCCAAGAACGGAGAGCACGCTTCGAACCTTGGGGCGGTTCTTGCACACGAACTTGCTCAAAACAGCCACGCAAAAGCATACATAGTCGATCCAGTTGTTGTTGATGAAATGACTGATTTGGCAAGAATCTCAGGGTATCCAGAACTTCCAAGGAAATCCATCTTCCATGCACTCAACCAAAAAGCAATTGCGAGGAAGGCTGCTTCAGAGATTGGAAAAAATTACGAAGAGGCAAATTTGATCGTTGTACATATGGGTGGAGGCATATCGATCGGTGCTCATGTGAAGGGAAAGGTTGTCGATGTCAACAACGCCTTGGACGGAGATGGGCCTTTCACACCAGAGCGTAGCGGTACCTTGCCGTTGACCCAACTCATAGACCTGTGTTTCTCTGGTAAGTACTCCAAGGAATGGATCTTGAAGAGAATAAAAGGCAACGGAGGCATGGTGGCCTATCTTGGAACAAACAGTGCTTTGGAAGTACAAAAGAGAATAGACGAGAACGACACACAAGCTGAACTCGTTTACAGGGCGATGGCATATCAGATCGCCAAATGGATAGGAAAAATGGCAGCTGCGGTGAAAGGTGAGGTCGATGCAATAGTTCTCACAGGAGGACTCGCTTACGACAACAAATACATGGTGAGATGGCTCAAAGAGTATGTTTCCTTCATCGCACCGATTTTGGTCTACCCTGGTGGCGATGAAGAAAGAGCACTTGCACTCGGTGCTTTGAGAGTTCTGAGAGGACAAGAGAAACCAAAGAATTATCGCGAAGAGGCAGAAAAATGGCAAAGAATTACGTCTTTGTAGGCTTGTACGGAAGTGGCAAAACCGAATTGGCTATCAATTACGCCATAAAGTTGAGGAAAGACTTTGCAAAGGTTGCCTTGGCAGATGTCGATATAGTATCGCCGTATTTCAGATCGAGGGATTTTCGGAAGATCCTTCAAATTCACGACATAGTATTGATCACTCCACCTGAAAGGATAATGAATGCTGATTTGCCGGTTCTGAGCGCCTCGGTGGCTGGTTATCTTGACAACCCGGAGTACAGAGTCGTTTTAGACGTCGGTGGCGATGAACGAGGCATAGTTGTGCTGGGATATCTGAAAGAACATCTCAATGATAGCGAAATATATCTTGTTGTTAACACGAAAAGACCATTCAGTCAAACGAGTGAAGAGATTGTTCAGTTAGCGAAAAACCTTGAAAATCGCGGCAGGATCGAGATAGACTTTCTCGTCAACAACACAAATCTGGGCAGTCAAACAAATTCTGAGTTAATCGAAGAAGGAGAGAAGATTCTTCAAGAAGCTTCTGAGATCTTGCAGAAGCCGATTTCATTCACAGTAGTCGCCAATTCGATACCATACAGAGGAAGATTTGAAATCTTTCGAATAGAGCGATTTGTGAAGAACAAGGAGGAGCTTTCATGAGAAGAGCCTACGTAGAGATAGACAGCGAAAGGTGTAAAGGTTGCGGACTGTGCATAAATGTTTGTCCACAAAAGATTCTCAGATTTTCAGAAAAGTTCAACACGAAGGGATATCACCCGGCAGAGCAGTATGACCCTGATGAAAAGTGCAACGGCTGTGGCTTTTGCTACATGATGTGTCCTGACACTTGTATAACCGTGTTCAGGTCTCTACAAACTGTGAGGTGATATGAGATGAAAAAAGTGATGATGAAAGGTGTCGAAGCAATTGGTGAAGCTGCGATAATTGCCGGTTGTAGAAATTACTTCGGTTATCCCATCACGCCACAGAGTGAGCTGACTGAATATATGGCTCGAAGATTACCTCAAGTGCAAGGCAGTTTCCTACAAGCAGAAAGCGAAGTAGCAGCTGTGAACATGATGTACGGCGCCTCAAGCGTTGGCAAACGAGTCATGACATCCACTTCTTCGCCTGGCTTCAGTTTGATGCAAGAAGGAGTATCTTACATGGCGTGTGCACAGCTACCAGCTGTTTTCGTGAATGTCGTTCGTGGAGGACCTGGCTTGGGCGATATTCAACCTTCACAGGGAGATTATTTTCAAGCCACAAAAGGTGGAGGCCACGGAGACTATCGTTTGATAGTTCTATCACCCTCGACGGTACAGGAAGCAGCTGAACTTACAGTACTCGCCTTCGATCTCGCCGACAGATATAGAAATCCTGTTCTGATCTTTGCAGATGGTCTGTTGGGCCAAATGATGGAACCTGTTATCTTGCAAGAACAAGAGATAACCTACGACAACAGCAGTTGGGCTTTGACGGGTGCAAAAGACAGAGAGCCAAGACAGGTGACCTCCTTCAACATAGATCCCTATGCTTTGGAGAAGATGAACCTTGAACTTCAGAAAAAATACAGGGAAATTGAGGCAAAAGAGGTGCGTTACGAAGAGTACCTCACAGAAGATGCCGAGATTCTAATAGTAGCTCACGGTACAGTAGGAAGAATTGCAAAAAGCGTTGTGAAGATGGCGCGAGAGAGTAGATTGAAGGCCGGATTGTTCAGACCAATATCACTTTATCCATATCCATATGAAGCTTTGTCAAATCTCTCTGAAAGAGCGTCATTGATTCTCGTTGTGGAAATGAGTGCTGGGCAGATGCTCGAAGACGTCAAACTCGCAGCCTGTGGAAAGACAAAGATTGAGTTTTACGGTAGAATGGCAGGTGTTGTACCAACACCAGAAGAGATATTCTCCCATCTTGAGAAATTAATGGGGAGGCGCTGAAAAATGCAGTACACAGCAGTCTATAAAATGCCAGAGGCACTGAGCAAGAAACCTTTCACATATTGTCCAGGTTGCCATCACGGAATAGTACACAGATTGGTTGCAGAAGTAATAGATGAATTGAAAATAAGGGAAAAAACAGTGATAGTCGCTCCAGTAGGATGTTCTGTCTTCGCTTATGAGTTCTTCAACGTGGACGGAACAGTTGCGCCACATGGAAGAGCAACGGCTGTCGCCACAGGTATGAAGCGTGCAAGGCCCGATTTGGTAGTTTTCACCTACCAAGGTGACGGAGATTTGGCAGCCATCGGAACTGCGGAAACAATTCATACTGCAAACAGAGGAGAGAGAGTCACAACAATCTTCATAAACAACGCCATATATGGAATGACAGGCGGACAAATGGCACCAACCACATTGCTCGGTATGAAGACAACAACCTCGCCATATGGTAGATCTCCTGAGAGAGAAGGCTATCCCATACACATCTGTGAAATACTCAAAGAACTCAAAGGTGTGGCCTTTTTGGCAAGGACTAAAGTCACAACACCAAAAGATGTGTTGACAACCAAGAAGTACATCAAGAAGGCATTCTTAGCACAGATCAAAGACATTGGATATGGACTCGTCGAAGTCTTGTCAACCTGTCCGACAAATTGGGCTATTTCTCCAATAAAGGCAATGCAATGGCTTGAACAGAACATGGTTTCAGAATATCCATTAGGCGTTTTCGTAGACAAAGTGGGTGACGAAAAATGACACACAGTATAATCTTCTCTGGCTTTGGTGGTCAAGGTGTCATGTTGATGGGGCAAGTTCTCGCGCAAGCAGGCATGGTCGAAAACAAATTTGTAACATGGTTTCCTTCTTATGGTCCCGAGATGCGCGGCGGCACAGCAAATTGCACAGTGGTGGTGAGCGATGAACCAGTGGCTTCACCGGTAGTGGAGATACCAACTGAAGTTGTCGCCATGAATATACCGTCTCTTTTGAAATTCGAGCAGAAAGTCAGAGAGAATGGTTATCTGTTTCTCAACACTTCGGTGATCGATATAAAACCCAAGCGAACTGACATAAAGGTATTTGAAATACCAGCGAATGACATCGCAGAAAAACTCGGTAATGTGAAAGTTGCAAACATGGTAATGCTTGGAAGTTTTGTTGCTGCTACAAAATGTGTCGATATTGATTCTCTTATTGAAGCGATGAAGTATAAGCTTTCTTCAAAAAACTTTGAAATTCTTGATTTGAATGTTAAGGCAATTTTTGAAGGTGCAAGACACGTAGGCGGATGAGATAGACCCACCCATTAGCCGGGGCGAAAGCTCCGGCATTTTTTTATTGTGATATCTGAAAAGATTAAAAATAAAAATGTTGATTCAATGTCTTGAATAAACGTACTTGTTTTGTTATAATAATTACAGAAATTATGATTATTCTCGTGTGGGGTGTACCACCATTCTGTTCGAAGGGGGAGAGTGTAGATGGTTAAGCGAAGTGCTTTTGTACTCGTTACAGTTTTGGCGGTAACATTATTGATCGTCAGTTGTGTTGGTCCAAACCAAGGCGGAACTGGAAATGTTTCCCTATCTGGAGCTATTAGTGATTTGACAGAAGTCTCTCAAAGCGAACCAACTTACGGACTTACCCTACTCGCTTCTGAAGACACCAAAGAACTTTTTCAAAGCATGGCTGAATTGCTGGGGTTCTTTCCTTCTGTCACACCACTTTACAGGCAGGAATACTCAGATCCATTCAGTTTTTGAATTTATTGAACGATAAAAGCAATCTGATTGAAAGTATGAGAAAATTCCTCACTGCTAAAGACAGTTTACTGACAATGTCCAATCGACGTGAATACTGTTTCGAAATAACAGGTGAAGCTAAGAAACAAATCATTTCAGCTATCTCTTCAGTCTTGAACTGTGAAATAGAAGAACCCGAAAACCTATGGTTTGACTTCAGAGATGTTATGTTACTTTCATTGGTTTTCCAACCAATCGTGACCGCTTACGATATACAAGATCAGATCAGAGAATGGATCTGGGTCGCATTAATAGGAGAAAATCAATTTAATCCTGATGATTGGTTCACTGACCAAGCAATGCAATGTTATGAATTTCTGTGTGATGTTGTACTGTACAATAACTTTCCAGAAGATTTTTGGCAAACCTTAAAAACATGCGCCGAAGAAGTAGCTAAAGTGAGTTCACCAGAGACTATCCTCGATCTGAAGGATGTCTTCAAAGAAGGGACACTCACTGTGAAAAACCTTGACAAGATTCTGAAAACTGTTGACGACGTACTGAAAATCATAGTTGAAATATATGACTTTGAAAAGTATTCAGTCTATTACGATGGTAGTCGCAAAGATGGAAGGGAACCTACTCTTTGGACAATCTTCTGCGAAGCATCTTTTCGTCAGACTATGAGGTTTTCAAGTTGGGCCGAAAATCAAATCCCAGATCCTCCATCAGACACAGTTCTCAAAATCGGTTCTTTGAGTATTAAATCAGGGACATCAATAATAAGTCTTCTGAAAGAACTCGAGCGGGTGTTGCCTAATGGCAAATTGACTATCGAAGTAGCGACAAACTCAGAACCCTACAGTTCGTTCTCGGTCGAGATCGATTTGGCTCAGTTCTACAAGCCACAAATAGATTTCAGAACCCAGGCAAACATAGGAACCGATCTGGAAGTATTTGATTACTTGGTCACTCATAGTGAAGAAATCGCGCAAGCCTTTGAAAATGTGACTCAGAATTCCACAGTCACCAATGAAGACTTGAACACTTTCAACAACCTCTTGGCACAATGCAGAGATAGTACCCAATTCCTCGATGATGCTTTTCTAAATATCTACACATATAGTTATTACTACTATTACTACGACGATTACTACTACCATGATGTTTGTGTCATCTTGATGAGCGGGCAAGCAACCTTTAAGCTCTCAGGAGTACCAGCGATAAAAGTAGAAGCAGACAATTCACCTGTTTACTATGTTTACATCATCCATGACTTCTTGATGCAATCTTTCGAACAAATAAATCGTCTCTACAAACTTTACATAGCAAGCAGAAGACTTGGCAATCTTTTCGAAAGCTTCTTCAACAAATAATCTCTGGGGGACACCATGTCCCCCCATTTGTTCTTCAAATACACTTTCAGCAAAACAATCTGTAGCAAGGATCTTGCTGTCATCATTTGTGATTTTCAACCAACTTGGAAAGTTTTTCATAAGCGATTTTTGTTATCTGCTGTGCATCGAGTTTCCAATACTCTTCGTTGAAAAGTTCAACCGATATCATTCCGCTGTAGCCAATCTTTTTGAGAGCTTGTATAAAATCTTTCAACGGTAGTACTCCGTCTGTTGGCATCACTCTGTCAGAATCGCGAACTTCTCTACCTTCAACCTTTGGCAGGTCATTCATGTGAACGACGAATATCTTTTCAGGATCTGTCTTTTCTACATCGGCAATCGTTGAACCTCCGGCAAAAAGATGGCAAGTATCGATCACAAGTCCTATGTTCTTCTGATCTACTTCCTGTACTATCTCTCTTGCCAAACTGAGGGTGTTAACAGAACATTTTTTGAAACCAAGAAATTCAAAGCCAAGTCTCACTTCATAGTGATCTGCAAGTTTTGAAAATTCTCTTAGAACCCCTACTGTTTCCTTTCTTATTTCTTTTTCAGGTACTCCGTTCTCTAAGAATCCAGGTACCACTATCAGCACCTTTGCCCTCATTTGTTGAGTCAAAGCGCACAACATTTCACATTCTTCCACTTTTTCCTTGAAGTCTTTGCTGAAGGTTGCCTGTTCAAGAGAGTTAATAGTGTAAGGCTCGATACCATGTTTGATGAATTCACCTACTATTTGTGTCGCCGTGTGTGTTTTGATCGCATCAAACAGTTTTGTTTTCCAGATTTCAAGCACGTCAAACCCCGCCTCACTTGCGGCAGCAATATCACTGAATAAATCGTGCTTCATAGAGGTAGCCCCGTTAAAACCAAGTAACATAGTCTCACCCCCACTTCTTTGATCATGAATTTCTTAGTGGTAATATTATCACAGAAAAAGCATTTTTGATTTCCAAATATAATCTTCTTAGGAGGAGATACTTTGAGGATACTCTTTTTAGGAACGGCTGCGGCTGTTTCAACACCCAACAGAGACAATACTTCTCTCCTTCTCAACGATATCTTAATAGATTGTCCTGGTAATGTCTATGGAAAGATGAAAAAAGCAGGTTATGATCCTTTAAGATTGAAAGCCATTGTCATCACCCATGGGCATGTCGATCACATCTATGGCTTGCCTTCTCTGATTGAAATGATCAGACTCTCCGGAAGAAAGGAACCTTTGAAGATTTACGTAGGGCAAGATTTTGTTGAAATGGCAAAGAGCTCTCTTGCCATGCACGGTCTTTTGCATCAGGAACGCGGCTTTGAAATAGAATTGATAGCAGTGAGTTATCAACAGCAGCTGTTGTTCAACAACGACGAAATCTCTGTCGAAGTTTTTCCGGTGAAACATTCTGTTCCCAACATAGGGCTGAAAGTTTCATCTTTCGACTCTAAGGTGATCTACACGAGTGATACAGAACCTTGCGATGAATTGGTCGATTTGTTCAAAGATGTGAATCTGCTCATACATGAGTCGAGTTGCAGTTATTTACTCTCAAAGCGACTTGAAGGTCACACCTGTGCTGAAGATGCAGCAAGAATTGCTCAACTCTCTGGAGCAAAGGCACTGTGTTTGGTGCACTTGGGAGTAGAGATAGATGGCAATGAATCTCGGCTTATAGAAGAACTCAGGCGTTACTATCTTGGAGAGATATTGATTCCAAAAGATTTAGACAGAGTGGTCATTTGAAAGGTGGGAGGACGGTGAAAGAATTCAGTTACTCAAAGGTTTTCTTGCTTGGATTTGGTTTCTTTGGAATCAGCGTGTTGTGGCCCTTGTACAACGCTTATGTGCCGATCTTTCTGAAAGATTTCGCTGTTTCCTCATTTCTCATCGGAATAGTGATGACCATCGACAACATCTTCGCAATAGTCATGCTTCCTTACATTGGCACTCTGAGTGACCAAACACGAACGAGATTTGGCAGAAGAAAGCCATACATATTGGTTGGCGCACCACTCGGAGCTCTTTTCTTTTCGCTGATACCACTGATGCGAAGCGCAAAATCTCTGCTTATGATGATGGTTGTCATAATAGTCATGAATTTCTCTATGGCACTCTTTCGTTCTCCCGTTATAGCACTCATGCCAGATATAACGCCTTCAAAGTACAGAAGCCAGGCAAATGGTATCATCAACTTCATGGGTGGCTTCGGTGCGTTGTTAGCGTATTTCGCCGGCAAACCGTTGTACGACGCAAACTATGCCTATCCGTTTTTCATCGGAGCGGCATTGATGTTCTTTGCAAACCTTTTGGTCTGTTTGTTCATCAAAGAGCCAGAAGAATACACTCAACCTCAAGAGAATTCTAAGGTGCTTGAAACGGTGAAAAAGGGAAACAAGGAACTGATGAGTAATTTGAAGGATGTACTTCTCTCGAAAGAGAAAAGTCTTCTCTTCATGTTACTTTCGATACTGCTTTGGTTCATAGGGTTCAACGCGTTGGAAACCTTTTTCACAAGTTATGCGAAATTTCACTTGTCGATACCAGAGAGTACTGGTGCGTTGGTACTGGGCGTCTTTTCACTCACTTTTATGCTGTTTTCGATACCTGCTGGCATAATTGGGTCAAAAATAGGAAGGAAAAAGACAATAAGCATAGGCCTCTTGGTGCTCGTTTTTTGTCTGCTCTTAGTTGTATTAGTCTCAATTCTTCTGGATGGCAAATCTGTCTTGCTACCAATGTTTTTCGTGCTCTTTGCAATCAGCGGAACAGGTTGGGCTCTTGTGAATGTGAACTCATTGCCAATGGTTGTCGATATGACGAAATCTGAGAAGGCTGGTGGCTATACAGGTCTTTATTACTTTTTCTCTATGGCGGCAAACATCTTTGCCCCGCCGTTGGCAGGTATTTTCATCGATACACTCGGCTATTCGTCATTGATGGTTTTCTCCATAGTCTTCGTGATCTTGTCCTTCGTCACGATGAGATTCGTCAGAAGAGGTGAAGCTACTCAGAGTTGATGATAGATATCATTCGTAGACGAAGAAACTACCTTTACGCACTAATATTTGAACTGATTGTTTCAGTTCAAAAGGCTCTTCGCTGTTGATGAACAACGGTTCTTGTATGTCTTTGACCATGATCTCGTAACGGTATTTAAAGCCCATATAGAGCTTTCCAACGATGGTACCCTCGAGCTTGAGATCACCCTCCTGAACGAGCACTTCTCTTTCTATTGGCAAAACCTTTGCTTCCTCAGCTCTTATAACAACACGCACTGTTTGTTGTGGTGTGTCAATGCTCAGGTTGCCTACTCTCAAAGGTCCTTCGTTTGTTCTTTTGACAGTTACTACGCTGTTGACTCCTATGAAGTCAGCCACAAATAGATTGACGGGATTTCGGTAAACCTCCTGAGGAGTCCCTACTTGAAGAACTTTGCCGTTGTGCATGATTGCTATTCTATCTGCTATGCTCAAAGCCTCTTCTTGATCGTGAGTCACATAGAGCGTCGGTATCTTCAATTTTTTCTGCAAAGCCTTCAGCTCGAACCTTATTCTCATTCTGATCTTGGCATCGAGGTTTGAAAGCGGCTCATCGAGTAGCAACACATCAGGTTGTACAACGATTGCCCTTGCCAAAGCCACACGTTGTTGTTGACCTCCAGAAAGTTGACTTGGTTTTCTCTCTGCAAGAGCCTTTATGTCGAGAAACTCTAAAGCCCACTCGACTCTTTCTCTTATTTCCTTTTTATCACACTTCTTTA
>JBBFME010000035.1:10182-16960 GCA_037478695.1 Pseudothermotoga sp.
GGGAATTGATGATATAAATCATTAAGCATCACTTCTTTTAAAACTTTAGTCACATCTAACGGGTTATGACTTAAACGAGCCCCTACCTCAACATTTTCAAAAACCGTCATGTGAGGCCAAAGTGCGTAGTTTTGGAAAAACATTGCAACATTTCTTTTCTCCGGCGGGAGTTCTGTGATATCTTTGGACTTTATGAATATTTTTCCAGAATCGAGTTGAACAAAGCCGGCTATCGATCTCAGAAGCGTGGTCTTGCCAGAACCACTTGGACCTATGACTGCGAGGAGTTCTGCATCATCTATTTCGATGCTCACATCGTCGAGTGCTTTGACTGTACCATATGATTTGTACAGATTTCTTGCTTCAAGCACAGCCATTGTCTTCAACCTCCCAAGCCTGCGATGTACTCGGCTTTCAAGAATCTTTCAATCAACACCATGAAGACCAAAGACGGTATAACCAGTATTATCGCTATCACACTTGCAATCTGCAGGTTATAACCCATGCTGGAAGTGTACATGAGCACAGGTGCAGTCTGAATAAAAGGAGCGCCAATGAAAAATGCGGCGGTGAACTCGCCCATTGACCACAGAAAGACATAGATCGCTCCGGCGATTATACCCGGAATTGCCAATGGAAAGGTGATGGTCCAGAAGACTTTGAACCTGTTAGCACCAAGGTTCTGGGCAACTTGTTCGAGTTCAACGGGAATGGCTTTGAAGGTTGCCGTTATTATCCAAAGTGAAAAGACGAGTGAAGCCATCGTGTGAGCCAACACAATACCCCAGATATTTCCCCTCAGTCCCATCCTGCCAAAGATACTGGCGAGGTTTATGAAAACTGGTAGCTGTGGAAAGGCCTGCGGCATTAAGAACAAAAGAAGGAGAATTCTTTGAAGTGGTAGTTTGTATCTCGCAAAACCATAGGCTGCTGGAACAGCAAATGCTATCGAGAATACAACCGTGAGCAAAGCTATGGAGACACTCAGAATCAACGAGTTAGTCACTCTTCCTTGCCTGAAAACTTCGAGCCAATATCTTAAAGTGAACTCTTGTGGCAACGGGCTGGGCCAATACCAAACCCTTGCAAAACTCCAGATCACTATACCAACAAGAGGACCTATCATTATCAAGAGCATCAGAATCACAAAAACAATCTTCAATGTGACGCGTAGAATTGAGAACCTCATCCCTTGATACCTCCTCTCTCGGCAGCCATGAACCTGAGATAGTAAACCGCGAGCAATAGCACTACCAAGTAGGAGATAACACCAAGGGCATTAGCAACGCCCCAATCGTTGAAAAAGTTTATTCTGAACATCATGTCGACTGTTATCATGTTCGGTGTATTTGGTCCAATCATAACGGGTATCGTGAGACTGCTGATCGTTCTGACGAAGGTGAGTATAGCCGCAACCATGATCGATGGTCTGCACATGGGAATGATCACCGTGAAAACAATCTTGGCTTTTGAAGCCCCTAAGTTCCTCGCTGCTTCGATATACGAGCTGTCGAGAGCTCTAAAAGCGCCGAGAATTATCAGAGCAGCATAAGGAGTCATTACCCACACGAAGGTCCACAGAAGGCCAATCCAACTTCTTGAAAAACCCGGCAGTTCTTCTACCCTGATGATCGTTTTTAACAAAGTGTTCAGAGTACCATGTGGTGCGAGGAATATCCTCATCGCATGACCTACTATCAAGAAAGGTATGAACAGAGGCAGGCGATACATGACGTCTAAGAATCTCCATTCCTTGAACCTGAGATAACTCGCCAAGAGAACGCTCAAGATGAGTACAACTACCACAGTTGCGGCAGTCATGCCTACGGAATAAAGCACATCACGCAAATATATCTCAAAAACCTTCTGATAATTTGCCCAACTCAACTTACCATCTTTCAGAAAACTTGTCCAAATAGAACGAATCAACGGATAGACATAAAGGAGTATCAAAATCATTAGAGCAGGGAAGATTAAGAGAAAACCGATGAGTAAATTTCTTTGTTGTGCTTTCATCCTCTTTCACCCTTGAAAGGGGCAGAGCTTAAGCCCTGCCCTCTCATTTTTCAACCCATTTTTCGTATGCCTCTTGCATGTCTTGCTTGTAAGGAAGTAACGGCATCGGTTTGCCGTATTTCAGGAGATCTTCTTGTTTGACATCTTTGTAGATCTTTTCCAAGACATCTTTGGTCAGATGAGGCGTGACAAAGTCATCACCTATCGCTGGGTACCAGTTGAATCTTTCAACGATGTACTTTGCCTGCATCTTTGGAGAAGATACAAGCTCTACTAGCTTCAAAGCATAGTCGGCGTTTGCAGCTTTTGTTGGTATGGCGTAATGCATTGGTTGGCCAGGCATTCCTGGGGCTAATATGATGATTCTAATGTTGGGATCCATTCTTCCTTCGCGCATCCATGTGTAGAACATATCAACCCAAACAGGTCCCATCCATATCTCGCCGCGGTTGAGTGCATCGAGTGTACCTGCATTACCAGCCGTCATGGTCACATATTTGTTGAACTCCTTAAGTTCTGCGTATATCTGTTGCCAGTCTTCTTCGTATTTCTTGTCATAAGGGCCGTTGATGAGGATATCTGTATTCTTGGACTTCCAGTAAACCCATCCGAAGACGAAGGCTACGCCAGACATGCCACCTTTGATACCGTTGTAGCCGAACTTACCAGGATTCTTTTTCACCCATTCAACCAATTCGGCATAAGATTTCGGTGGGTCTTTGACAAACCTTGGGTTATAAGCAAGAGCCGTTTGGCTGTGGAACATTGGCATCACATAGCCATCGACGTTCACACCAAGTGCCATTTCGTCCGTATTCCTTATCGCAAGTCTCTTAGCTGTGAGAAAATCGGTGTACTGTCTTATTAGACCTCTTTCGATGGCCCACACAGCACCGGTTTCGTGAATCACGACAAGATCTACCGCCCATTTGTCCTTCCCTGAATCTTTCTCAAGTTGCAACTGCTGAATGATCTGTTGAGATCCTGCATCGCCTGGGCCAGTACCGACGACCTTGATTTTCACGTTTGGATAGAGTTTTTCGAACTCTGGTGCAATCTCGTACTGGAAGAAATCGACCATGTTCTGATCTCCGGCTACCATCATTGTCAGGGTAACCTTGATAGGGATCTCTGACTGAGCAAAGGCGAAGATGAACGCCATAGCAACTAAAAGAACTGACAAAAACTTCCTCATAAAAGCAGCTCCCTTGGAGAGTTAGAGTAAACCCCCTTCATTAACTGAATTTCAAAAATCAATAAGAGCTTTCAAAGTCTTGTAGGCAATCTTTGCAGACTCTTCTGCGCCATCTGGTTTTGGCAGACATTCAACGGAAACATAGCCCTTATAACCAATTCTCTTCAAAGCATCGAAAGTAGAAGCAAAGTCGTAATGACCTGTACCTGGAGCCCATCTGTTACTGTCTGCCACGTGGAAGTGATACAGCCTGTCAGCCACAAAAGAGAGACTTTCTTCAATCTTTGCTTCTTCTATGTTCATGTGAAAGGTATCGGCAAGTATACCGACGTTTTCTCTGTTTATGAGTTTTACAACCTCATAGGTTTCGCCAAGCGTGTTGAGAAAATCAATTTCATATCTGTTCAACGGTTCTATGACTAAAGAAACATCTTTTGGCAAAGCGTAATCTGCAAGCTGACGCATTTGTTCAACGAAAAGTGTGGTAACTTCTTCTGACGTTCTTCCTTTTCTTGAACCTCTTATGAAACCTATTATCACTTTTGCACCAAAGTGCGACGCAAAGTCTATGTGATTTCTCAATCTTTCGACTGTGCGTGATCTAACATCAGCGCTTGGATCTATCAAGTTCAGACCCTCTGCCAAAAAAGCCTGTCCTGTCCCAACGGCAACGACTTCTATTTGAAGTCTTTCAACAACATCCTTTATTTGCATTACATCCACCATGCCAGGATCTCTTACGGCAATTTCGACTGCATCATAACCTATTCCTTTAGCCATCTCAACACCCTTCACAAGATCTCCTTTGAAAGCAAGTGAGTTAAAAGCAGCATCAGCAGTACTGATCACAAGGGCTATCTTCAATTTTTCCACTCCCCTTTGAGCAGTTCGTATATTTTCCTGATAACCTTTTCTCCGGTGTCTTGAATGTAAAGCTTTGAAGATTTTTTGACCTCTTCGTCCGCCTTGCCAACGGCTATTCCAAAGCCAGCGGTTTTTATCATTTCTAAGTCGTTCATACCGTTTCCAACGGCAATGACTTGATTCAAGGGTATTTTCAACATTCCACTCAGTTCTTTGAGAGCAGAACCTTTGTTTGCATTCTTCGGTAGTATCTCGAGCAAATCGTCTTCAGATCTCACAACTTGTGCTTCTGCACCGATCAATTGTGGCAGTTCAATTTCCAGAGTATTCAGATCATAGGGATAGCCTGCGAAGACTATTTTGGCCACATTCGAAGATTTCATGGCACCTATATCACCAACAGATTTATACGTCAATGCATCTCTGATGAGATATGTCGCGGCGTTCAAGCCAAGATTGTAAACATAGACATCTTCGCCAATGAAGACAGCCGTAGTGACGTTCTTTTGACGAACTGCTATTTGAAAAACTATTTCAACGGCTTTCTGTGAAAGATCGTGTTGCACAAGGTACTTGCCAGAAACAGGATCGAATATTCTTGCCCCGTTGAGCAGAATGACTGGTGTGGAAAGTCTTAATGCATTTATGTACTCTCTACACGACGAAAGAGAGCGGCCCGTTGCAATGGTGAATCTCACTCCAAGTTCTTCTATCTTTTGAACGAGCTGAAGTGTTTCAGGAGAAATACTGTGATCTATCTCTAAAAGGGTGCCATCCAAATCTGAAACGAGCAACTTCATTCGTATCTCACCACCGAGAGTGTTGATGGATCAAAGCTCAGTCCTACCGTCTCGTTGTATTCAGGCAAGATCAGCGATGCTGGATTTTGAATTTCAATGGATACGATTCCATGATCTGTTTTCACCTCGAAGAAGGCATTTGCACCTGTATAGATCTTGGTTATAACTGTTCCTCGAAGTATGCCATCTTCTGGTTTCACGAATCTGCCGCCCTCAGGTCTGAGAACTAAGTACACCTTTTCGTTGGGTTGAAAGCTCGTGCCCTCACGTACATTGACATCAAGAACAGCACCACTCGCAGTCCTGATCTTGCACTTGCCTTCATGACAGCTGATCACAGTTGACTCGAGGAAGTTGGCTTTCCCAATGAAACTCGCAACAAATCTGTTTGAAGGATATCTGTAGATCATCTGTGGAGCATCTTGTTGCATTATTATGCCATCTTTCATAACGATCACCATATCTGACAGTGTCATAGCCTCAAGCTGATCGTGAGTAACGTAGATACTTGTAATACCAAGATTAGATTGAATCTTTTTCAGTTCTATCCTCATCTGCTCACGAAGTTTCGCATCGAGGTTTGATAGAGGCTCATCCAAGAGTAAAACCTTCGGCTCGACGACAAGAGCACGAGCGAGAGCGACACGCTGTTGTTGACCTCCGGAAAGTTGGCTTGGATATCTCTTTTCTAATCCACTCAAACCAACCACCGAAAGCATTTGCAACACTCTTCTCTTGATCTCTTGTGAATTCAACCTCTTGTTCTTCAGTCCATAGGCCACATTCTCAAAGACATTCATATGTGGGAACAGAGCATAGCTCTGGAAAACCATTGCAGTTGGTCTTCTGTTGGGTGGTTGGTCATTGACCACAACGTTGTCTATCAGAACATCCCCTTTTGTTGCGATCTCAAAGCCACCAATCAGTCTCAGAGTAGTGGTCTTCCCACAACCAGATGGTCCTAAAAGAGTTAACAGTTGTCCCTTTTTCACACCGAAACTCACACCGTTGACAGCCTTTACAACGGAGCCAGAGCTTTTGTCCAAGAATTCTTTCACAAGGTTTCGCACTTCGACGTAGTACTCTGTCATGAAACTGCCCTCCTGATCTTCGTTTGATAAGAAAAGTTGATCGTCAAAAATCGCAGCACAAACATCGCCATCAAGACGATGCCAATCAACACGTAACTCAGCGCAGCAGCCTGTGCCAAATCGCTGTTCCCAACGGCACCGAGTATCCTCACAGTTATCAGATTCCACTTGCCAGAGACTACAAAGATCACCGCACTTATTGCAGTCATACTGCGCACAAAAGCAGTGAAAAGAGCGTTGAAAAATGCTGGCATTAGAAGCGGCAGAGTGATCTTCCAAAAGGTTTGGTTGCTGCTACTTCCAAGATCTAAAGAAGCTTCTTCTATCGATCGATCTATTTGATAAAGCGCCGCTACCCCATTTTGCACTCCCACGGGTAATTCCCTGAAGACAAAGACGAGTATTATGATCAGGGCTGTTCCTGTGAATAAAAGAGGTTTTTGGTTGAAAGCAAGTAGATAGCCTATACCAACAACGGTACCCGGTACTGCAAAGGTCAACAACGAAACGGCCTCCATCGCACGCCTGCCTGGAAACTGTTTTCTCGCCACGAGGTAGGCAATCATGATCCCAAGGATTCCACAAAGAGGTGTTGCGATAGAAGCGAGTATTAAGGTATCTTTTATGAATTCCCAGTTGTATGTGAATGCAAATCTATAATTGTCGAGTGTTAATGTGTGATTGACACCCCAAAGCTTTGTGAATGAACCGAAGAAAACAGTTCCATAGAACAAAAAGATCATCGAGACAAGAATTAGACAAACGATGGTGAAAATCACCTTCACATAGAGCTTTGGCTCAAGGGCTCTGAC
>JBBFME010000036.1:0-16469 GCA_037478695.1 Pseudothermotoga sp.
AGTTTACTTGCTGCGTACATAAGGGCTTCCTTTGCAACACTTTCTTCTACACCTGCTATTTCGAAAAGTATCTTTCCTGGCTTAACAACACTGACCCATCCTTCTACGTTGCCCTTTCCCTTACCCTGTCTTGTTTCAGCAGGCTTCTTTGTATAGGGTTTATCGGGAAAAACTCTGATCCACAGTTTTCCACTCTTTTTCATGACCCTCATGATGGCGATACGACCTGCCTCTATCTGCTGCGCGGTTATCCAAGCCGGGGCAAGTGCCTTCAATCCCCATTCACCAAAACTTACAGTTGCACCACCTTTTGCTTCTCCTCGCATTCGTCCGCGCTGCTGCTTTCTGTATTTCACTCTCTTGGGCATCAACATTTTGAAAACCTCCTTGTACTAAATCTGCACGTCTCCTCTGTATATCCAGACCTTTATCCCGATCGTTCCATATTTCGTTCTTGCAGTGGCAACACCGTAGTCAACAACGGCTTTCACTGTTTGAAGTGGTAATCTACCACTTAAATACCATTCGCGTCGGGCTATTTCCGCACCAGCGAGCCTACCTGATACCATCACCTTCATACCGACGGCACCTTTTCTGAAGGCATCTGAAAGAGCTCGCTTCATCGCTCTCTTGTATGAGGCTCTCTTTTCTATCCTGCTTGCGATGTTTTCGGCAACAAGTTGTGCATCAGTCTCGGGCGTTTTTATTTCTTCTACATTGACAACGACTTTCCTATTAAGAGATCTCTCAAGATCTTCTCGGAGCTTCCCTATTTCGGTACCTTTTTTCCCAATTATGACGCCAGGCCTTGCTGTTTTGATTGTCACCGTGACACTCTCGTTATCAGGTCTTTCTATGAAGACTTCACTGATACCAGCTTGATTGTAGACATCCTTGACTATTTTTCTGATCTGCTCATCTTCCTTTAACCATATGGCGTAATTCTTTTCGTTGAACCACTTTGCTTGCCAATCAGCGCTAACGCCAAGTCTAAAACCTCTGGGATGTACTTTCTGACCCACCGTATCACCTCTCTAAGCTTTCGTCTCTTTACTCTTAACCGCTATGGTAATATGACACATTCTTCTCTGAATGATGTCAGCCCTTCCTCGACCACGTGGCCAAATTCTTTTGAATCTCGGGCCGTCATCAACAACACAATGTGAAACGTAAAGTGTATCACTGCTGAGTTTTGCGTTGTTTTCAGCGTTTGCAACAGCAGACTTGAGAACCTTCTCTACAAGCCTCGCTGCCTTCTTGGGAGACATTTCGAGTATCTGAAAAGCCTCGCCAACATCCTTACCACGGATCGCATTGATCACAGCCCTCACCTTTCTTGGAGAGGACTTCAGATAGCGACCTATGGCTCTCACTTCAGCAGACTTATTTTCTTCCGCTTTTTGCCTGTACTGTACAGACCTCTTAGGCCTCTTTGTGCCGGCTTCTGTACTCATTGTGGTTCCCTCCTCATTTCACCTGACCCTTTGTCGCAGCTTTTTTCTCTGCATGGCCACCGAATCTCCTCGTTGGTGCAAACTCTCCAAGCCTGTGTCCAACCATGTTCTCAGTTATGTATATGGGCACATGTTTCAAACCGTTGTGAACGGCTATCGTATGGCCAACCATCTCAGGAACTATTGTTGAAGCCCTGCTCCAAGTCTTTATGATCTTCTTTTCTCCACTCTCGTTGAGCAGTCTGATCTTCTTCAGCAACTTGATATCAACGTAAGGTCCTTTTTTCTGAGAACGTGCCATCCATCACACCTCCTCACGCCTGATTGCGTCTTCTTACGATGAACCTGTCTGAAGGTCTTCGACCACGTCTGGTCTTGTATCCTTTGGTCGGCACACCCCAAGGTGTGACTGGGTGTTGTCCTTTGCCTCTTCCTTCGCCACCACCCATTGGATGGTCAACAGGATTCATAACCATTGCGCGAACGTGTGGTTTCCTACCAAGCCAACGTGTTCTACCTGCCTTACCAGAAACTTCGTTCTTGTGATCTTCGTTACTGACTATGCCAATCGTTGCGTAGCATTTCACGTGTATCTTTCTCAGTTCACCAGACGGCATCTTCAGAAGGGCATAATTACCCTCTCTCGCCATAAGCTGACAGGAAACGCCCGCAGATCTCGCAATCTTACCTCCGGAACCTGGTCTCACCTCAATGTTGTGAATCATGGTTCCGAGTGGAATGTTCTCTAAAGGCAGAGCATTACCAACTCTAATCTCCGCATCAGGGCCACTCATGAGCGTGTCTCCAACCTGCAGACCGTTTGGTGCCAAAATGTAACGCTTTTCACCATCAGCGTATACAATTAGGGCTATTCTGGCAGATCTATTGGGATCGTATTCAATAGAAGCTACCTTCGCAGGTATTCCAACCTTGTCTCTCTTGAAATCTATTACACGGTATTTTCTCTTGTGCCCGCCACCCCTAAATCTCACAGTGATTCTTCCGTAGTGATTACGACCACCACTCTTTTTCAGTGGTGAAAGCAGAGATTTTTCTGGCTCTTTCTTAGTAACCTCTGAATAGTCTGGTGTCAACATGAAACGAATACCAGGCGATGTTGGTTTATACTTTTTCAAACCCATGGTCTTTCACCTCTCTCACTGCTGACCCTCGAGCTCTTTTATGGTGTATCCTTCTTTTAAGGTGACTACTGCCTTTTTCCATTCCCTCGTTTTGCCTTCAAATCTGCCTCTTCTTTTGGGCTTGGGTTTACAGACAGATATGTTCACTTTCTCCACCTTGACTTTGAACAACGTTTCAACTGCGTTCTTGACAAGAACTCTGTTTGCCAGTGGGTTAATCTCAAAGGCGTACTTTCTATCCTCTCTTGCGGCTGTTGTCTTCTCAGTCAATAAAGGTCTGATCAACACGTCATAGGGTGTGAGTTTCTGCTGGTTCATCCCAGCACCTCCTCGATCTTCGTAACCATGTCTCGAGTCAGAATTACTTTCTCATGATTCAAGATATCATAAACGTTTAATCCATCTATTCTAACTGCCGCTTCATCTTCGCGTGTGGCTCCAGGATTATCCGCAATGATTGCCTTCAAACCAGATATGTTACGGCAAGACAGCTTCACGTTTTCATACTCTGGTCTTTTCCAAGGCAAGACAAACAAGATTTTCTTATCTTTCAACTGCAAATTCTCAATTAGCTGTCTCATGTTCTTCGCTTTTGGCGTGTCGAACTTTATGTCATCAACAACGATCAAATTACCCTCTCTAAATCTTTGCGATAGGGCAGACCTTAAAGCGAGTTTTTTCATTTTCTTGGGTAAACTCTTTGACCAATCCCTTGGCTTCGGACCGTGGGCGACTCCACCATGTCTCCAGATCGGCGATCTTATCGAGCCATGCCTCGCGCGTCCTGTATGCTTCTGCGCCCAGGGTTTTCTTCCACCACCACTTACCTCTGCACGAGTCTTAGTCGAAGCAGTTCCCGATCTCCGCATAGAGAGTTGGTAATCCACATATCTCCAGATAACATCGAGGTTGGGCTCGATGTTGAAAACTTCATCTTTCAGTTCTTGGGTCCCAATCTTTTGACCCTTCATGTTGTAAAGATCTACAAGAGCCATCTCTTATTCCTCCTCATGGTTCATTTTCGGGTTTTCCTGGGACTTCTGATGAGTACCAGGCTTCCCCTCGCACCTGGGACTGAGCCTTTGAGCACTATTAGATTGTTGTCAACATCAAGTTTGACGACCTCAAGGTTGTGTGTAGTAACACGCTCGTTGCCATACCTTCCGGGCATCTTCTTACCTTTGAAAATCTTTGCTGGTTCTGTGTGTTGACCAAGCGAACCGAGTTCTCTGTGAAATTTCGAACCATGTGCAGATGGACCACCGGAAAAACCCCAACGTTTCATTGCTCCGGAGAATCCTCTACCCTTTGTCCAACCAATGACATCAACTTTTTCTCCCACTTGAAACTGATCAACCTTTATTTGTTGACCGATTTCATACGACCCAAGTTCTTTCTCATTTGTCAATCTCATTTCTCTGAGAAACCTGAGGGGTTTCAGTTGAACTTTCTTAAAGTGCCCTTCGAGCGGTTTGTTCAAACTCTTGACTTCTTCAAAACCAAGCTGAACTGCGCAATAACCATCAACTTGAGTGTTCTTTTTCTGAACGACATAGCACGGTCCAGCCTGAATCACCGTGACTGGCACGACTGTGTTGTTGTTGAACAAACGGGTCATTCCTATCTTTCTACCAAGGAGCATTTTCATCATCGTACACCTCCGACGATTAGAGTTTGATCTCCACGTCGACCCCTGCTGGGAGGTTTATCTTCATCAAGGCGTCGATTGTTTTCGGAGATGGTTCAATTATGTCAATTAATCTTTTGTGAACACGCTTTTCAAACTGCTCTCTGGAATCTTTGTGTTTGTGAGGTGATCTCAAAACGACGTACAAAGACCTCTCCGTGGGCAACGGTATTGGTCCTGATATCTTCGCGTTCGTCGACTTTGCCACCTCAACAATCTTCTTAGCAGATTCGTCGAGAACTTCGTGGTCGTAAGCTTTAAGCTTTATCCTGATTTTCTGTCCAGGCATAAATTCCGTTCCCTCCTTCTTTGCAAAAAGGGAAGGGAGCAAAGCTCCCTACCCAGCAACTACTCTATGATCTCAGCGACAACACCTGCTCCAACCGTCTTACCGCCTTCTCTTATAGCGAAGCGCATACCCTTTTCAATGGCTATCGGGTATATGAGTTTGATCGTCAAAATAGCGTTATCACCAGGCATAACCATTTCTGCATTGTTCCCAAGTTCAACGATCTCACCAGTGACATCGGCTGTTCTGATGAAGAACTGGGGCCTATAACCTTTCATGAACGGGGTGTGTCTTCCACCTTCTTCTTTCTTCAGAACGTAGACGTTCGCCTTGAAGGTTGTATGAGGTGTGATTGAACCAGGAGCTGCAAGAACCTGTCCACGTTCTACTTCATCTTTGTCAACGCCTCTCAAAAGACAACCGACGTTATCGCCAGCGATTCCTTCGTCGAGTTCCTTTCTGAACATCTCAACGCTCGTTACAACTGTTTTCTTGATCTCGTAACTCTGCCCAACGATTTCCACTTCATCACCAGGTCTGATTCTTCCGCGCTCGATTCTACCCGTTGCCACCGTCCCTCTTCCAGTGATTGAGAAGATGTCTTCAACAGCCATTAGGAATGGTTTATCAACTTCTCTGAGTGGATCAGGTATGTAATTGTCAAGCGCATCCAAAAGTTCCTGAATAGGTTTATAAACAGGATTATTTGCATCCATTGGTCCTTCCATAGCGAGCAGAGCAGAACCTCTTATGACTGGCACCTCGTCGCCTGGAAATTCGTACTTTGTGAGAAGGTCTCTGACTTCCATTTCGACCAAATCGACCAGTTCCTTATCATCAACAGCATCAACCTTGTTCAGAAAAACAACCATAGCTGGAACGTTAACCTGTCTTGCCAGCAGAACGTGCTCGCGTGTCTGAGGCATTGGCCCATCTGTCGCTGCAACAACAAGGATTGCTCCGTCCATCTGAGCAGCACCGGTGATCATGTTCTTTATGTAGTCTGCGTGACCGGGGCAGTCGATATGTGCGTAGTGTCTTTTCTCCGTCTGGTACTCAACGTGTGTGATGTTAATAGTGATTCCTCTAGCCTTTTCTTCAGGTGCCTTGTCGATTTGATCGTACGGAACATAAGAAGCAAGATTCTTGAACGAGAGATACTTTGTAATTGCCGCTGTCAGCGTGGTTTTTCCATGGTCTATGTGTCCAATGGTACCAACGTTGACATGTGGCTTTGTTCTCACAAATTTTTCCTTTGCCATTCATTCTCCCTCCTTCACACCTAAACAGCTTTCAGTATCTTCTCGATGACTCTATCTGGTACCTCTTTGTAATGAGAAAATTGCGCTATGTGAGTTGCCCTTCCCTGACTCAGAGACCTGAGTGTCGTGGCATAACCAAACAACTCAGACAGAGGTACAGACGCTCTCACAACCCTGAGATTTACTCGACTTTCTAAAGATTCAACCTGTGCCCTTCGTGCGTTAAGGTCTGCTATGATTCCGCCAAGGTACTCTTCAGGTGTGATTATCTCAAGCCGCATTACTGGTTCTAACAAAACTGGTTGACAGGACCTCATGGCATTCTTAAAAGCAAGACTTGCTGCTATCTTGAAGGCAATCTCCGATGAATCAACCTCGTGGTATGAACCATCAAGTAAAATTGCTCTGACACAGATCATCGGATATCCTGCCAAGACACCAGTTTCCATGGCTTCCCGGACACCTTCTTCAACAGCGGGGATGTACTCCTTCGGTATCACACCTCCAACTGTTTTGTTGACAAATTCAAAGTGTTTTTCACCATCTAAGGGCAATGGCTCGAATCTCATTATAACATGTCCATATTGTCCTCTACCACCTGTTTGCCTGATATACTTTCCTTCTGCCTCTGCTGCTTGCCTGATGGTTTCCCTGTATGCAACTTGGGGCCTACCTATTCTAACGTTAACACCAAACTCTCTCTTGAGTCTATCGGTGATAATCTCAAGATGAAGCTCTCCCATACCCGACAACACGACTTGTCCGGTCTCTTTGTCAACGGTAACTTTGAGTGTCGGGTCTTCTTCAGATAACGCACTGACTGCCTTTACCATTTTTTCTTCATCGTCATGGGTGACTGGCTCTATCGCAATTGAAATCACTGGATCTGGGAAATCTATCTTTTCAAGTAGAATTGGCTTTTCCTGTGTGCACAAAGTGTCACCAGTTGTTGTGCTCCTCAGCCCTATCAACGCCACTATGTCTCCTGCCCTTGCGTAGTCTACATCCTCTCTTTTATCTGCGTGCATGAACATTAGACGCGCAACACGCTCACGCACCTGTTTTGTCGAGTTGTAAATATAGGTCCCTTTCTCCAGTTTTCCGGAATACACCCTTACATATGTGAGCTTACCAACATATGGGTCTGTTTGAATCTTGAATGCGAGAGCCGCAAAATCACCTTCCACTGTAGGAAGGACTTCCACTTCCTCTCCTGTGAGAGACAAGCCCTTAGCAGGAGGAATGTCAAGTGGCGAAGGCAAATAGTCCACTATCGCGTCTAACAATGGCTGTATTCCCTTGTTTCTCGCTGCAGCACCACACAAAACTGGAACAAGTTTGTTGTTTATCGTTACCTTTCTTAAAGCACGTTTTATCTTTTCGACAGATATATCCTTTTCCTCAAGGTACAATTCCATCAATTCTTCATCTTCTTCGGCGAGTAATGATATCATCTCTTCTCGCATTTCTTCAGCAAAATCAAGCATATCGTCTGGTATCTCTGATATCATCAGTTCACTGCCATCTTCGCTTGTCCAGATGATTGCTTTCATTTCAACGAGATCTACAACACCTACAAAATCCCTTTCACTGCCTATGGGAATCTGTATCGCTATTGGTCTTGCGTGCAATCTATCGACCATTGTTTTCATAGCCATGAAGAAATCTGCCCCGGTTTTATCCATCTTGTTCATAAAGGCTATTCGGGGTACGCCGTACTTCTGCGCTTGACGCCATACTGTTTCTGTTTGCGGTTCTACACCTGCCGTCGCATCGAAGACAGCAACGGCACCATCAAGAACCCTTAGAGCCCTCTCAACCTCTATCGTAAAATCCACATGGCCGGGCGTATCAATTATATTGATTCTATGATCTTTCCAGAAGCAAGTAGTAGCTGCTGCAGTAATCGTTATTCCACGTTCCTTCTCTTGCTCCATCCAGTCCATTGTGGCGGTACCTTCGTCAACACTTCCAAGCACATGCTTACGGCCGGTATAGTACAGAATACGTTCTGTTGTCGTCGTCTTACCGGCATCTATATGAGCCATTATTCCAATATTACGCAGTTTATCCAACGAAACGTAAAGCGCCTCAACTTCTATCATGATCTTTCCTTTCACCACCGTAAGTGGGCAAACGCCCTGTTCGCCTCCGCCATTTTGTGTGTATCTTCTCTCTTCTTCACTGCAGCACCAGTACCTTGATACGAAGCAAGGATCTCATCACCGAGTCTTATGTACATCGGTTTTCCTCTTTTCGCTCTTGCGGCATTGATAACCCATCTGAGTGCTAAAGAGGTTTTTCTGGGTTCTTGAACCTCAACAGGAACTTGGTAAGTTGCTCCACCGACACGCCTTGGTCTGACTTCCAAGACAGGTTTGACATTCTCCATTGCCTTCTGGAATACCTCTAAAGGATCTTTGCCGGATTTTTCTTTGACGTAATCAAGGGCATCGTAGACTATTTTTTGAGCAACCGCTTTCTTGCCATCCCACATGATCTTGTTTATGAGTTTTGCAACAAGTACATCTTTATAAACGGGGTCAGGAGATGCCTCCCTGACTTCTGCTCTTCGTCTTCTCATTAGATCATCCTCCCAAAACTACTTCTTTGATCTCTTTGCACCGTATTTACTGCGTGACTGCTTCCTGTTTTCGACACCTGCAGTGTCAAGAGTACCACGTATGATTTTGTACCTGATACCCGGAAGATCTTTAACCCTTCCGCCCCTGACAAGAACAACAGAATGCTCCTGCAGGTTATGCCCAATACCAGGTATATACGCTGTTACTTCGGTACCATTGGACAGCCTGACTCTTGCAATTTTTCTCAGCGCCGAGTTTGGTTTCTTTGGTGTCATAGTCGTCACACGAATACACACACCACGCTTCTGTGGATTTCCCTGCAGCGCTGGTGCCTTGGACTTTTCAATTTTCTGAGATCTTCGAAGCCTAATCAACTGATTTATCGTCGGCATCTGTATCCTCCCTTCAACGACACACCAAATGCCGATTGTATAACAAAAACGGCATTCTGTCAACTTCTATTCAACAAAGCTCAGCAAAATTCATTATACTACCACTCTGAAAGACAAGAGCAACAAAGAATTGAAATTATTATTTCGATTTCAGATGATCGCAGTCATAAACTCAACCCTGAAAATAGTTCTCCAATCGTCTCATCATATTATTAGTCGCTCAAGAAAATCTTCTTCACCATTTTCTCTGCTACGCATTTCAAATACTAAGGGCAGGCTATCGCCTGCCCAGAAAATTGGTCATTTCTTTCAATCGATATGGACGTGTTGGTGTGCAGTTTCACTTTTCGTGAATTCATCTTGATAGATGTATTTTTTCTTATAAGCGACTACAGTAGAGATAAAGGCTTC
Source organism: Pseudothermotoga sp. (assembly GCA_037478695.1). Classification (GTDB taxonomy): domain Bacteria; phylum Thermotogota; class Thermotogae; order Thermotogales; family DSM-5069; genus Pseudothermotoga_B. The sequence continues at coordinate 9,223 of JBBFME010000036.1, forward strand.
AACTATCATCCAGATCGCAATTATCAACGTGATGACTGTAATGAAAACGAGCAACCAGTTTTTCGCAAGATAGTAAGTTCTGATGTTCAGAATGGTTGCCCAGATTGTGGCTGTTAACATGAAGATCATTGGCAACAAGGTTGGCCAAATAGCTTTTCTCTTTTTCGCAAGATACACAGTCGCAATCATTAACGCAAGACCTGCCAAAAGTTGGTTCAAAGCACCAAAAACAGGCCAAAGTTTCATGGCACCTCTACCATCTGGTGATACCATACAGAGTGCGAATGCTGCGAAGACAACTAAGAAAGTTGTGAAATACCTGTTTTTGAAAGGACCAATTGGTTTCTTGTCCTTACCCCTGAACAGTTCTTCCAAACCAAATCGCTGTATTCTTGTTGCTGAATCCAGAGTTGTTCCAGCGAAAGAGACGACAAAAATTGCCATCAAGGTTGCTCCCAATTGTTTTGGGATACCAATTGCGCTCATCAAGTTGGAAGCCCCCTCGACGATAGCCTTTAATTGAGCTGCTAAGCCAGCACCAGCCGTTGTCGACCATGAAGAATAGTATTTCAGATAACCCGCACTTCCTGCTCCAAACATTCCTATGCCTGCTGTCACCGCAACGATTATCAAAATTGACAACGAACCTTCGAGGAGCATTCCTCCGTAGCCAACAAATTGAGCATCTGTTTCTTTTTCAAGCTGTTTAACAGTCGTTCCTGAGGAAGCAAGACTGTGAAATCCACTTATTGCACCACAGGCGATTGTGACAAACAGAAGTGGCCAAAAACTCGGTGCACCAGGTGCTTGCTGGAATGCTGGTGCAACAACTTGAGGTCTTGCAACGAGCGTTCCCAAGAACAACGCAGCCATTAGGACTAACAGTTCATGAGAGTTAATGTAATCGCGAGGTTGCAAAAGTGTCTGCACAGGCAAAACAGACGCAAAATAGCTGTATGCGAGTAAGATGACAATCCAAGAAACGATCGGCGAAATACCACCAATCTTGGGCATCTTCAGAGGTAAGTAGACTCCTATTACAGCAAAGACATAGAGCAAAATCAGTCCTATAATCGAGTAAACAGTATCCTTTTTACCTTTCTTGTAAACCATATATCCTATCCAGATGGCTATCGGTATCTCCATCCAGATTGACAAAACACTCTGTGGATACATATCGAACAAGATTCCCATGATCATTGCAAACACGGCGAGCACAATCCACAGCAGGAACTGTATGAGGATCAGGAAGATAATACCTACTCTGTTTGAAACAATACCTCTGGTCATCTCTCCTATAGTCTTACCACCGTTACGCGACGAGATGACCAAAGAAGCAAAGTCGTGTACACCACCGGCAAAGATTGGGCCCAGAAAGACCCATAAGAATGCCGGCAACCAACCCCATATGACACCTATTGCCGGTCCAACTATCGGTCCTGTGCCTGCAATTGTAGTGAAGTGATGTCCAAGCAATATATGCCTTTTGGTCGGAACGTAATCAACACCATCTTTGAACTCTTTCGACGGCACAGGGTTTGTCTCCTTCAGACCGAAGATCTTTCGAGAAAGCCACTTTCCATAGGTGTTATAAGCCACTATGTAGCCCACAAAAGCAATCAGCGCGAGGACCAACGAATTCACTATTCACCACCCCTCTCTTTTGAGAATTCAACTATTATTATGTAGTTGTTGAAGTTTTCGAAAGGATCGAAGGGCAGTTTTTTAGAACAAACGGTTGGAAAGAATACCTCACACGAAGAGAGATGACTTGACAACTCTTTGATACACTCTTGAAACAGGTATCAGAGTACCATTTTCAAGTTCTATTTGCATGTTTGGAAAACGAATTAACCTTTTGACTTTATCCAAGTTGCAGATAAAAGATTTGTGAACTCGTAGAAAACTCTTCGGCAATCTCTTCTCAAGTTCACTAATCCCCCAGTGGTATACCTCATACTCTCCACTGACTGTATTCACTACACACTTTTTTCCAAAAGCTTCGATGTAAAGTACCTGTTCAAAACTAAGCATCAGGACATCTCTACCTTCGCGTACAGGCAGTTTCAAAAGAGGGCGAGAATAGGCTTGAAGAATTCTCTCGACGCATATTGCAAACCTCTCTTCTTTCACCGGTTTTACCAAATAATCTATTGCCCCTATCTCAAACGCCTGTGCTGCATATTCCTCATATGCGGTCACAAAAACTATGCCTATTTTCTTGATTCTTCTCGCAATGCTCATTCCAGATTCCGAAGGCAGTTTTATGTCTATAAAAGCGACATCAAACTCTGTCAGATGAGACAAAAATTCCTTCACAGAGGAGAAGATTCCAACAATTCTCAGCTCAGGATATTTCGCTATCATTTGGACGATGTTCTCACGAGCTAACTGCTCGTCTTCCAATATGGCGATCCTTATCATAGATTTCCTCCACTGGCAAAATTATACTAACAATCAATCCACCTCTGTTTTTATACTCAACTCTCGCCTTGTTTGAGTACAAATTTCGCAGTCTTGTTTCTACCAAAGTCATACCAACACCTTTTCTTGAGCCAAGTTTCATACCGGGACCCTTATCAGAAACTCTCAAGATCAAATCACGATCTTTCGAAATCGCACTGATTTTCACAGAAACTTCGCCGTCCTTTATTCCGTGTTCCACAGCATTTTCAACTATTGGCTGCAAGATCATAGTTGGAACAAGTTGATCTTTTAAATCCTCTGGAACATCTATTTCGTAGTCCAAAGAGGTACCATATCTGAGTTTCATTATCGAAAGATAGTATTCCACTATCTTGATTTCTTCTTCAAGCGTTACGAAAGATTCCTTGTTCTTGAAATAATATCTGAGTAGTTCGGACATTTCGTCGATCATCTTCACAGCGTTTTCGCTGTTGTTCTTTATGAGATATCTTATACTCGCGAGCGTGTTGAATAGAAAGTGAGGACCCAACTTTGATGCAAAATCTCTCATCTGTGCCTCCCGAGCGAGTATTGATTCTTTGACAGCTTTCGCTGCCACTACGACCATCTCAACGAATTTCGTGATTTCTCTCAACATTAATAGTTGTTCTTCTTGCAGTTCCGAACTACTGTACACGATCAGTTTTCCTAATGTTTGACCCTTGGTCTTCAGTACGATCGAAGTTCTCATAGGATATAAGATTTCAGCTGTTGAAGTTCTATCGTTCAGATCAATCTCCAGCTTCTCAACCCCAAGAATGGTTGAAAGTTTTTCGGCGAATTTCTCAATATTCCCCAGACACGGTTCTTCAATAGTCTTTACTGCGTCTTCCACAACAGACAAAGTCGCTGAGAAAACCTTCGATGAAGCATTCTTGACAGCCTGTTCTGTGAATTTCATCAATGTCAAGATCAACGCCACACCAAATGCATTAGTCACAACCATCGGTGCGAGTGCATTTAGAACTATATCGGCTGCCAATGAACGCGGTATGATCAGAAAATACGCAACAAACAGATGGAGAAGTTCTGCAAGGGCTGATGTGAAACCACCAAGAGCAATTCTTTCCTTAGAACGCAGAAACCATTTCCTCAGAAACGTTGAGAAAAGACCAGCACATAGCGTACCTACGGCACAGGCAAAACCAGATGGCCCTCCTAAGAAAAATCTATGAGTAGAGGCAATAGAACTACTGATCAAGGATGCCGGTAACCCACCATAGAGAGAAGCGACTATAACACCTATGTCTCGGTAGTTTATTATCGCACCTTTGTAAGGTAACCCTAAAATCGTACCCAAGACACCAAAAAGTCCCCCAAAAACACCCAAAACGATGGGTTTGTTTCCTTCAAACAACCTTACGAAGGACTTCTTTGTCTTATAGAACTGTAGCACAAAGAAAATGCTCACCCCGAGCATTGTCATCCTGCCGAAGAGAGTGATTAGAAGATACACGCCCTCACCTACAGGAATTTTATCACCAACGGTGAGAGTGAACTAAAAGCATCTGCTCGAAAAATTCAGTATTCAATACCCTTTCTTGCCTGAATTCCCTTTTGATAGTAATGCTTGACTTCCTTCATTTCCGTTACAAGATCTGCGATGTCCAGAAGTTCGACAGGCGCATATCTACCAGTTACCACTACCTCTGTCGAGGATGCACGTGATTTGATTGCTTCAACGAGTTCTTGGGCGGAGAAAAGTCCGAAATAGCATGCGACGTTTGCTTCGTCCAATATGACTATGTCGTACTCACCTTTGCCGAGAACTTCTTTCACCCTTTTCAGACCTTCAGCAGCGATTCTCTTATCTTCCTCGTCTGGTTTTCCGTGGATGAAAGAAGGTCTGCCGAATCTCTCGATTGTCACATTTGGCAAGAGCTTCAAAGAATGTAATTCCCCATAATCCATTCCTTTCATGAATTGTGCTATGTAAACCTTCAGACCATTACCAACTGCTCTGAGTGCCAATCCCAAAGCTGCGGTTGTTTTACCTTTGCCATTACCGGTGTAAACTTGCACATAACCTGTCATGTCACTGCCCTCCTATCATGTAACGATCACAGGTGGCACACGAAAGTCTCTTTCCGCTGATCTTTCGGACTTGTTCGGAAACAACAAAGAATGAATGGAGGTCGACTTCACATCCATGAGTAATTGATTTTCAAACAGCTGGGCATCTATGGTGAATCTGTTAGATTTATCCTTCAGAGCCCTTTCTATAACCTTCTTGTACATTGAACAAACAGATAGAACCGGAACAATTGACTTTCTCTTTATAAAAGACAGCAACTCTCTGCCCTTACTTGTGAAGCCAAGGACTCTTAGATACTGTGGTCCAAGTTCGTTGCATCGAGCTAAGAAATCCTGAGGAATGTCAAATAATGCATAAAGTGCCAACCTTCTGATCTTGCTCATGGTGAAGCGTTTGGCTTTGACACATTCAAAGAACTGTTGTAATTCACCAGACTTCGCTGCACATTCCACGAATCTCAGATCGATGCCCTCGCTGAATCCATAGAGTTGTTGCAGTCTGTCTCTGTCAGAAAGCCGCAGTTTGGCGAGTATCATCTGTTCTAACTGATCTAATGTCACAGGCCCTCTACCTTCGTTCAATTCCTTGGAAATTATTCTCAAACTCGTCTCGGGAACAGCCTGGGAGACCTTTTCCCACTGGCCATCGATTATCATTTTTCTTATCGCAGTTGCGCTCGAAAACTTTCCCTTAAATGATATGTCCCGATCCTCTGCACCTACTCTCCTTACTACATGAACTTTTATTTCACTCCCCAGTTCCATCAAAGATCTGATGTATTCGATGCCAAGGATATCATTAGATTTCTCTATCTTCAGCACTTCCTTAGGGTCCATTTCTTTCGTCATTTCAAAGTACCTTAACAATGCATATTTTCTGGCATTTGGAAAGGAATGACCCTTTTTCAGTTCTTCCCTCATGAACGTAGGAAATGGCTCAGGTTGCTGAATCATCACCGTTGCGATTTTGGTGAGAAAATCAAGGTTTGCCGACTCACTTCCAAAGACGATGTCTGTTACAACCTTTGTGCGTTCCAAAAGCCAGACTGCTCCTTTTGCAAAACCACCAGCATCTTGAATCGCATAGACAAATGGTAACTCAAAAACCACATCTACACCGTTCAGAAGAGCTATTTGGGCCCTTGAGAACTTATCTATGATCGCTGGTTCTCCCCTTTGACAAAAGTTTCCACTCATCACCGCGATGGTGTAGTCAGGTTTTACGATTTCTTTAGCAACCTTCAGATGGTATAGGTGTCCATTGTGAAAAGGATTGTATTCAACGACTATTCCCAGAACTCTCAACGAGACAATCTCTCCTCTCTAAGGATACTCAAGCAGAGCACAAAATTGAGTAGTGTGAAGACGAGAAACCCCACCGACAAAAGCTGTACAACCCTGATATCCCCAGATTTGCCAGCGAGTTCTACACCAATCCAAGCAAAGCCATGAACGATCATTCTGAAGAGTTGCACTGCGAGCGAAAAACCACTCGATATCAAAGCAAATGATAGAAATATCATGTAGTTGTCGTCGTTTGCCTTCGCTAGACTATAAAAACTGGTACATACACCCGAAGAAATCGTCAACAAGACAACGAACAAAAACCACTTAGAGGTGTGAAAACTCAAACCAAAGGCTTCTTTGAAAATCGGGGCAACGTACATGAACAAACCATAGGCCAAAGCCATGACTATGCCTATGGCTGCACAGAACACACCAAGTAATAGTAACAGATATAAAGCAGTTCTCATAACACCACCTCATATCTTTGAGAGTACCACTTCTGCGAGTTTTCTACTACCCAGAACCTCTGCGATTTCTTCAACTGTTGAAGATCTCAGTTGATCGATGCTCCTGAAAGCTTCGATGAGTTTTTTCTTTCTTTTCGGACCTAAACCTGGTATTTCATCGAGAATTGAGATCAGAGTATCCTTCGCTCTCAACTTTCTGTGAAAGACGTTTGCAAATCTGTGTGCTTCATCCCTTATTGAAACCAATATCCTCAAAATAGGACTGTCCAAACTCAGAAACAGTTCACCTTCTGCAGTACAAACAATCTCACGTTCTTTGGCAAGTCCAACTACATCACAATCTTTGCCGATCTCTTGAAGTGCTGCCTTCACTGCCCTAACCTGGCCTACTCCACCGTCAACGAATATCAAATCTGGCAATGGGTGCTTGGAGTATCTCTTCTTCACAAGTTCTTTGATAGTTCCAAAGTCATCAACCTTCTTGTTGCCGAATTTGTAGTGCCTGTAATCTCTCTTAACCGGAATCCCATCGCAAAAGACCACGACCGATGCTACAGTAACTTCACCTTGGAGATGGGCGACGTCGAACCCCTCTATTCGATGTGGGTATTTCGAAAGTGACAGAACTTTCGTGAGCAAATCCAATGAATCTTTTCTTATGCTTCTAATTGTCAATTCACTTTTTGCGTTTTCAATCGCTTTGTTCAGCAAATCTTGCTCGGCTTCGTCCCGAGGTCCACCGCAGTAGACTGGCAGGTCTAAATCGATTTTTCTCTGCAATATTATCGCAGGTGGAAGATCGTTCTTGTTGACCATGTAATAATTGAAGACAAAGTCCTTGACATCTGTGGAATCCATTTCATAAACAAGTTTGGCGAGCATGTGGCCGCTGCGAATTCTGAAAACAACGTACAGATTCTTTGCCCTGCCAATGACATCTAAGTTTCTAAACTGTTCAAGCACCACTCCTTGTTTTTCCATCACTTTCTCGAA
>JBBFME010000037.1:0-16321 GCA_037478695.1 Pseudothermotoga sp.
GATCACCAATATGGTTATCGATCCGTATTTCACCGAGCAGATAGGTATTGACCACAGACACCTATCACAACCTCATGAAACACCGACCTTCATGGCTGCCGAGGCGGCAAAAGCTGCACTGAGACGAATCGATATGAATCCAGAAGATTTAGACTTGATTATAGTCGGCACAGACACTCCGGAAGCTGTTTCACCACCCGATGCCGCACGTGTTCAGTACTTAATAGGGGCGAGCAAGGCAGAGCCCTTAGCTTTCAACGTAAACGCGTCGTGTGCAAATGGTGCCCTGTTGCTCGATATTGCCTCTCGTTACATCGCTCTGGGCGATTACAAAAACGTTATGGTGATTGGAGTCTACGCGATGACGAAGTTTCTCAGTTGGAAGTATTCGTGGGAGGCGTTGTTCTCCGATGGTGCCGGTGCCCTGATACTAACGGCAGATGACAAGCCAGGCTATCTGGGCAGTGTTTCGAGGTGTGATGGCAGTTGGTGGTACAACTGGGGTATCTACATGGGAGCTGGGACTATGAACATCGAAGGCATCGATAGGGGCCTTCACAAACTCGATCTGAGGGCGGCTTATCCAGCCACGGTGAATGAAGAAGGATGGCCCATACTCATCAAAAAACTGATGGAAAAATGTGGTTTTTCAAAAGAAGAGATTGGAATGGTTTTTTTCACACAGGTGAGAAAGAAAACTATATTGAAGGTTATGGAAATCTTGGGCATGAGCGAGGACAAAACTCATATGATAATGAACAAATACGGCTATACAGGTTCTGCTTGTGTTTACATGGCTTATGACGATGCCTTTAACGCAGGAAAGATGAAGGATATGCAAGGAAAGGTTGTTATCTTCTTGACCTCTGGCGTGGGATTTCAGCAAGTTGCAGTCGCTTTCAGGTGGTGAATATGTTCAAGACAAGCGATGGGATTGCAATAGATTACCAGGTTCACGGTGAATCAAAAGAGGTAGTGGTTTTTCTCAACGGCATTTTCATGCACTACAACAGTTGGCTCTTTATCGCAGAACAACTGAAAGAATACAAGATAGTTCTTCACAACCTCAGGTCTCAGTGGACTTCAGAGAATGGCATTTGCACCTTTGACAGACACGTTGAAGACCTCAAAGAACTTCTCGATCATCTGAGCATAGACAGAGTACACTTAGTTGGAACATCTTACGGTGCAGAAGTCGGAATGTTCTTTGCCATCAAGTACCCACAGTTGGTCAAATCGATGACGATCATAACGGCAACTGCTTGTATAACACCATCAATGAAGTACAAAGCCTTGAGATGGAAAGATGGTGCACTGAGCAAAGACAAAGAGATTTTCGTAAGAAGTTGGATCAACGATGTCTACAGTGAGCGATTCATCGACAAATACCCAAATCTTTTGGAAACAATCGTTCAGAGAATGAATGGATTCAACTACGAAGGGGCAGTGAGGTTGTTGGACGCTTTTTTAGAATTAGAACAAAAGCCTTTGCTCAACGAACTCTCAAAGATACACATACCAACACTTGTTGTCTCCGCAGAATGCGACAACATAAAACCTTCTTGCTTTTCACAGGAAATAGCACAACAAATACCCAACGCGAAACACGTGTGTATACCAGATTGCGGGCATGCCGCGGTGGTTGAAAAGCCTAAAGAAGTGCTCTTTTTGACAAAGGCACACTTAGTTCTTACATCTTCATGAGCTTTTTGCAAAGGCTTTTGACAACAGTGAGCTCATTGAGAGCTCACGTTTTTTTCATAGCCTCTTCAAGCCACTGGTTGTAGTCTTCGTCAACCTCTCGAATTTCAATACTGAAGATGGCTGGAACGGAATAAGGATGAAGTTCTTTCAGTCTTTGAAAGACTTCTCTCTCCTTGAGTTTAGCCGTTTTCAAAATCGCCGAGAACTCGTTGTCTTCAGCTATCTTTCCTTGCCACCAATAGGCCGAATTGACTGGAAAAACATTGAAACAAGCGATCAACTTTTCTTCCAGAAGCTTTTTGCACACATCGAGTGCTTGTTCTTTACTCGGAAAGGTGCTGTAGACGATTATCACACAATCACCCCTTTTTGAGAAGTCTGTAATAGAAATCGATCATTTTCATATAACCCTCTGTCGATATTCTTTCATTCTTGCCGTGTACCAAACTCATCTCTTGACTGGTCATCTTTATTGGAGCGAATCTGTAGATGTTTGAACAGATAGATTTGTAATGCCTCGAATCTGTACCACCAATCGTTAAGAATGGCGTGACGATAGATTCTGGAAAGATTTCGTTTATCGTTGTGGTGAGCTGGCTGAAAAAAACACCTTGAAGGCTTGAACATGGTACAGGGTCAGAGATTTCCCATTTCTCGTTTTTCACAACCTCTATCTGCAGATCTTTGACGAGCTCACTCAATCTTTCAAAAACTTCTTCGGCTGTTTCTCCAGGTATTATTCTCGTGTTGACTGTTGCAACTACAGTATCGGGTATAACATTGTCTGCCATACCGGCGTTCAAGATAGTCACACACATTGTCGTTCTGAGCATGGCGTTCGCCGAGGGAATATTTCTGAAAGCTCTTTCGATGATTGGTAAGAAAAGTTTTGGATTCTTGAGTACGATATTCGAAGGAAAGCTCATAAATCTGCTGCAAACTCTGAAAAATTCTTCCACGGCTCTACTCAAATGAATCCTATTTCTGTGCTGTGAAATGCGTTGAATCGCCTTTGCCATTCTTTCTATTGGAGAATTTCTCTTCGGTGCCGAAGAGTGGCCGCCATCGCCTTTGGCTATCAGATCAAAACTTGCAAGTCCCTTTTCGGCAACACCGATGAGAGCGAGTGGAGGGTCGATCTGTGGCAGAATTCCTTGAATAATTGCAGCACCTTCATCGAGGATGGCGTCAATTTTGATGTTGTACTCTGCCAAGTACTGTGCCGTTGCTCGAGCACCACGATAGCCTTTTGTCTCTTCGTCAAAACCAAAGGCTATGTATATATTTCTTTTGGGTTTGAAACCTTCACCGATGAGCTTTTCAACGGCTTCGAGTATTGACATGACACAGCATTTGTCATCGAGGGTGCCTCTGCCCCAAACAAAACCATCCTTTATCTCACCTGAAAAGGGAGGAACCTCCCATTCTTTTTCGTTCGCCGGGACCACATCCATGTGCGCCAAAAGCAAGATCGATTCATCAGTCTTTCCTTGCCATTGGTAGAGTAGAGAGTAATCGTTGATCTTGAGTACTCTTAGATGCTTGTGAACCAACGGAAAAGATTCGTGCAGAAATTGGTGAAACTTGAGAAATTCATCCCAGTTGCCAGCCAAGGTTTTGAACTTGATAGATTCAGAGAATCTTGTTATTTGATCCACAATCTCCCCTCCTCAGAAAGGTCCATAGTTTGTCAAAACGGCAAAAACGACGAAAACAACTGTGATGGCAAAAACGATCAACTGCAAAAAGATCGTCTTGCGAAACCAACGCGCATAACTCATTGAAACGAGCGAAAGAGATATCAAGAGCACGGGGTTTGTTGGGAAAATCATATTTGAAAAACCATCTCCAAAAGACCAAGCAAGGATCATAGTCTGTCTTGAAAGTCCTGTGAACCGTGAAAATGGAACCAAGATTGGTATGAGCAAAAACGCCTTTGCAGAGGCAGATGGAATGAAGAAGTTCAAGATCAGAACAACGACATAGATCAACAGTGCATTCTGAACAGCTCCCATACCTTTGAGGCTTTCCACAGAGTATTTGAGAATCGTATCGATGACCATGCCTTCGGTGATTATATGCTTAACACTCGCTGCAAAAAGGATGAGCAGAACAGAAGGTGATATGGCCAGAACGCCTTTGAGAAAGACCCTCAATGTGCCAAACAAACCCATTCTCACAAAAGCACCACAGCCAATGCCTGTGATGAGATAGATCAGCGCGATAAGAGCGATCAAAAACTGTTGGAGGACTTTGAAAAAGAACGATGATATCACCAAAAAGAAGATTGCAGCGATGCAAACGACAAAAAACAACGCGCTTCTCTTCGTTCGATCATCAAAGATCTTCTCCTCATTTGAGATCTCAGCTCTTGCAGAATTGCGATCGATTCTTTTTGCGTAATTGATGAGAAAGGAACACAAAACGATGTAGATCACCGCGAAAACCAGTACTCTGAAAGCCAGTCCCGAAAACAAAGGGACAGCGGCAAGTTTTTGGGCAAGCACCACAGTGAATGGATTCAAGGTTGCCGAGGCAAAACCAAAACCTGCAGAGAGAATGCTCAATCCAAGACCTACGAACTCGTCCCATCCCAATCTCAAAGACAATTCCACCACGATTGGCACCAAAGGCACGATTTCTTCAAAAAGCCCGAGAACTGAACCAAAGATCATGAAAGACAAACTCAAGATCGCTATCAACAGATATCTTCTCTCTCTGAATTTGTAAGCAATCCTTTGAACAACCAGCTTTAGAACCCCTGCTCTTTCGAGTACATAAAAGGTGCCTCCAACGATCAAGAGCAACAATATGAGCATCGATATTCTCAGCCCATCAGGACCAAAGAGAACCTCCAACGGTGCGGTGAACCATCTGTATATGGGCAACCTTTGTGAATACACTATAGAATAAGAGTCGAGGTCTAAAAACTCGTTACCATCGACGAACTTTCTCTCGAACTGTCCTGTGGGCAAGAGTAAGGTCAGAATACCGGAGAAGATCATCAAACTCAGAAGAATTGCGGCGGAAGAAATAAAGGTCTTTCTGTTTATCGAGAGCGTTTTTTCACCCACCAAAAGATCACTCCTTCACAGATTTTAGATTATCACAAGATGATGTGATATGATCTGCACGGAAAGAAAGGAGAGATCTTTGTGAAAACATACCGCAAAGAACTTTGGTTTAACACAAAGAAAAGAAGAGAGTTCATAAATATAACACAGCAACTCGAGGAAGCTGTGAAAGAAAGTAATATCAAAGAAGGGCTTTTGTTGTGTAATGCGATGCACATAACTGCGAGTGTCTTCATAAACGACGATGAACCGGGTCTTCATCAAGACTTTGAAAATTGGCTTGAGAAACTTGCTCCAGAAAAACCATACTCTCAGTACAGACACAACGACACCTTTGAAGATAACGCCGATGCCCATTTGAAGAGAACCATCATGGGTAGAGAGGTAGTGATTGCGATCAGCAATGGAAAACTCGACCTCGGTCCATGGGAACAGGTGTTCTACGGTGAATTCGATGGAATGAGAGACAAAAGGGTGTTGATCAAGATAATAGGTGAGTGAACTCAGTCTATCTGCTGTGTCTTGTACTGTATCGCTTCTGCCACGTGGCTGAGTCTTACTTGCTGGCTTTGTTCCAAATCCGCTATTGTTCTGGACAATTTGAGGATTTTATCGATCGATCTACCCGAAAGATTGAATCTACTCACTGCGCGTTTGAGCAGATCTTCACTCTTTTCGTCGAGTTGAACAAACCTCTTGAGCAACTTCGAAGGCAATCGGCTGTTCACCAAAAAGCCGAATTCTGCATATCTTTTCTTCTGAAACTCTCTTGCCATTAGAACTCTTTCTCTTATCTTTGTGCTGCTTTCTGCACTGTTCTTTGAGAAATATTCCTCAAACTCAACTTTCTGAACTTGAACGACTATGTCAATTCTGTCGAGCACAGGACCTGAAACTTTCTTATTGTATCTGATGATATCGTATGGTGAGCAGTTACACACTGCCTTTGGATCACCGTAATTCCCGCACGGACATGGATTCATAGCCGCTATGAGCATAAACCTCGCAGGGTAAGTAATCGTTGCTTTAGCCCTTGCAACGGTCACAACTCCTTCTTCTAAAGGCTGTCTGAGAGCCTCTATCACATCTCTTCTGAACTCTGGGAACTCGTCCAAAAAGAGAATACCGTTGTGCGCCAAGGTGACCTCGCCAGGTCTTGCATCGTTTCCACCGCCGACTATTGCCACACTTGAAGCGGTGTGATGAGGCGAACGAAATGGTCTGAAAACCTTTCTTTCGCTTACAAGTCCAACGGCGCTGTATATTCTCAAGACCTCTATTGCCTCTTCATCACTCAGTGGTGGCATTATCGAAGAAACTCTCCTTGCAAGCATGGTCTTACCCGCACCAGGGCTGCCTTTCATCAGCACGTTGTGAGAACCCGCGGCTGCGATTTCGAGTGCTCTTTTTGCAAAAGCTTGACCTTTGACATCGGCAAAGTCTAAATCGGTGTCATAAGTGAAAGGTGGAAAGCCTTGAAAGGAGACAGATGTGAAATCAACAAGGCCATTTACAAACTGTGCAACTTCTTTTAAGTCATCAAAGGCATAGATTTTCAAATCTTTTATCATCTGAGCTTCTTCGAGATTTTCCTTTGGGAGAATCACCACACCTTCATACCTTTGCTCGGCAAGTGAAAGAAGACTCGTCAAAACACCTCTAACCTTTCTGATCTTTCCCTCCAATGAAAGTTCTCCAAAGGCGAGAAGATCCATTTTCTGTAAAGCGCCAGAGGCTTGGAGTATTCCAATTGCGATGGGCAAATCGAGTAGTGAGCCTTCCTTTTTCAGATCAGCCGGTGCAAGGTTCACCACAATTCTCCCTTGAGGAAAATCAAAACCAGAGTTTTTCAGAGCACTCTTGATCCTTTTCTTGCTCTCTTTTACAGCGGTATCTCCCAAGCCGACTATGTCTACATCGTGGATAACGCTTTTTCTATCGATATCAACTTCAACGGTTATCACATTCACGTCAAGTCCCAGGACTGTGACTGAGTTCAATCTTGCAGGCATCAAATCACCACAACGGAGTTCTCGCCGGTAGCAGGTGTGCAACCACAAAACCTACCCCTATGCCAGCGAAGGCTTGTAGCCAAGTGTGACCCAAATCCTCACGAACATAAGGTCTTAAATTCACCGCATCGGCAACCACAACCATGAGAAGTGCAGTGGCAACGGCTGTTACGGGGGAATCATAACCCGTGCATCTTGCCAAGGAAAATGCGAGTCCAGACATAGCAGCCGCATGGCCACTCGGCATACCACCGTATTTCTTGAAAGCGGAAAGTCTTTTCGAAGTGAAGACCTTTATCAACTGGGCAACCAAGAAAGACAGAACAGTTGCCACAAGGGCGGTGTTCTTGAAAAGATCAAGCATGGAATAAAAAGTGGACAACATCTCCCTCCTTGATTATGTAATCTTTTCCGTGTGCCTTCACTGCCCCCGCTTCTCTTGCATCCTTCAAAGAAGGGTATTTCAAGAGTTCTTCAAAAGGTATAACCTCCGCTTTCGCAAAACCCTTTTGAATATCTGTGTGTATCAACCCGGCTGCTTCATAGGCGTTTATACCTTCTTGTGCGACCCAACTTCGCGCCTCGTTTTTGGTGGCAGTTAGAAAACATATCAGCTTGAGAGTTCTTTTGATCTCTCGAAAGAATCTCTCCTTGAGTGGTTCTTCAAATCCATAAGCCATCAGAAGATCTTTGGCATCTTCTGGCTGCATCTCTGCTACTTCGTACTCTACCTCTGCATTCACAAGGATGAATCCTGAGTTCTTTTTCTGCGCGATCTTTGCAACTTTCTCGTATATGTGATTCTCCACACCCCATTCATCGACGTTAGCAACGTAGATAACAGGCTTCTCGGTCAACAGAAAGAGCGTATCTATGATCTTTTGTTCATTCTCATTCCTTTCAAGACTCAAAGACAGATTTCCCTTTTCAAGATGCATTTTGAGCCTCTCGAGCAAAGCGAGTTCATTTCTCGCTTCTGAGTCACCGGCTTTTGCTTGTTTGGATATCTTTTCGATCCTCTTGTTTATGGTTTCAAGGTCCTTTAAAATCAGCTCTATCTCTACCACTTCTATATCTCTCTCTGGGTCAACACTTCCCATTGGATGTGATACATCTGTTATCTTGAAACATCTGACTACGTGAAAGATCATGTCGACCTTGCTTATGTGATCGAGAAATTGATTGCCGAGTCCTTCACCTTTACTCGCACCTTTTACCAAGCCGGCTATGTCGACTATGTTGAAAAAAGGATGGATCAACTGCTGTGATCCTTCCATCTGGGCGAGTTTTACAAGCCTGTGGTCTTCGGTTACCAAAACACCAATATTTGGGTCTATCGTGCAGAATGGATATTTCTCCGCAGGCACATTCTGATTCGTCAGCGCGTTGAACAGCGTAGACTTACCGCTGTTCGGCAGTCCAACGATTCCGGCCTTTTTCATTTTTGTGCCTCTTTCGACTTTTTGTATTGGTTCACGTAGTTCAACTTCAGATTCGCCACAACTGCTTCCAATTCTTTGTAGATCTCTTGATCTACATCTTGAGCAATAGTTTTGAGTATTGAGTCAAGCACATCTATACCAAGTCTTGCTTCATTCAGATCTTGGCGCATTTCGCCGTACTCGTCTTTTGTCAGACCGAGCCTTGCCCAGCAACGAGCGGCAACACTCTCAAAAAAGAGCACTACCAAATCCTTCATGGAAAGTTTTGGCACCTTTTCTTCTTCCTGCACAAAGATCACCCCCAGTTTTGGCTGAAGGTTTCAAGAAAGATATCGCTTGTTTGTTTGTCTATGTTACAAAGCCTTATGGTCTTTAGAGATGTCGATGGGTGTTTCAAAAGATAATCTTTAATCGCTCTGAGAAAAACTAAAGAACACTCTTTCTTAGGAAATCCAAAGATGCCACTGCTTATGGCTGGAATACTTATCGATTCTACCATGAGTTCATCAGCCTTTGAGAGAATGTTCGTCACACAACTGTACAATTTTTCGTGCTCTTCACCTTCGCCCCACACAGGCCCTACGGCATGAAAGATGTACTTTGCTTTCAATTTCCCAGCCCTTGTCACAGCCACATCCAAGACAGGTACAGGTCCAAATTTCTTCACATATTCATCGCTCTCGATTTGAACTTCAACACCAGCTGTCCTCACGATTGCCGCAGCAACTCCTCCGCCATGCTGCAGATGAGAGTTCGCCGCATTCACAATAACTTGTGTCTCTTGTTTGGTTATATCGTCTTGAACTATCTCAACAGTGGTCTCGCCATATTTGAAAGTTGCCAAGAGCAAATGATCACCTCACAGATAGACTATTTCATAGGTGATCTGCGCAGATTTCTTGAGCATGCCAGCTACACTGCAGTATTTTTCTTGAGACAACTGAACAGCCTTTTCAACTTGCTCTTTTGGAGGATTACCCTTGAACTTGAAAATGTACTTCAGATGTATCTTTGTGTAGACTCTTGGATGTTCTTCAGATTTCTCGGCGTTAGCTTCCAAGTTGAAGATCTCCACATCGTCTAAAACTTTCATCTTACCCAATATCGAGACGATGTCCATACTCGTGCAACCAGTCAACGCCGCCAAGACTAATTCCATTGGAGTTGGGGCACTGCCAAGCCCACCGCTTTCTTTCTTAGCGTCCATCAAAACCTGTCTACCGGAATCTGTATGTGCTATAAAACTCATCTTGCCAAGCCATTCTGTCCTCATATGATCGCCTCCATCATTATGATACAACAAAGATCGACTCATTCTTCAAGATGGCACGTGTCGTTCAAATACAATATTCTTGGTTTGCTTGAAAATTCAACAGCACTTACCGAAGCGTTTTCAAGTCTGAAGTTTTTGTGTAAAGGTATTGGAAGTTGAAGCACCCAACAAATGATCATTCTGATGGCAATTGCATGAGAAACAACTACTACGTCTTGATCTTGGTGATATTTGACGATATCTGTAATTGCCTGCACAACTCTTCTCTGAACTGCACCGAGTGATTCCACGCCATCGATCTTCGCCTCGGGGTTTGTAGACCACTCTCTGTAGGCTAATTCATGTCTTTCCAATGTCTCTTTCATAGTCAAGCCATTCCACAAAGAGATCTCGCATTCTCTCAAATTTTGATCTACGACGGGTGATAGTGAAAAGTTTTGGGCTATCTTTTGTGCGGTTTGATAACTCCGCAGAAGAGGACTTGTGTAGATCGCACTAATCGAAAGCTTAGAAAATCTCTGAGCTAACTTCTCTGCCTGTGCAAAGCCTCCTTCGTTCAAAGGTATATCGACATTGCCTTGCCATATTTCCTTGTCGTTCCAATCTGTTTTCGCGTGCCTGAGAAGATATATTCTCAAATGTATCACCAAGTTCAATAGTATCATGCTGCTGTAGAGAGATCAAATCTTTTGAAAACCGTTTGCGGCGAGATATGGATTTTTCACAGAAGATTCTAAACAGATATAAGATCTGTTACAATATAGATCAATGAGAATACTTCTCGTCAAGAGTGTATAATTGTTTGACGGAGAAAGGGGGTATGCAAGGTGAGAATGATGGTGCTCTCGAATGAAGCTTCCGCTCATGAGCGGTTAAGACGCCTTGCATCTACCCTCGAAAGATTGACTTAGGCTGAAAAACGCTGTCAATGTTGAAGGGTTGTGCGAGGCACAACCCTTTTTCTTTTTTGCGAGAGTGAGGTGAAGATATGGTTGCCGTGGAAGTAGAAGGAGTCAGCAAGTATTTCAAAAGAGGTAGAAAGGAAATCGTTCACGCGGTGAAAAATATCTCCTTCAAAGTGCAAGAGGGAGAAATCTTTGGCATACTCGGTCCAAACGGTTCTGGAAAATCTACCTTGATAAGAATGATAGCCACTCTACTCATTCCAGATGAAGGAAAAATCAGAGTATTTGGACACGATATACAAAAAGAAGCGATGGAGGTTCGTAAACTGATTCATCGTGTCTCCGTTGAGGCGAGCTTCTTCAAGAAACTGTCAGCCAATGAAAACCTACTCTTTTCTGCGGGCATATACGGTTTGTCGAGAAAATCTTTCGTCAATCGAATAAATGAACTGATGGATTTGATGGGTTTTGATAAAAAAAGACTAAAAGATCCTGTTGAAGAATTCTCTCGAGGAATGCAGCAGAAAGTGTCAATCGCGAGGGCGTTCTTGACTCAGCCGAAGCTGCTGTTACTCGATGAACCAACGACTGGCTTAGATCCGCGCGCAAAACTAGAGGTACAAAAACTGATAGTAGAAGCGAATAAGAAAGGCTCTACTGTGTTGTTGTCAACTCACGATATGAATGAAGCTTATCAGCTGTGTCACAGAGTATTGATAATCCACAGAGGCAAGATAGTTGCCTTTGGAGTTCCACAAAAACTTGTAGAAGAGTTGCAAAGAAAATACCCAAACGCTTCTCTGGAGACAGTCTTTCTTGAATACACAGGCAAATCCTACGAAGAGTTGGAAACGGAGGCGGTTTGACATGAGTTTTTTGTCACATGAATTAAGGGCTGCGTGGGCTTTTATAGAGAGAAACTTCAATCTCATCAAGAGATATTGGAAATGGGAAGTCGTCTTTCTCGCTTACACGATCGCCAACACGGCAACTATGGGTTTCATAGGCAGAGGAGCCGTAAGCTTTGGAGCAACGGTAGACGAGAACTATTTGGTCATGTACATGTTGATAGGTTCGATCCTTTGGGGTTATCTATCGATACTCTTTGAGATAGTGGCTGAAACTGTCGCGTGGGAGAGATGGGAAGATACCATCGAGTACACCTTTATGGCACCTGTTAGACGAATCACACATTTGATGAGTGTGTGTCTCTTCAGTGTCTTTTATGGAATTTTGAGAAGTGGTTTAATACTGGTCTTTGTTTCACTGTTGTTCAAACTCAAACTGAGTGGAGCTAATTTTGTTGGAGCAGGGCTTGTACTACTCGTTTCGTCGCTCTCCTTCATAGGACTTGGAGTTGCCAGCGCTGTGCTGCCACTCATCTCACCGGAAAAAGGTGTTCAAGTTGTACACATATTTCAGGCACTACTTCTCATGTTTTCTGGCGTTTATTATGAAATAGACGTACTGCCCAACTGGATGCAAAAAGTAGCTTCATTTTCTCCTGCAACATATGCACTCAGAGGAATGAGAAAAGCCATACTGCATGGAGAGACTGATCTGTGGGAAGAGACCTTTCCGCTACTTGCACTTGGAATAGTACTTCTGCCAGTTGGTATGATCGTTTTTCAGCGTTTCGAAAGATATGCAAAACAAAAGGGCCTTCTGAAAAGAAGTGGGTGAACTACACCCACTTCTTTGTTAATGATCATCTCGAGCATCAAGAAAGGTTCCTCTTGAATAACAAGAGACTCTTAAAGATCAGGTCCCGGCAAGACTTCCTGCAAGTAAACCTCTCATGAAAAATCTTCCGAGGAAGATATAGACGAGCAATGTCGGCAGAGCGGTGATCAAAGCACCTGCCATCTGTATGTTCCATTCAACAAAGTAACTCCCAGCGAGGTTGTTCAGTGCGACCGTTATTGGCTGAACAGATGGATTAGGTGCAACGATCAAGCCAAACAGAAAATCATTCCAAATCGATGTAAACTGCCAGATCATGACCACGGCAAAGGCTGGCATTGAGACAGGTAGTATTATCTTTGTGTATATCTGGCTGAAAGTTGCTCCGTCTATCTTAGATGCCTCTACTATGTCTGTTGGTATGGTGGAGTAATAATTTCTGAATATCAAAGTCGTTATGGGAATTCCATAGACGCAATGAACAAAGATCAACCCAGGGATCGATCCATACAGTTTCACCTTTTGAAGCAACTGTACCAATGGAATCAAAATGCTCTGATATGGTATAAACATACCGAACAAGAGAAGTGCAAAAATGGTGTTCGATCCTTTGAACTTCCACTTGGTTAGAACATATCCGTTCATTGAACCAAGCATCGCAGAAATCAGAGTAGCAGGAATTACCAGATAAACACTGTTCATAAAGTTTTGAGAAAGCCCCCTCAAACCAGTTGATGGGTTACCTTTCCAAGCGCGAATGAAGCTCTGCAATGTTATAGATTTCGGTAGATTCCACATATCTCTCAGACTAACCTGTTGAAAACTCTTCAAACTCGTCGCAAAAAGAACGTATATTGGCATCAGGTAGAAAACCGCAAAGATGATGAGAACTATGTAAAGAACAATTCTACTTGGCTTCATCTTCTTACCTCCGTTCTGATGTTGTAGATCAAATATGGCACGATCAGAACAGCTACAGATAAAAGCAATATCATCGAAACGGCAGCTCCTTGAGAAAAGTAGTTCCCTCTAAAAGTGGTATCGTACATGAACAAAGCTGGCACATCACATGAAAAGCCTATACCACTGCCTGTCATCGCAAAGACCAAATCAAAGATCTTCAACGATATATGACCCAGAATTATGACTGCACCGAGTGTGATAGGTTTGAGTAATGGGATAACTACGTATCTATATACCTGCATTGTATTCGCTCCATCGAGTTGCGCAGCTTCATACAACTCAGTTGGGATTCCCCTTATTCCTGCCAAGTACATCGCCATGACATAACCAGACATCTGCCAGACAGCAGCTATTACCACGGCCTTGATTCCTATATTTGGATCGGTGTACCAACCGCTCTTGAGAAAGGACAATCCAATCTTTTCAAACAAGAGATTTATACCAACACTTTCACCACCAGGTCCTGGGTTGAGTATCCACCTCCAAACAACTCCGGTGACAACAAAAGACACCGCCATGGGAAAGAGATATATCGTTCTGAAAATGCCTTCGAACCGAACTTTTCTATCCAACAGTATTGCCAACAACAGTCCAATGGCTATACTTGCAACCAAAAACAGAGCGGTAAAAACTGCCGTGTTCTTCAACGAGATAGTAAATCGGTAGTTTTGAAATAGGCGAACATAGTTTCTCAACCCAACGAAGGTGAAATCGGGGAAGATATCCTTCCAATTGACAACTGAAACCCAAGAAGTCCACCCTATGAAGAAATAAACGAAAACGCCTATCAGAATGATTGATGGAAGAATGAACAAAAAGGATATCAATCTATCTTTTCTCATTGCTTGCCCCTCCGTTTGGAAAGAAGAGGAAGGCAAGCAGCCTTCCTCTTGCCTAAGAACTTACTGTGCTACACCTTGACCAATTGCGATATTCACAAGCGCTCTTTGGGTAACTTTCACATCAGGTCTTGCAACGAAAAGCGATATAACGTCTTTGAACTCTGTTACCCAGCCTTCAGAGGCTGCTGCTCCGTGCATTACACTCGGAACGATTTCATGTTTGAGCCAATCGTCCATAGCAGACCTCTGGTATTCAGGGAACAAATTCTTGTCTACGTCTGTTCTTGCCGGTATAGAGCCTTTTTTGATGTTGAATGCTACTTGTCCTTCTTTGGAGCCAAGTACTTTTAAGAATGCAAGCACTGCTTCTCTGTTCTTCGCACCTTTTGGCAAACCGAAGCTGTCAGACAGTGCATCAAAGATCCCGCTGTTGCCTGGTGCCAAGGTCCAACCGAAATCTTTGAAGTTCTTCGCATAGAAGTAACCAACTGCCCAATCTCCCATGATGTTCATAGCGGCTTTACCTTCAACGATCAAAGCACAAGCTTCGTCCCATGTGCGTGCTGCATGGTCAGGGTTGACATAGGTGAGCATTTTTGCAAAAGTTTCAAGTGCATCTGTTACGCGCGGATCAGACCACTTTGTCTTGCCATTCCACAGGCCTTTGTACCCTTCTGCACCGAGTTTTCCGATGAGAACAGTCTCAAATGCATGAGCTGCCTCCCAACCATCTTTACTGCCTAATGCAAGTGGAATGATCCCATTAGCCTTCAGAGTATCGGCAACCTTGAAGAATTCTTCAAAGGTTGTCGGTGGTTTCAGACCAAATTTGTCGAAGATCGCCTTGTTATACCACAACACATTCGCCCTGTGGATGTTCACCGGCACTGACCACATTTCACCGTTGTACGAAACTATGTCAACAATGCCTTTCGGCATGGCTACGTCCCAACCTTCTTGTTTGTACAAGAAAGTGATGGGTTCCATGAAGCCCGTTTTCACCCACGTATCGATTAGTTCATGTCCGGCGTGCACCTGGAAGGTATCGGGTGGATCTCCTCCAAGCATTCTGGTCTTGAGCACTGCCTTTGCTTGAGCCCCTGCACCACCAGCAACGGTAGCGTTGATGATTTCAACACCCGGGTTCAATTTGCTGAAAATGTTGAAAAGCTCTTGCAAACCTTCTGCCTCTCCACCGGCAGTCCACCAACTGAAGATCTCAATCTTTGCTGCGAAAGAAACGATGACTAAAGCTATGACAAAAAGTAAAACCAACTTGCGCCACATAAAAACACCTCCCCTTCAGAGATAAGATTTTTGTGCTATGCCCTTTCTGCATAGACTCACACAACAATATCTTTCTTGAAAAAATTCTCTCCCCAACGAAGTAAATCACATGTTACAATACAATTCAAAGACTGTGATATCCTCCCTTTGAGCAATAGCAGCAGCCCCTGCCCAAAATCCTAAAAAACTCTCTTTCATTCTCAGTTTTGTTTCGATTTTCACCTTCTTGCTTGCACTATCTGAATTTTGACCAACCGAGACGATGCTCACTAAATCTCATGCAAAAACTATTTTGGGATTTCAAACCATCAGCCAGTCGTCGTTGAAAGATTTGATGAACATCAGCTCTTTCAATCCAAAGTGATGGGTGATAATTCCAATATGTTGTTGTCAGTAGCTCTTTAAAGTACTTTCTGCAATACTTAATTTCCGTAGCAGAAGAAAGCTGTGTGCAGTTCATGGCAATCTTGTCTGCGGTGTAAGAAAAACAGTTCAACAGGCAGAGGAACCTTCTTGTGCGAGTAAATACGTTTCAGCAGTCGGTTCTCACAGCCACAGAACACTTTCAAATTCGTATCTACCTATTGCCTGGCAGGTGTTAACATAGATTGGAGGGTTTTCTTTGAATGGACTTTTAGCCTTCATGCCTGTCTTTGTTATTTTGGTCATGCTCTTGATTTTGAAGAGCTCTGTTGGTGCAGCAGGCTTCTTTGGGCTTTTGACGGCTTTGATTTTGTCTGTTCTTTATTTCCATACCTCCTTAGAGGTCATCTGGCGTTCTATAGCGACTGGATTTATCGCTTCTTTGCCTGTTTCAATGATCGTCGTGGCTTCTCTACTGCAGTTGAGCATAATGGAATCAAGTGGAGCTATGAAGAGAATCATTTCTTTTTCAAGGCAGTTGTGTTCCAAGGATGAAGTCTTTCAAGTCTTAATATTGGTAATCGGTCTTGGCACGGTTCTTTCTTCTGCGGGGGCAGTTCCCGTGACTGTGATAACCCCTATTCTTGTTGCGATGGGATATTCTTCGGTGAAGTCTATCTCTTTGGCAGCACTTGGTTACGACTCACTATGCACCTATACAATACTTGGAGTACCACTCGTA
Organism: Pseudothermotoga sp.; assembly: GCA_037478695.1. GTDB lineage: Bacteria > Thermotogota > Thermotogae > Thermotogales > DSM-5069 > Pseudothermotoga_B. Next base: position 16,291 of record JBBFME010000037.1, read on the forward strand.
GTTTTCTCAGATATCGTTGGTGTTGACCTAG
>JBBFME010000038.1:0-16304 GCA_037478695.1 Pseudothermotoga sp.
CATACATTATACTAAAAACTCCAGGTATATGTCAAGAGGGAAAAAACTCTTGCATTAATTAGATTGATGTGGTAAAATCCTAAGCGAGGGTGCGTAGCTCAGTGGAAGAGCGCTTCCTTGACGAGGAAGAGGCCGTAGGTTCAATCCCTGCCGCACCCACCAGAGAGGGGTCCTCAAGGGACCCCTTATTATTTCATGGGAGGAACGAATGATGGACAGACTTGATTTCTCCATAAAGCTTGCAAGGAAGGTTGGTTTGTACTTAATGCAATATTGGGGAAATGCACTGAACGTGAGTGAGAAAACATCCTTTCAGGACCTTGTCAGTGATTGTGACAGATATGCCCAGCAGATGATCGTTCAGGAGGTAAGAAAACATTTTCCATCTGATGCGATATTGGCAGAAGAAGGACTTTTCGAAAAAGGAGAAAGGATGTGGATCATAGACCCGATAGATGGTACCATGAATTACGTTCATGGCTTGCCGTCCTTTGCAGTAGGGATTGCCTATGCTGAAAAAGAGAATGTGATATTGGGTGTTGCACATGATCCACTGTTGAACGAGACCTATTACGCTTTGAAAAGCAATGGGGCTTACCTCGACGGTGAGAGAATAAGCGTTTCAAAGACCTCGAAGCTCAAAGACAGTATAGGAAATGTCGGATTTTACGTTGGTTTCACAGGACCTTTCATAAACGCAGTTGAAAAGAAAGTCAGAAGAATGAGGATGACCGGTAGTGCTATATTGGCTGGAGCGTATGTTGCCTGTGGGAGATTTGATTTCTTTGTGGCGAAAAGAGCCAATCCATGGGATGTGGCACCACTGTTCGTGATAATTCCCGAGGCCGGAGGCTTCATTACAGATCTCAAAGGAAAACAAGCGACTGTTGAGAGTGGCAATTACCTGTTCAGCAACAACCTACTTCACAACGAACTGATAGACATAATAAGTCAAATTAGGGAAAACCAATGAAGAAGAAATACAAATTCGGATGTCTGAATAGGCATGAAATGAAGAGATTAGCTCTTGTGGTGGCAAGAGAACTGAAAGCACCACAAACTGTTCTTCTCTATGGACAACTTGGTTCAGGGAAGACCTTCTTCGTGCGTGCAATGGCTCGAGAATTTGGGATAGATGAATCACAAGTTACCAGTCCGACTTTTTCGTTGATCAACATCTACAGAGGCACAACGACTGTTTATCATGTTGATCTGTATCGTTTGGATAAATTGGAAGAGGAATTCGCCATGGAGCTTGAGGAGATCATGGAAAGAAAAGATGGGATATTGGTGGTGGAATGGGCAGGCAACTTTGAAGGGTTTTGGCCAGAGAGTTGTTTGAAGATCTTCTTTGAATTCTGCAAGAATGGAAGAACAGTTCAAATGGAATCTCAAGAGGATTTGATAGAAAAGATCGTCTCGAGGTGGTCGAATGAAAAAGAAATTTGAAAAGCTTGAAAGACTCGCAAAGGAAACCCTTCAGAGTCCTGAATTACCCAGAGAACTTCCTTTAATACACTTGCGGAACGGTTTGATCGTCTTTCCGCAGACAGTCGTGCCAGTTCACGTGGCTCGAGAGAAAACCTTGATGGCTCTTGAACATTCTATAGATTCGTACGGTCAATTGATCTTCGTCACGAGCCAGAAAGACCCATCTGTTGAAGAGCCGTCTTTTGAAGAACTCTATCAGGTTGGTACTATTTCAAGAGTTCTTCAAGTTGCACAACTTCCGGATGGTACTTTCAGAGTATTGCTCGAAGGTATAGAAAGAGCAAGGGCTTACGAGATAATCAAAGAAGAACCGTTCATCACAAGAGTAGAAGTCCTCAGAATTAATTACAAGAAGACCAAAAAGGTAGAGGCACTCATGCGAACCGTCACTGAGAATTTCACCAAGTATGCCTTGTACACTCAGAGATATCCACAAGAGACTTTGACAGCTCTTTCTGAAGCCGTTGAACCGAGCAGATTTGCAGACTTTGTCGCTTCACTTTTACCCATTTCCTTTGAGCAACGTCAGGCTCTGCTCGAAGAACTGCATCCAGGCAAAAGACTTGAAATGTTACTTCAAATTCTCATACATGAAAACGAGATTCTTGAGATAGAAAGGCAACTCGATACAAAGGTAAAAAAGAAGATTGAAGAAAGCCAAAAGGAGTTCTTCCTGAGAGAGAAGCTGAAGGCGATCAGTGAAGAACTCGGAGAGAAAAACTCTGAGACGGCTCAGATTCGTGCAACAGTTGAGAATTCGCAGTTACCAGATTATGTGAAGAGAAAGGCCATCACCGAGATTGAAAGACTTGAAAGGATGTCGCCGTATTCCGCAGAGGCTACTGTTGTGAGGACTTACTTGGATTGGTTGATAGGCCTACCGTGGAATAACTCAACACAAGACAGAGAAGATATGGTGCAAGCCAAGAAGATCTTAGAAGCAAGTCACTATGGGCTTGAAGAAGCAAAGGAAAGAATTCTCGAGTTTCTCGCAGTGAGAAAACGAAGCAAATCCGTGAGGGCTCCCATACTCTGTTTGGTTGGTCCGCCTGGTGTCGGGAAGACCTCGCTTGCAAAGGCTGTCGCGCAGGCACTCGATAGAAAGTTTGCACACATGTCACTCGGAGGCTTGAGGGATGAAGCAGAGATCAAGGGCCATAGAAGGACATATGTTGGAGCGATGCCGGGAAGAATTCTTCAACTGATGAGAAATATTCAGAGCAAGAATCCTGTACTCTTGTTGGACGAGATCGACAAACTGGCAGTGAGCTTTCAAGGTGATCCGGCTGCAGCTCTACTTGAGGTGCTCGATCCTGAACAGAACAAGGAATTTGTTGATCATTATGTTGAAGTGCCTTTTGATTTGTCAAACGTTTTGTTCATAACCACGGCAAATGTAACGCACACCATACCACCGGCGTTGCTCGATAGAATGGAAGTCATATGGCTCGAAGGATACACAGAACATGAAAAACTCGCCATAGCGAAGTACTATGTTATTCCCAAGTTGATGTCAGAACTCGCACTTGATCGCAATCAGTTCAAGATATCAGAAGGTGCGATTCGAAAGATAATTCATTCTTACACAAGAGAAGCAGGAGTGAGACAGTTAACAAGATCTCTCCAGAGATTGATGAGAAAGGTTGTCCTCAAGCTGGAAGAGGGTGCGAACTCCGTCAGTGTGGGGGTCAAAGAGATTGAAGACTATCTCGGACGAGAGATGGTTCAGAACGACGTCATACTCTCAAAAGACGAGATCGGTGCCGCACACGGACTTGCCTGGACAGAGTACGGCGGCACTGTCATGATCGTCGAGTCGCTCATGATGCCGGGCAAAGGCGAACTCATTCTCACAGGAAGACTTGGAGAAGTTATGAAAGAATCTGCAAGGATTGCCTTGAGTGTTGCGAGGTCTTACTGTGGTGAAAAGTGCAAAGATATCTTTCAGCAGAGCGATATACACATCAATCTCCCGGAAGGTGCTGTTCCAAAGGATGGGCCTTCTGCAGGTGTGACGATGACCGTTGCGATGATTTCTTCGGCGCTCAAGAGAAAGGTGAGAAATGACGTCGCAATGACAGGCGAGATAACTTTGAGAGGCAAAGTTCTCGCCGTTGGAGGTATAAAGGAGAAGATACTTGCGGCTCACAGGTACGGTATAAACAAAGTTCTGCTTCCAAAATCTAACGAGAGAGATCTCTCAAAGATACCACCTCAGGTGAGGGAAAAAATGCAGTTCATCTTTATAGAAACGATAGATCAGGCAGTGGAACAGGCATGTTTGTGAAAAACGTTGAATTTGTCGTCAGTGCTTATGATGAAAAGCATTTTCCGAAACCACTGAGTGGTGAAATTTGTTTTGTTGGCAGATCCAACGTAGGAAAATCAACTCTACTCAACGTACTATTTGACAGAAAGCTTGCAAAGGTGAGTAAGACCCCGGGCAAGACTAAGTCGATCAATTTTTATCTGGTGAACAAAAAGTTCTATTTTGTTGATTTACCAGGTTATGGATATGCCAGAAGATCAAAACAAGAGATTTCAAGATGGAAGTACTTAATCGAAAGATACTTCGAATGCAGAAAGAGATATATTAAACTCAGCGTACTCATAGTTGATTGTAGACATTCTCTGCAAGAAAGTGATACAATGTTCCTTGAGTGGAGCAGGTATTTTGAGATACCCGTTGTTGTTGTTCTGAGCAAGGCCGACAAAGTGAACTTGTCTAAGCTAAATGATAGAGTAGAGGTGATTGGCCAGCAGTTGGGAATAAGCGTGATTGGTTATTCAGCGGTTAGTAAACTTGGGGTAGACAAGATAATAGAGAAAATAGAACAAGCACTTGGTTGAATTAGCCGGGGTGCAATCTCAAAAAGCGAAGCGGGGGAGCGAAGAGTATCAAAGAGCGGAGTCTTATTCTGAGACATAGGGGGGATTGTTGTGAAAAAGCTGTGGAAAATATTGATTCTCACCGGAAGCTTCCTCGCACTCTTGATTTCTGCAGTTGGAAATATCGAACTCTGGTAGGACTTGCACCCCGGCGATAGAGCGGAGTGGTGGGATTGACGAAAGCATTCAGGATTTTCGCGCTCGTACTTTTTGTTGTGTTTGTTTTTCTAGTATTTCTGACCCTTCGTTATGGATACAGTACAAGCGGTCCAAAACTAAGTTATGAATGGTTGGTTTTTCTTGTACTTGGGACTGTATTTGAAGCGGTGGGCTTCTCTGTTGCGAAATTCTCTGGGCAAAGCATTAGGGTGACAAGCGGACTGATAGTCAATATTCTTGCCGCCACCATATTTTCCCCTATCGAGGCCACTCTGATTGCCTGTGTATCGGTCTTAATAGTAGGACTATTCGTTGTAAGAGGTAAGGATATATTCAAGTACCTTTTCAACATTTCTCAGGTTGGTTTGAACACGGTTTTGATATCTCATTTATTTTCATTCATCAGATCTGACCAAATTTCGCAAAATGTCTGGGCAGTCTTGATAGCTTCTTTCATGTACATGATAATTAACGCGTTTTTCTTCTCTCTTGGATTCAGCCTTGCGGTGAAAACAACATTTGCACATAGCTTTGCTCAGACAATGAAGACTCCTCTACTTAATTCCATAACTGTCTTACCACTTGCTTCGGTTGCGTATGTACTCTACCAATTCTTGGGTTTAATGGGTGTTCCCTTGATATTGGTTATTCTTTTTGCTATCCAGCTGGGAAATTTGTTTCGAAGCGAGTATCAACGGTCAAAACTTGAGAATCTGAAGTTGCTCGTCAAAAGCCTTGAGCTCAAGGATTCCTACACGAGTGGCCACAGTGAAAGAGCTGCTCAGTTGTCATATACGATAGCAAAAAGACTCGGATTGCCTGAGAAGTTGTGCAACAGAATAAAGACAGCTTGCTTGCTACACGATGTCGGTAAGATCGGTGTTCCAGATTACATCCTCAACAAACCAGAGAAACTTTCTAATGCAGAGTTTGAGTTCATAAAAAGTCATTCCACGAAATCTGAGGAGTTGCTCAAGACAGTCAGCGCTTTCAAAAGTAAAGAAGCAAAGTGGGTTAGACATCATCACGAGAGATGGGATGGTTTGGGGTATCCTGATGGTTTAAAGGGTGAAGAAATTCCATTACCATCGAGAATAATAGCTGCGGCGGATATTTACGAAGCTCTTACAAGCGCAAGGCCTTACCGAGAGGCATATGAGAAGACAAAAGCAATAGAGATGATAAAAGATATGTCTGGTACTGTCTTAGATCCTCAGATAGCACAGATTCTCATTGAAATCATCACAGATGGTCAGTTCGATGCCTAAAGAGAGAGAGTATTAACATCACCTCTCCTACTCCTATTCCCAAAGTTTTTGCGATCTCTTGTTCGCTCTTTCCTTCTTGGTACATCAACAATATCTTTCTTTCGACCGATGAACTATGGTTTTCTCCAGAGTTGTTGACGGCTTCTTCTTTGATGGTTTCAGTTTCCTTTTTCTGAATTACCTGTTCCTGGTGCTTTTCTGCATTAGTTTCGGCCAACTGTGGTTCATCCGAGGGTGTAATCTTTTCTGCAATCTTTGTTTCTTGCATGCAGAGTGAAGCGTAGAGGCTGTTAGCCTCCTTGATCAATTTCCTGAGTTCTTCTATTTTTTTGTCGAGCATCTGCAATCGGACAGATGAGATCTGTCTGAACTGTCCCATCAACTCGACTATTCTTTCTTCAAACTTCTCGTATTCTTCGTCTTTGGGGGACGTTCGTCCCATCCTCGAGAGAAAGAGGCCCCATGCGAAAGCCACTGTACCGAGGGTACTGAGAAAAACAACCCAGGAGAAAAAATCTGACAGCACGAACACCTCCAGTCTCTGATTATTGTATATCAATTTTCTGAGCGATGGAGATTTGTGGAGAACAAATTCAAATTCAGACTAATTTGGTATAATTAGGAAGACGAACATAGGAGGTGTTGTTATGGAGTACAGAAAGGTTGGCAAATGGGGTTTGAGGATCAGTGAGTTATCCATAGGTTCGTGGATTACCTTTGGCAGTCAACTCGATCTGAATATGGCAAAGGAATTGATTTACAAAGCTGTACAAAACGGGATAAACTTCATCGATACTGCAGAGGCTTATGCTAATGGTATGGCTGAATCGATGTTGGGAGAGATTATAAAATCATACAGAAGATCTGATTTGGTGATTTCCACCAAGATCTTCTGGGGGGGAACTGGTCCAAATGATAAGGGACTTTCCAGAAAGCACCTACTTGAAGGTACTTGGGCATCGCTGAAAAGACTGCAGCTTGATTACGTAGATCTTTTGTACTGCCACAGGCCTGATCCAGAGGTACCCATGGAAGAAGTCGTTTGGACGATGGATCAAATAGTCAGAAGTGGCTTAGCACTTTACTGGGGTACATCTGAGTGGAGCGCCGAGGAACTTGAAAGTGCTCACAAGACGGCGAAAGAATTGGGATGCATACCACCAGTTGTCGAACAACCCCAGTACAATATGTTGGTGAGGGAGAGAGTAGAAAAAGAGTATCAACCGATCTACGAGAAATACGGTATGGGATTGACGACCTTTAGTCCTCTCGCCTCTGGACTTCTCAGTGGAAAGTATTTGCAGGGAATACCCGAAGGTTCGAGATTGGCAAAGTACGAATGGTTGAAAAAGAGATTTGAAGAAACAGGATTGTTGAGTGAAAAAACCTTTTCTAAACTCTTGAAACTGAAAGAAATCTCCGATGAACTTGGTTGCACACTTTCTCAACTTGCAATTGCATGGATATTGAAAAATCAAAGAGTATCGAGTGTGATATTGGGCGTGTCCAGGATAGAACAGTTCGACGAGAATATCAAGGCAGTCGAAGTGAAGCAAAAACTTTCCAAAGATGTCATGGATCAGATCGAGAAAATTCTGATCAGTTGAGACGAATTTTACAGAAATCAAGCCCATCATCCTTTTCAAGGGATCGTGATGAGTGGCTACTTGCATTGGATTTCTTTTGTGACATAACTATATCGAAGATACAGAGAATAAAACGAAGGCTGAGAGACAGCCTTCGGCTTTCTATCAGTTTATTGAAAGAACTATTAGTGTTGGACTGACACGAAGTTAATCCTATGGGAAACCACTGCTAAGATCTTCGGATACCAGACAAATATCATATAAAGTTCCCTGTAATAAACAGGAGGCCTATCCTCTTCAGGAGATTGTGAAGAGGTCAATGCATTAAAGGTTTTATGACACGATCGAGTACGCCGTGCAAATGTGAGATCAATATTCCATAATTGACAACTGGTATTCCAAGACGTTTTGCCCAGATCATGCGGCGCATGAATGCATTTCTGCTCAACACACACCCGCCACAGTGTATGATCAGTTTGCATTCTTGCAGCTGCTCAAGATCTGGGAATTCTTTGCCTGCGAAGAAATGGTATTGCAGTTTTAACTTGAGCTTATCTTCTATCCACTTTGGTATCTTCACTCTTCCGATATCATCACAGGTTGGCACATGCGAGCAAGCTTCTACGATGGCAACTCTGTCATTTTGCTTGAGCAGACTGAGTCTTTCAATGCCTTCTAAAAATATCTTGAGATCGCCTTTGTTGGCAGCTTCGAGTATCGAAAAGGTCGTCAGGGGTATCTCCATAGGTACGATTTTATCGACTTTCATGACAACTTGAGAATCTGTCACTACGATATCTATATTCTTCGAAAGCTTCTCGATAGTTTCAGCAAGTTCAGTATCTCTTGTGACGACAGCGGTGCCACCAAAATCGATTACTTCTCTTATCGCTTCTACCTGGGGCATGATCAACCTGCCTTTTGGTGCCGCTTTGTCTATAGGGACGACAAGAACGACTGTCTTATTCTTTTTCAGCAAATGTCCTACCAGAGGTCTTTCTTCTTCGGTTGGAATTATCTGAGCTAATTTTTCGAGTAACGTGGAAATATTTCTTCTTTCCTTCGCCGAGATTTCCACGACCGGTACGCCAAACTGTTCATAAGAAGCTTCAAGATCGTCCAATCCAAGGTCGATTTTGTTGAGAGCTATCAGAAAGGGCAGTTCCAATTCTTTGAAGATTTCTACAAGCATCTGTTCGTAGAAAGATGGTTTACTGTCTACAACCAAGATAGCAGCATCGGCTCTGTAAAGAGATCTCTTTGCTCTCTCTACACGCTTTTCTCCAACTGTTCCTTTATCGTCTATGCCCGGCGTGTCGATCAAGGTGACAGGACCTATAGGTTGTATCTCAAGTGTTTTGTAAACGGGGTCTGTTGTCGTCCCGGGCAAATCACTGACAATAGCGATTTCTTGGTTTGCTATCGCATTTATCAACGAAGACTTTCCAACATTTCTTCGGCCCGCTATGGCTATGTACTTTCTAAACCCTGCATGTGATACGTCCATTGACCTTCCTCCTGTATCCGAAATCATCACTTACGGAATAGCCAACTGACTGAACGAGTTTCTTCGTACACTCTCCGCAAGCAATATCGCTTTCAAAGATGCATATTTTGTTTGGGTACAAAGCGTAGAGTGAACGATATGGTGATGGAGTGAAATTTGGCATTATAACGTTCGCACCACACTTGAGTGCCATCTGCCTTCCAAACGGGTGAATCGTGCCAAGTGCCGTTGTCGCTGGAATGTTCGTGTCTGGCAAAAACAGTCTCGTCAACGCGATCATCTTGAGTGTCTTGTTCAATGCTCCAGGCTTAGCGTTCTGCAACGGTGTTGATGGATGTGGGATGAAAGGACCTATCCCGACCATATCTGCGTCGAGATCTCTTATGAACAGTATATCTTTTGCCAATGAGAGATCATTTTGACCTGGCAAACCGACCATTGATCCAGCACCAACTTCGTATCCAAGTTCCTTGAGTTTTTTCAGATGTGCTGCTCTGGTTGTAAGTGAATCGTTCGGGTGCAATCTTTCATAGAGACTTTCATCCGCAGTCTCATGACGCATGAGATATCTGTCAGCACCGACATCTTTCCAAAGCTTGTATTCACGGAAATCTCTTTCACCAATGCTCAAAGTTATGGCAACGTTGAATTTTTTTATTCTTCTGATCAATTCGGCTATCGTGTCGGTATCATAGTATGGATCCTCGCCTGACTGAAGAACGATCGTTTTTATACCCATCTGCGAGATCATCTGTGCTCGCTCAACGATTTCTTCCACAGTCATTCTGTATCTCGATATGTTTTTGTTAGACGCTCTTATGCCACAGTAAAGACAATCATTTCTGCAGTAGTTTGAGAACTCAATGATCCCTCTAATGTGCACGTCTTTCCCCAGATAACTTTGTCTGACTTCATCAGCCAGTGCAAAGAGTTTTTCATCTATCTTGTCATCTGAAAGAATTCCGGCTACTTCTTCAAGGCTGACATTCTGTGGGTCTTTCAGTATCTTTTGAAGAATATCGAACACAGTCTACCACCTTCTTCGCAAGATCTATCAATTCTTTATGTATTTCTTGAACTTGGGCAAAGACAATGAATTCGCTGTCTTGATAGAGAATTTTGGGCTGCTCGAATCTCTCGATCCCTGCTTTCAGATCATTTATGAAAGAGATTCTTTTTCCAATTTTTCTGCAGACCCATACCTTGCAGTTGAAGTCTTTGGAAATTTCTTCAAGTAAATTCTTACACTCTGACATCTCTGATCCCTGCTTCGATTTGAGCAATCAGTTTTCTTATGACTTCTTTTCTTTGTTCAGGCATCTTGGAAATCTCTTTCTCTATACGCATTTCACCTATCGTCTTTGTTTCAGCGGAAGCGTAGTCTGTTAAGTACTCTTTCAAGGTCAGTATGGCATTCGGAGTGCAGAATTCTTTCACAAAACCTGGTATGGCGAACTCCATGAAATGTTGTCCTGTCCTTCCTGCTCTGTAGCAAGCGGTGCAGAAGGATGGTATATAACCGTTCTGAAGAAGCTCTTTTATTACTTCGTCCAGGGTTCTTGTGTCACCTAAAATGAACTGACTCTTTTTTATGATTTCTTGATCGGTTTGTGAGTACGATCCAACACCTATACTTGAGCCAGCGTCTATTTGGGAAACTCCCAGTTCAAGCGCCTCTTGCCTTACTTTGGGGTTTTCTCTTGCTGTGAGGATCAAACCAGTGTAAGGTACCGATAGTCTCAGTATTGCTATGATTCTCTTGAAATCGTAGTCGCTCACAGCGTACGGCGGGTTGTTGGCTAAGGGCGTGTTGAAGGCTGGTTCTATCCTTGGGAAGGAAATCGTGTGTGGACCTACACCAAATCTTTCCTCGAGATGTTTTGCATGATACACTAATCCCATCACTTCGAACTTCCAGTCGTAGAGTCCAAAGAGCGCGCCAATACCAACATCGTCAATTCCTGCGATCATTGCCCTGTCTAACCCGAAGAGTCTGTAAACGTATGAAGACTTTGGCCCATGGACGTGTAGTCTCTTGTAGGTAGGTAGGTGATAGGTTTCTTGAAAGATCTGAAAGGTTCCGATGCCAACCTCTTTTATTGTTTTGTACCCATTTACAGTCTGTGGGGCTGCATTCACATTGACTCTTCTTATCTCACCTGTTCCATTTTTGAAGGTGTATATTTTTTCTATTGTCTCTGCGATGAACTTTGGCGAGTACACAGGGTGTTCTCCAAAAACGACGATCAATCTCTTGTGACCTTTCGAGGTCAACACATAGAGTTCGCTGTTTAGCTGTTTTTCATTGAGAGTCTTTCTTATGACTTGTGTATTCTGCGTTCTAAAACCACAGTACAAGCAGCCGTTTATACATTCATTTCCTATGTACAATGGTGCAAACAAGACAATTCTGTTTCCATAGATCTCTTCCTTCAACTTCTTTGCTGCATTGAATATCATCTGGACGTCTTCTGGGTTATCCGCGTTCAGAAGGTAAGCAGTTTCACGTGGTGTCAGACGTTCTTTATCGAGTGATTTTTCGATTATCTGCTGCAACAACTTTCTGTCTGGGTTTTTCGTTGATTCAAGTAGCTGGTATATCTCTTCATGAGGAATAAAAGACTCTCTGTCCACTGTTTTTTTCAAGACATTGTACATTCTTTTCACCTCATTTCACCGGAATGGTTTTAACCTTAACCTCCTTGATCTGGCCAAGTTTCCCCGATAGACTGCCAATGACATCGTTGTTTGTTTTCACGATGAGCACGATTATAGCTATGTTCTCCTCAGGCACTGGATAGCCAATTCTCAGTCTTATCACATCGGCAAAATCGTGCAGAAGTTCATTAACCTGTCTGTACGCACCTTCTCTGTTTTCGATCAAGATGTTCACCACGTATAGTCTTTCCAAAATGAAAACCCCCTTTCTCAATGACCGAGAAAGGGGGTAGATTGAGATCAATTAACCCCTTCCTCGGTGTCAGATTGACTCCTTCACCTCAGAAGTCCATGTTAATTATATCACAAAGTCTGAGTGGGAGCAAGTACTGGTTCAAAGAGAAATGTTATAATCTCACCAAGAGGTATTGATGTGTTTACAGATTCATGGAGAGAAAGGCTTGTCAGAGAGATGTCTCTCACAGGGCAGTACAGTAAGGATATACTACAAGCCTTTGAAAAGATTCCACGAGAGATCTTCTGTGAATACGATTACCCTCCGGAATTGTTGTACTCAGACGATGTCGTCATAACCTCAAAAGATCTTCAAGAATACAGTACATCGAGTCAACCATCTTTGATGGCACTTTTCATGACTGTTATTGGCATTCGCAGTGGAATGAAAGTCTTAGAAATTGGCTCAGGAACAGGCTACAACGCATGTGTTATGGCACAAGTTGTCGGTGAGAAGGGCCTAATAGTTGGTATAGAATACAACAAGAAATTTTTTGAAATCGCGTTAAGGGCTTCTGAGAAACTCGGTGTGAGAAATGTAGTTTTCCTCAATCAAGATGGTGCAATAGGATGTGAGAAGTTCGCACCATATGATGCTGTTGTAGTTACCGTGGCAGTCGACCGTATACCTTCAGCATGGTTGGACCAACTGAAAGATGGTGGTAGAATAATATCACCTATAGACGTATACCTTGCTCACTCTCAACCGGCTGTTGTTTTTGAGAAATCTTCTCGTTTTGTTCTCGCTAAAGAAGTTGTCGAGACGCGATTTTTGAAGGCTAAGGGTTTGCTTGGGAACTTGAATGAGAGGAATCTTGAAAGGTTGTCAAGTTTGCAGCCAAGGGGTTTTTCAGGTCAGATTCAACTACCGTACACCTTTGACACCGAAATGTTCAGAGTATTGCACTTAACTTGTTGGTCGTTGTGCGAGAACAATCAAAAGATTTTTCACGTCGAGGAAAACGGTTACGCACACTGGGATGGTAAATGGGAGCTGTTTGGAGTTGTCGAAAGATTACCGGTTGTTCTGAAACAATGGAGAGAACTGAGTTTTGCAGAGCTTAGGGCTCTTCAAATCGTCTATGATGAAAATCTGAATTTTCTAAAGATGAACTTGATACAAAAGGGGGGATTGAGTTATGTATAAGCGACTCAGTATTGCTTTGTCACTTTTTGCAGCGTCATTGTTTGCTGGCTACGGGTATTTCATGAACGATGTCGTGCTGGAGATACCGAACGATACTATTTCATTCTCAGTTAGCGATATGGACAGAGTAGTCTTGAGTGTCTATGAGCTCAATGAAGACCCACTGACCTTCTTTCTAAAGAGAGATCATTCTTACGACGAAATCAAAGAAAAGATTGGCAAAAGGGCTTATCAAAAGAGCTTTCAGGTTACAGCTCGATGGCAGAACTTTTCCGTTGATTTCAAGAGAGTGGGACTCTATTACGCGGTACTAACGAACCGGGACCAAACAATGCTTTTGGATTCAGCAGTTTTTCTCGTCACAGACATAGGAGTTGTTTTTTCCTCAGATGGAGAGAAAACTATTTTGTGCGCTATGAAAACAACCTCCGAACTGCTCCCACAAGCTGAAGTCTTTTTGACAAAGGATGGCAAGACATTCTTACACGCAAAAACCGATGATCAAGGTCTATTCGAGACTAAGGAAGATTTCGATACTGTCGTCATTAAGAAAGACAACTCCTATACCGTGAGCAGTGTTTACAGATATAGTTTTGCAGAAGTGGCAGATAGAAAGTTATTCTTGGTCACAGACAGACCGATCTACAAACCCAAAGACATCGTGAACTTCAAAGGCCAGATGCTCAAAAGAGAAGGTAATCTCTACACAGTTCTCGGAACCACCAAAGTAGAAGTTGTTGTATCAGATCCAAAGGACAACGAGATCTACAGAAGATCACTTAATACCGATGAGCTCGGTGGCTTCTGGGATAGTTTTGAACTTGCAGAGACTGCTCAAATCGGGGTTTACCAGATAAGAGTTTTGCAGGAAGGTAGGGAATTCTATGAGAGTTTTCTGGTAGAAGAGTACAGAAAGCCTGAGTATAAGGTTGAGATAGAGACAAGCAAGGATCAATACATAGCAGGGGAGAATATTCAAGCTACTGTGAGGGTGAAGTATTTCAACGAACAGCCAGTTGCTGCCGCGAATGTTGCCTTCTACGTTCGTGCATATCCAGAGTATGGTGAAGGAGAATCTCTGGTTTTCAGAGGATACGAGATCACCAATGAAGAAGGCGAGCTTTCCATAGCCTTAAAGACAGAAGGAGCTTTCCAGGGCAGATATTCGATTCAAGTCATTGCCACCGATGAAAGCCAAAGGCAGGTTGAAGAAGAAAAAAGTGTCCTCGTATATGCAGACAACGTGAAGATGGAGTTGGAGGATAACTTCGTTTTTGCAAAACCCGGTGAAAAGGTCGTCATCAAAGTCAAGGTAACAGACCTTGCTGGGACACCTTTGAGTGGTGAAATGGTAGTCAAAGTTGGTGATCAAACTAAGGCAGTGAATATCGTAGCAGGTGAAGGTGCGATAGACTTTCTGCCTAAGTCCATTGGTACCTTCAAGATAGAACTCAGTTTTGGAAAATCGAAGAAGTATCTGTATGTCTACTCCTATTCTTGGGCGTATGGTTACACTGTCTCAGAGTTTGCAATGATTACAGAAAAAGAGAGCTACAAGATCGGTGAAGAGCTTTCTGCTCAGATATTCACACCGCAGAGTGCGGTGGGAGCAGTTGCATTAGTTGGTGATCGAATCTACGCTGTAAAAGTTGTCAAAGTAGATGGATATGGCGTACTGAAGATGAGCATACCCACGGAGGCTGTCGAGAGAAATCTGTTTTTGGTATTCAACGGTTATTCAAATGGGAGAAAGGTTTCCGAAACGAAAAAACTCAAAATAGAAAAGCAGTTGAACGTGCAAAAAATTGAAATTGTCTTCGACAAAAGTGTCTATGAACCACGAGAAGATGCGAGATTGATTATCAAAGCTGATGATGATTTCTCGTTCTCCTTGGCGCTTGTAGACGAAGCGATTTACTCAATGTTAGGCAGAAAACCCATCTCTTTGGAAGAAAAGATATACCCAGAGAACGAATATCCAGGTGTCAGTTGGGAATTTGCACATTTCTGGATGACTTGGAGTGACAGCAGAAGATACTACCATTTAGCTCTTGCCAGAGAAGCACTCCCAACAGAGAAATCATTTGAAGATTACAAAGCGGGCGCTGTGGGAGCGAAGATAAATATCAGGGAATATTTCCCAGACACGGCACTCTGGATACCCAATTTGAAGCTGGAGAACGGCACAGCGACAGTTGTCTTCAAAGTACCAGATAGCCTGACAACCTTTCTCGCAACTGGCTATGGATTTTCACAAAACAAAATGGCACAGGCGGATGGGAAATTCGTTGTCACCAGGGATTTCTACGTAAGACCAATTCTGCCTTCCTTTTTCAGAGAAGGAGACATCGTTCAGATAGGATCAACAGTTTTCAATCAGACATCTGAAGCCATGAAGACAAAAGTCTGGATAGAACTGCCGGAGTCGGTTGAACTAATTCCGACTGGTTTGCCTCCCATCAACACCTTCACCGGATTTCCACTGGAAGATGAAGAAATAGGTGAATTTGTCGTTCAGCCCAAAGGCTCTGGCTCATCTGCGTGGTTGATCAAGGCGAAGAAGGAGTCAGATCCGTCAACTGTGACGACTTTCGCAACAACCAGTACAGGTTTGTCAGACGCAGTCGCCTTAAATGTACCTGTAAAACCATTTGCTTTTGAAAGGGAATTCTACACTCTTGAGTTTTTGAGCGGCTTCAAAGAAGTGAAGTTGCCCGAAGGTGAGTACAAGCAAGCAAGATTGACCGTCTACTCGAGCGTACTGCCGTTGGTTGAAGGCTCGATCAAGAAATTGATCAGATACCCATACGGCTGCACTGAGCAAACGATGAGCAGCTTTCTACCAGCCGTTGTAGCGGCTCAGATGGGACTGAACATAGAGAATCTCGACGACATAGTTAGAAAAGGTTTGATGAGGCTTTACAAATACCAACACTACGATGGAGGTTGGGGTTGGTGGGAATCTGACAAAAGCAGTGACTTCATGACCTGCTATGTCATGGAAGGCTTGTATTACGCAAAGAAAGCGGGATTTGATGTTGCTGAATCAGTTATAGAATCTGGGCTTGAGTATCTATCTGAAAATCCTTCTGCTTATGGCTCTTATGTACTGAGCCTATATGAAAAAGCGCACAAACCATATAGAGCTGCAGAAAGAACAGACTGGGTATATCTATCGCTTTCATCGAGAACGGCTTTGCAACAGGCAATATCTTTGGTCAAAGAGTATGAGAACTACGCCTTCATCGATGTGAAGGATGACTACTTGATCACTCGTGTGCAGCTGACCTCTATACTCTTGAGGT
>JBBFME010000039.1:0-11945 GCA_037478695.1 Pseudothermotoga sp.
CACCACAGGAGAAGGAGGAATAATCGTCACAAACAACGAAGAGATAGCGAAACTCTGCAAGAGCATGAGAAACCAAGGCAGAGGAGATGAAGAGAATTGGCTCAACCACGTGCGCCTTGGTTATAACTACAGAATAGACGAACTATCTGCCGCTCTTGGCTATGCACAATTAAAGCACCTTGAGGAAATCCTGCACAAAAGAAACGAAGTTGCCAAACGCTACTCTCAGATGCTTGGCGAATTGAACTGGGTGCAGCCGCCTTATATCGCTGAATACACAACGAAGATGGGTTGGTTTGTCTACGTTGTAAAACTCGATGAAAAAATAAATCGCGACAGAGTCATCGATTACATGTGTTCACACCAGGTACAAGTGAGAAATTACTTTGCACCCGTCCACTTACAACCTTTTTACAGAGAGCTTTTTGGGTATAAAGAAGGCATGTTACCAGTCACAGAGAAGATCTCAAAGAGTACACTCGCTATTCCTTTTTACACGACCATGACCTTGGAGGAACAACAAGTGGTAGTGGAAACATTGAAAGAGGCCGTAGAGAGGGTGGGCTGAGTGATTTTACTCGTTGTTTCATCTGTTTTGACTGCGCTCTCAATGCCTGGCTTTTTGGCTGGCTTCATCGTTTGGTTTGCGCTCATACCCTTTTTCAAGTCACTTGAAGGAAAAGGCCCGTTATTTGGGACACTGTATGGCTTTTTATACTTTTATTTCTTCTCCGCGATAAATCTCTTCTGGGTCCTACCTGTTTTGACAGAAAACTTACCAAGGGTTTTCGGAAAATTCCCTGGCTGGCTTGGCTTTTTTGTATTCCTATTGATGCTTCTTTTAGAAGCTATACCCTTCGCAGCCTTTGGATTTCTGTATGGACTCATGGAAAGAATGATCAAGAGAAACCCATTCAAAGAGATATTTTTCACCGCCTCTTTGTACACACTTTTCGATTTTCTCAGAGGCATCGGCGAAATGGGTTTCACCGGAGGAACACTCTCTGATGCACTGTACAAGGACATAGGTATACTGCAAGTTGTTTCTTTGATTGGACCATATGGCCTTACTTTTGTGATAGTTGCCGTCAATTGCTGGCTATACATCATCTTGAGAAAAAGCGCAAGACCGATCGAAAAGATCTCCTTCAATATACTTGCGATAATCTTTCTGTCTTACCTGATTTCTCTTTATCTACCTCCGGCGAAGAACACTGACAAGACTATTGTTGCAATTCAAACAAACACACCTCAGCAAATCAAATACACAGAGAGCCCCTCGAATCTCTTTGGGCAATTAGAACCATTTTTGAGAGAAAGTAAGGACTCTGTCGTCGTGCTTCCAGAAGATGTTTTTTCCTTTGACCCGAGAACAAGTGTCATAGCGACAGAATTGATAGAGCTTTGCAAAGAAAATGAATTAGACATCTTACTCGGTGCTGTGTCCGTTGATTCAAAGGTCTACAACTCAATCTTTCAGGTCAACGAGAATGGTTTTGTTGACAAATACTCAAAGGTAAAACTGTTCCCATTTGTCGAAACCTTGCCTTACAGTAAAATCTTCGGCGTTTTTTCATTTCTGCGAGGCTTGTCTTACTTCGAACCAGGCGAAGGCTACAAACCACTGAACGTAAGGGATTATCCTCCGTTGGGCGTTCAGATATGCTTTGAATCCTATTTTTCTGAACCTTCGAGAGAACTCGTCAACAATGGTGCACAGGTGCTTTTGGTCTGCACGAACGACGGATGGTTTGTCTTTGACACTGCTCTCAAACAACATTTTGCAAAATCTGTGATAAGGGCAGTAGAAACAAGAAGACAGGTGATACAGGTCTCAAATGCAGGCATAACTGGCATGATAGATCCCTATGGAAGAATAATGAAAACAGCAGAACCAAGAAGATATGAAAAAATAAGCTTTGAGCTAATGCCAAGGAGTGATTTAACGATCTACACCAAGATAGGTGACGTCGTAGTGTGGTTCTCGCTCGGAATGGTGATCTTCATTCTGCTTTTCCCTGGCGAGAGAACGATCAGCACAAGAAGGAGGATTTGGCAGTGAGAGTGATTGCAATAGTTCTTGACAGCGTCGGCATAGGTGAAATGCCAGATGCAAGTGAATACAACGATCAAGGGAGTAATACGCTTGTTAATACCGCCAAAGCCGTTGGGGGGTTGAACCTGCCCAATTTGGCCAAGATGGGGCTTGGGAATTTAGACGATATACTCGGTGTTCCAAAGATGAAAGCCATTGGAGCCTATGGAATTATGCTTGAAAAGAGTCCTGGAAAAGATTCCACCACAGGGCACTGGGAACTTGCCGGACTCGTCTTGAAAAAACCTTTTGATCTTTTTCCAAATGGATTTCCCAAAGAACTCATAGAAGAGTTTGAAAGAAGAACAAAAAGAAAAGTGATTGGAAACAAACCTGCATCTGGCACTGAGATCATAAAAGAATTTGGGCTTGAACACGAGAAAACAGGTGCCTTGATAGTTTACACATCGGCAGACAGCGTCTTTCAAATAGCGGCAAAAGAAGAAATCATACCTGTGCAAGAACTCTACAAATACTGTGAGATAGCAAGACAATTACTCGACGAAATGGGTTACAAAGTCGGAAGGGTGATAGCAAGACCGTTCACAGGTGAGTACCCAAACTACGTGAGAACACCCAGAAGGCATGACTACTCACTTGAACCAGAGGATGAAACACTGCTCGATATACTCATAAAGAACAACATTCCAGTCTACGGAGTAGGAAAGATATACGACTTGTACGCAGGCAGAGGAATAACAGAGAGTTTTAAGACTGAAGACAACATGGATGGAGTCGACAAAACAATACAGGTCATGAAAGAAAAAAAGCACACCTGCATGATCTACACGAACTTAGTCGATTACGACATGAAGTACGGCCATAGAAATGACCCACAGGGCTACGCGAAGGCTTTGGAAGAATTCGACAACAGACTTCCAGAGATATGGCAGTCAATGGAAGAAGACGACATGTTGTTCATCACTGCCGATCACGGTTGTGATCCAACCACGCCATCGACAGACCATTCGAGAGAAAAGGTGCCGATCTTGGTGTGTGGTGAAAGTCTCTGTGCAGACATTAATATAGGCGTGCGCGACAGTTTTGCAGACTTTGGTCAAACTATAGCCGACATTTTTGGCGTGAAAAAGCTCAAGAACGGGAGATCTTTCAAAGAAACGATCTTGTGCAAGGAGGTTAAACGGTGACAGAATATCTGATTCTTTCATCGCAAGATATCTCTAAATTTGAACCCGACAAGACCGTTGTAGTTTCAGTCCTTTCACCCATCGAAACACACGGTAGCCATTTACCAGTCGGCACAGATGTTTTCATAGCCCGCGAGGTGCTCCAGAGAACTTGCGAAATTCTGTCAGAACAGTTCAAAATACTTCGCCTACCAGACTTGTGTCTTGGCAGCGATGCTCAACCTGTCTTTGGATCAATATCTTTGAAATACAAAACATTGAAGAATATAGTTATCGACATAGGAAAAAGTCTTGCAACAATGGGGTTCAAATACTGGATGATCTTTGACAACCACGGTGGGCCAAGACACCAACTCGCCTTAGCAGATGCAATTGTATATCTCAAGAAAAAACACCAGTTCACAGTGATAGTTCCCTTTTTGCACATATTCCAACAAATGCTCGAAGATTCAGAAGAAATAGGCATACCAGCTGGTATGAACGGTGATATAAACGATCTGCACGCCGGTACAAATGAAACTTCCTTAATGCTTTATGCACATCCCGAAATGGTGAAAAACTATAATCTTCCAAGGTATATTCCATCAACTCAGAGCCGTCTGGGAAAGTTTCTGAGGTTTCTGGGATCAAGAGAACTTGCTATAACAGTAGACTGGGTGAGCGATCCGAAAAACCCATACTATCTTGGAGATCCTTCAAAGGCAGATGCCCAGCGCGGAAAGAAAATGATTGACTTTCACGTGAAAAAGTCTGTAGAACTTTTCCAAAAGGCGTTGAATTCACGGTATAGTCCTCCAAAACTCTACAACTCAATCGTGCGGTTGCTGTTGAGAATTCTCTGAAGGCTCGACAACTTGTTTGAGCAAACTTCAAACAAGTAGATCTGGCCTGTTGCAAAAAATAAGATCAGTGTTGTTCAACTTAACGAGTCCCGCGTTCAGATAAAGACGAATCTTCATTCCAAAGAAACTAATCGAGATAATGCCAGTACAAAGAGATCGGTGCACGTTTTCAATGGAACGAGACTTTCCATAGAATTTGTCACAAGCCTTTAGAATCAAAACGCACTTCCCCTTACGGCAAACTCACCTGTATCAAGAATGTTCGACACATTTCAACCATTGATCTCTCAAGTTTCTCATTTCGAGTGCTCGTGAGTAAATACTGAGACATCCATCATCATTTGGCGTTATAATATGTTTATCCTAAGGGGGGGATCTTTGTGAAAAAGGTCTTAACTGTTCTGTTGACCTTGCTTACAATCATGCTATTGTCCTACCAGATACAGCTCAGAGAAAACGAGGTTTGGTGGCCCTCTGAGCTTTGGAATGCGTTGTGGTGTTCTGTCACCGTTAAAGACGATGCAGGAAATTATGTCAGAAACCTGAAACTCGAAGATTTTACGATAACTGAGAAAGCTTACGACAAAAACGGTGAACTTTTGGAAGAAAAAACCGCGACTTTTAAAGATCATCCAAGCTACAGGTTCAACGGAAGTGGTTTTTGGGAAAAGTCCATCAACTCCGACAAACTCGATATCGCCTTCTTCATCGACGGCACTGGCTCAATGAGAAAACACGCAGACTCTATTATAGAACAATTGCATCAATTCGTAGATAGGATGATCGAAGTTGGTACAGACTTCAGAATCTTCATAAGTATGTACGAAACAGAAGATCAACCAGAGTGGACTATCTCTACGTACCAAACCAGATTCTTTGGCCCAGCAATGATCGAAGAAATAAGGGCAGCAATAGACGACATAGACACATGGGGTGAATGGTGGAATCTGACTTGGGGTTATGACGTGTTCTTGTGGTCATTGAATCTGGACTGGCGGCCAGATGCGAGAAAGATCGTTGTCATAATAACAGATGTCTACACAGACTCTGTCTATGGTCCAAACTGGTATTTTTCGTCGGGTTGCGTGACTTCGATGAGTGCCGTTGACCTAGCGATCAGGGAAACGGGAATACAACTGTATTACTGTCAACCGCCAGAGGATCAAATGGCGAAGACCGAGTTGTCAGAGAACTACTCAGACAAAGTCAACATCAAAGTCAAGGAAAACAACTTCGACAAACTCGAGCTGAGAAATCCCATGGTGAAAAGACTCTCCTGGCCCTTCAACCAACAAGAAATCGAACTCAAAGAGCTTCCAATTGTAGACTCAAAATACTATTTCGCTTGGGTGAGCAACTGGGGAAAATACTCTTTTGTGAGCAGAGTTGAAGTGAATATATCTATCGCTGCAACAGGCGAATCTACCAGCTTTACTTTCTACCCACTTCAGAATCCAGATGGTTCCAAAGCGAATGTTCCCATCAGAGAAGTGAAATTCACTATCAGGGATGAGTCTGGTCTTTCGATGCTCGGCAAATCGAATGTGAGCGTCTATTTTTACAAAGTCATGGGAGATCTCGATCGAATGAGTTACTTAAAATCGACAAGTGACGAAAACGGAATACTCACAATCGGTAACGTTGTCCCCGGAAAATACTATTACATACTGCGCACCTCTGGTAGCCCACGTTACAGTTACGATCAGCTTGGATATACAGCAAGTGGCTGGATTGTGATCGACAAAGATGGACCAAAACCAAACGAAATAACTGCATACACACTCGCTAAGGACACAGAGATCTACAGAATGAGCGGCTTGTTGCAAGAGTTGGAAAGTCTCGACATATCGACGCAAAAGATGAAAGAATTAGCTCGAGAGGCACGAAAATGGCTTGAAAAGATTCAAGAGAACGGTATCATCCTTGTCGAAAGCGAAGCCATAAAGAGGTTTAATGTCGGAGCAGGTGCGCTGATAAACTGTGCTGGGTATGCCGATGTGGTGCAAAATCGATCCACCGACGATCTGGTACAAGTTACACAAAAGATGACGAACATGGTAAGAGAAGCACGCAAGATCATAGAAAAGCTTGAATCTGCAAAACACATACTGTTGAAAGCAGCGAATCTGTTCGTCGACATAATAACTGGAAACTGGAGCGGTGTGGCTGCAAATCTCACGATCGAAGCCTTGGTCGACAAGGTGGTCAACTACGTTAGAGATCAGTTGGTAGACGATATCTTACAAGCTGTGAGAGAAAAATTGCTCAGTGTACTCACCAATCCTGAAACAGTACTAAGCTACTTTCATTCTAATATAGAGAACTATGTGAGACAACAGCTCAGCGCTGAACAAATAGCGGCAAATGTTTCTGATTTTGTGAAAAGCAAGTTGGTCTATCCCAATTTCACAAATTACTTCGAGACAGAGATCGACAGGTTGTTATCTATTTCACAAAACTTCGTGCAGGAAAACTACGAAAAATACTGGAATTACTATACGCGTTCAGAATTGATGAGAAATGATTTTCGCAGCACAAGAGCAGTGATAGACAAATTGTTCAGCGAGTCTTACAGGGCCTTGAAAGATCAACAATCTATAGACAACTGGCAAAGTGTTCTAATAGTTTTCCGTGAGACAATCCCATTGATAGTTGAATTCATACAGCTCTTTGAGGTGAGATATCCAGAACTGACAGACGTCAAAAATGCTCTCAAGACACTTTACTCAGTTTTAGATGCCATTGGAACCATGACAAGAACTTATGAAGCAGCCTTGAAGATAAATCACTTAGAAGATCTTCAAGGTAGGGTGAAACAGATAGTAGATTTGGTCTATTAAAAACAAAGCCCCGCGTTGAGCGGGGCTTCTAAGTCTTGTCATCAATTTCTTGGAAAGACTATAAACTTCAGAGCCGTTCTTGTTTCCTTGTCGATCTCGACATCTGTGAAGGCGGGAATGCTGACGAGATCAACTCCGCTTGGTGCCAAATAACCCCTGGCTATGGCAATTGCTTTGACAGCTTGATTTACGGCACCTGCACCAATCGCTTGAAGTTCAGCCTTACCACTTTCTCTGATCATACCCGCAAGAGCACCTGCAACTTTGTTTGGGTTAGAGTTAGAGGCTACCTTCAATACTTCCATCTTTTCTACCTCCCTTAGAAAAACGACTCCATTTTCTCAGCTACGTTGACCAGGGGATTGGCGCGCCTGGCAGGACTTGAACCCGCAACCATCGGATCCGAAGTCCGACGCTCTATCCATTGAGCTACAGGCGCGCGTCCTGGGGTGACCAGCGGGATTTGAACCCGCGGCCGCCTGATCCACAGTCAGGCGCTCTACCAGCTGAGCTATGGTCACCACGTTGGTGCGCCCGGCGGGAATCGAACCCACAACCCTCGGATTAGAAGTCCGATGCTCTATCCTATTGAGCTACGGGCGCTGGAGCGGGCGACGGGATTCGAACCCGCAGCCCTCGGCTTGGAAGGCCGATGCTCTACCATTGAGCTACACCCGCTTGTGCCATAAAGTATTTTACTACATCATTCGGAAAAATCAAGAGTTACAAAACGATCACCGAATGCATACACGATTTTGGTCAACAAAAACCCTTTTTCTGAATCCACTTTTCTCGATACTCTCGTAGTCATGCCCAGCGTGAGCAGGATAGATACCGAAGAAAACAAGTGGCTCAGAAGAGGTGTTAACCGTTCTATGGGCCCAACACGGGGGTATATAGACAACTTTGTTGGGAGATATCTCTAAGGATTCGAAGTCTCCTTCTTTAGTCTGACAAAGAACAAGTCCTTTGCCTGACAATCCGAGGTAGACCTCGGCTGTATTCTCAACCACATGATAATGTCCCTTGGTCATGAAAAACTCACCATTTACCTTACCTGGGTACAAAACGGTGATCAAGAACATAAGTTCCCCTTCCTTCTCTGGAATAGGGGCTTCGAAGACTTCATAAATTATGGGATTTTCCTTTTCTAGCTTTGCATCAATCTCACAAAAAATCTGTTTTACGTCATTATATCTTCTAACCGTCCTCTTCCCGAGGAGATCTACTCTTCCTTTTGCAATATCAAAGAAAACATCAAACGGTTTTGTAATTTCGTGAAAGATCGCAATTCCTCCTCTCCGTCTTCTCTCAGAAAACCACAAGTTCTGTTTCAGTAATCTATTCTAATATGTTTGATGTATGTATATTCGTTGAAAACGTGATGTGAATTCTCTATACCGAATCCGCTCTGTTTCCACCCACCATACGGATAGGCATATTCACCACCAGATACATTGTTAATACCAACGGTACCACTCTCGATCACCATCGCTGCCTTCAATGCCTTTGAAAGATCTTTGGTATAGACATAGGAAACCAGTCCATACTCTGTATCATTCGCTTTCTTAATGGCTTCTTCAAAGGTTTCGAAAGGCATTATAGGAGCTGTTGGACCAAACACCTCATCTTTCACAACTCTCATCCTGTGACTGACGTTCACAAGAGTAGTTGGTTCAAAAAAGTGTCCTCGTTCGAACTCAGCCCCATTTGGTCTCTTGCCGCCGTGCAAAATTTCCGCACCCATCTTCACGGCCTCGTCAACGTACTCTTTTACCGTTTGCCAACCTTCTTCTGTGGTGAGTGGTCCCATTTCCACATCTTCATTCAAACCGTTGCCTACCTTTATCTTTTTTGTCTCTTCTACAAAAAGATCTACGAAGTTCTTGAAAATCGATCTGTGAACATATATGCGATTAATGGCGTTACAGACTTGGCCGGCGTTTCTGAACGATCTTCTCACTGCACCCTTAACAGCCGCGATGAGATCTGCATCCTCAAAGGCTATGAACGGGCAATTACCACCAAGTTCAAGTGTTAATCTTTTCACAGTGCCAGCAGCGGAAACCATGATGTTCTTTCCGGCATTTGTGCTACCCGTGAAGGCTATCTTCGAGATGAGAGGATGCTCTGTGAGTACCCTTCCTATTTCAGAGGTCTTTCCAGTCACGACGTTAAAAACGCCTTTTGGTAAGCCACCTTCCAAGAAACATTCGGCTAATTTGAGTGTGGATAGAGGAGTGTAATGAGATGGCTTAGCTATCACTGTACAACCCACAGCTAACGCTGGTCCTATCTTCCATGATAACAACAACAGTGGATAGTTCCATGGAACAATAGCTGATACAACTCCTACAGGTTGTCTCACTGTGACACTCAATCTATCTGATTTATCGACAGGATATGTCTCTCCAAACACATTTAGCACTTCTTCAGCGAAGTACCGAATAGATTCTAAGGAACTCTTCACTTCTTCTCGTGATTCCTTTATTGTCTTTCCATTCTCCAATGTCAGCAAACGAGAAATTTCCTCTGCCTTTTCCTGAGCTATCTTCACACCATTCTTTATGATCTCTGCTCTTTTGAACGGGGATAGAGCAGACCAAGTCTTGAACGCGAAGTGTGAAGACTCAACAGCCTTCTGGGCTTCTTCAGCAGTCATTGCAGGAACTTCACCAACTACTTCATCAACATTTGCTGGATTTCTTATCTGTAGAAATCTACCAGACGATGATTCTACCAACTGACCATCTACGACACACTTGAATTTCATCAACTAGTCCCTCCCTAAAAGAATGTCTGAAATTTCTTTGCAAAATGCTTTGTTAACTTCAGATCATGACTTAATGATGAGGCAATGCTTTGCTCGTCGATTGGTGTTCTGAAAAGACGTGTAATGAAGCGAGTTCTATCAGCTCTGTGTTTTGCTTCATAGTATTCAACAGGTATGTCCCTCTCTGTGTATGTGATACTCCTCAAAAACAACAGTGGGGCACCCTTTGATATTCCCAGTAATTTCGCATCTTGACTTTCAGCACTTATTGCTTCGATCGTTCTTTCTCCCCAAACAAGTTTTAACCCATACTTACCTTCTATAATGCTGTACAGAGAATGATTCTCAAGATCTTCATCGATCAAATCTGGAAAAATGCTCAAAGGCAAGAAGGTTGTCACCAATAGGATAGGTTCTTCTTCGATATACCTCAGTCTGTGTATTTTGACCACTTGATCAGTTGGTTTGATCGACAAATACTGAGCTAACATTTCACCAGCTTTGACTATTTCTTTACTCAAAACCTTCGTCCTTGGTTTGATCCCCTGAGAAATCATGTCGGCATAAAAACCCGTAAGCCTTGATACGAGATGTTCGTCAATCTTAGGTTGCACAACGACCGTCCCAACACCTCTATAGCGTTTTATCAAACCCTTGTTAGTCAGATTGGCAAGAGCCTGTCTGACCACCGTTCTACTAACCTGAAAGGTGTCACAAAGTTCTTTTTCCCCAGGAATGATGTTTCCAGGTTTTAGCTCTTTGCCAATCCATTCTTCCAGTATCTTTTCGAGTTGATAATACAGTGGCATCGGGCTATCTCTGTGAAGCATGTTTGATGAGAAAGATGTCACATTATTACCTCCTATTGCGTTACCTCAGTCAATCACACCTGATTGTAAAACAACCTTCTCGATCTCGTTGAACAATTCTTCATCCATTTTCCAATCAAGTGCTTTTAGATTTTCATCCAGTTGTTCAGGCTTTGTCGCACCGGCTATTATAGAAGTTATCATTTCATGCTTTATCAGCCAGTTCATAGCTATTTCATTAACCGGTTTGTTAATCTGAGAACCGATTTCTCTAAGCTTTTCTACGACTTTCAAATATTTCTTCAAGTTATCACCAATTAATTTCGGATTAGCTGCTCTTACATCCGTAAACCGCTCACTGTATTTAATATCACCGGTCAGAACTCCCTGCATCAAAGGGCTATAAGGTAAGAACGCCAGGCCATTCTTGCTACAGAAAGGTAACACTTCTCTTTCTGTTCTGTACTCAAGTGGGATGTTGTGGTAGCTTAGAGCATTTCTTTCAAACATATTATAAAGCCCCTGCATACTACTTATATAATCCAAAAATCTCTGGGCAGTATCAATTGAGAAATTTGATAAACCTATATACCTTATTTTCCCAGCTTTTCTGAGTTCCACCAAGGCATTGATTGTTTCTTCAATCGGTGTGTTTGGATCTGGCCAATGTAGTTGATATAGATCGACATAATCTACGCTAAGCCTCTTCAGGCTTTCATCGATCTCTTTGAAGATACTACTTGGTTTCAAACATCTTGTTATTCTCTTTTGGTCATCCCATATCAAACCACATTTCGTTGCAATTATCACTTTATCTCTTGGAAATCCTTTCAGCGCTTTACCAAGAATCTCCTCGGCATGCCCAAAACCATAGACGGGGGCCACATCAAAGAAGTTAACCCCCTTTTCCAAGGCCTTATGAACAACTCTGATAGAGTCCGAATCAGTTGAATCCTTCCAGACTGAAGGTCCTGAGAGACCCCAACAACCAAGTCCTATTACTGATGAGTTTAATGGAAATTTTTTTGTAGATCTGTATATCATCTGATCCCTCCCTTTCATTTTTCTCCATGATAGGTCACACCAGCCATAAGGATGATACTTGAATACGAGGTCTGTTCACCCGTTCTGACAACACCTTTTGCTTCAAGATTGACTATTCTCTTGAACTCTTCGTGAGGAATGTACTCGACCTTCACTGCACTTGGAAGAACTGACAACAATCTTTCGTGATATTTTGGAGACGTCTTCTTGATTTCCTCCGCTATGAGGACCTTCTCCATTTCCAGTTCTTCGATTATTGGTATCAAAACCTCAAGTATTCCAGGCTTTCCTGCAACAATGCTCAAATCGACGCAGAAGTCATTCGACACGGGAAAACCACTGTCTACAACTGCCAAATACTCAAAATGTCCCATAGAAGCTATAAGATAAGACA
>JBBFME010000039.1:11955-15979 GCA_037478695.1 Pseudothermotoga sp.
TCTGAGACAGATTGCTCAGCCGACACCAGCCAGCTGATCGAAAACTTCCTTCAGCACGTGGTATGATCTTTCAAATATCTCGTACAACCTGTCGTATTTCTCTCGGAATTCGCCTCTGGGATACAGCACTTGCACATCTTTCACAAATCCTTTAGCATCGTCAACACTGAACAACTTAGCACCGAGTCCCCCGCAGATAGCTGCTCCAATAGATGTTGCCTGCTCAGGAAATTCCGGGACCACAACGATCTTGTTGAATATGTCAGCAATGATCTGTCTCCAATTTCTTCCTTTAGCTCCTCCACCTATCAGTCTTATCTTCTGAAACTGAAACTTTGCCACTTTCTCGAAGATGTCCAGAATCACCTTTAAGTTAAATGTCACGCCTTCGAGAACTGCTCTAAGCAAGTCTGCCTTCTCATGTATCACAGAAAGCCCAACGAAGACACCTCTTGCATTCACGTTCCATCTTGGGCTTCTTTCACCAAGTAGATAAGGAAGAAAGATCAATGACTTTGATCCCGGAATCGTTTTGTCAATCAAATCATCTAGAATTACGTACACGTCAAGTCCCAGATCCTCGGCAGCTCTTTTCTCAAGGTCACAGAATGTATTCTTTGCCCACTGATAAGAACCACCGCCTGCCTGCATAGTACCAGTTGGACAGTATAGATCTGGCACAGGATAACAGAAATTGAAGGTCCTCGCTTCGGGATCAAAGAAAGGTCTATCTGCACACGTGCTGATCCAGCTCGATGAACCTAAATAAAGATAAGCTTCACTTGAATCAAAAACACCAGCACCAATCGTTGCTGCAGGCCCATCTCCCGCTCCACGCACAACCAATGTTCTTGAGGACAAACCTATCTTAGAAGCAACCGAGGGAAGTATGTTACCAACCACCGATAGAGAGGATGACACCTCAGGAAGTTTGTCGATATCTATCTGCAGAGTACGAATCAGTTCCTCCGACCATCTCTTCTGTTTTATGTCAAAGATGTTCGACATAGATGCATCAGAAAAATCCGTGCCAGTTATCCCTGTTAATTTGAAGATCACATAGTCTTTCGGAAAAAGGAATTTGAATGTTCTTTCGTATATTTCAGGTTCATTGTCCTTGAGCCACGCAATCTTTGGACCAAAATACGTTGGAGTAATCCTCGAACCAGTGGTAAGATAGACCTTCTCGTTAGTAACACTTTCCAACCTCGAAGCCTGTTGGGTGCTTCTTTGATCCGCCCAGATGATTGCATTTCTCAGGAGATTGCCGTCCTTATCTATCGGCACCACACCCATCATCTGTCCGCTAAAACTTATTACCTTTATCTCGTTCTTGTCAACTCTTGTTTTCTCAATGAGTTCTCGCGTGGCGATCTCAACTGATTTCCACCACTGATTCGGATCTTGCTCAACCCAGTTGACACGCGGAAAATAGGTATCGTATGGATGAAAAGAACTTGCTATCAATTTACCATCATCTCTGAAAAGAGTCGCTTTGTTACCGGTCGTCCCAAGATCGTAAGCCAGAATGTAATTCATAGAATCACCTCATCTCAAGGTTACAAACCGTCTGAATGTAGAGTTGCTCTATTTCATCTCTTGTTGGCATCGAGGGAGAAGTACCTACTCGAGTGGTAGAAATAGCTGCCCCAACACGAGCATAGTCTATGGCGCTTGCCAACTCAGCTTTTCGTGAATAATAAGAAGCGAAGATACCAACAAAGGCATCTCCTGCACCCGTCGAGTCAATCGTATTTACCTTTATGGCAGGTATTATCTGCTCGCTCACCTTAGAACAAAAGACACCTTTTTCTCCAAGAGTAATGATAACTGTATCGACCAACGCCTCAAGTCTTGATGCCATCTTAAAAAAGGCATTTGTGCCGTCCAAGGAAATTCCTGTCAGCTGACTTGCCTCGATTTCATTTGGGATTATTATGTCGATGTATTCAAGTAGTTTTTTGTCAAAATCCCTTACGGGAGCAGGATTTAAGATGGTAATCACACCAGCGCTCTTGGCAATCTTCAGCGCTTCAAAGGTTGCATCCAAACTTGCTTCGAATTGTGTGATCAAAACATCACACTCTTGAAAAATTTTTCTGTGTGCCCAAACTTCTTCTGTAGTGATATCAGTACACGCACTCGGAACAACGGTTATGGCATTTTTGCCATCCCTATCGACTGTGATCAACGCTACGCCGGTTCCTCTGCTGCTCGATCTCAGTAGATATGATTTGTCCAACCCAAATTTCTCAAAAGCATCTAAAGCCACGGAAGAAAACATATCGTCACCTATCTTCGTCATAAACATAACATCGGCTCCACTCTTCTTTGCTGCAACAGCCTGGTTGAATCCTTTACCACCAGGCCCATACTTGAAAAGATCTGCAAAGACGGTCTCACCAACTTGTGGAATATACGGTGAAAATGCTGTTAAATCAACAACGAAGCTCCCAAACACGGTCACTCTGTTCACCGAGATATCCTCCCATCATCTTCTTCCCAAGAAAAGAGCTTCTTGTAATCTTCAGAGAACTTTTCGACATCTTTCCTAACGTATTCAGGAACCTCAACAAATTCTCTCAAAACAGAAAATGGAAGGGCTATTTCATCTGCACCAGCAATAACGGCTTCATTTGCTTGTGATGCTGTTTTCAGGCTTGCCACGATGAGTTTTGTGTCTTGCTTACAGTTTGCTATGATTTCTTTGAATTGCCTAATTCTTCTCTGAGAATCTATACCTCTTCTCATTGCCCGATCGTAATAGAAAGCGACATAGTCAACATCATAATTGAGTGCAAAGACCAGCTGTGATATTTCATATACAGCCGTTGCACAAACTCTAAATCCTTTCTTTCTCAGGCAAGTAAATAGATTATATTTCTCAGCAATCCAAGCTACTTTAATGACAAACTTATTGGGATCCAAACGTCTTAGTAATTGCTCATCGAAATGCTCCAGCTGAAAGAAAATCGATGGTACATTCAGTCCTGACAATCTATCAATTACTTCACTCAGTGTTTTACTGGTACATTCTCTTGCAATGATCGATGGATTTGTCGTAACACCTATCCCAATTTCCTCAGCAAACAGTAATGCTTCATCACTGCAACCATCTACGTATATCTTCACAGGATCACCTTCGTCCAGTTTTGATATACTGATCGAAAAACACAGCGGCAACAATTATCAAACCAATTGCCATCTGCATGATGAAAGGATCTATACCCAGAAGATTTCCTCCATTTCTAAGTGTTTGTATCAAAAGTGCTCCTATGACGGCTCCCAAAGCAGTTCCTACTCCTCCACTCAGACTCGCACCACCTATTACAACAGAGGCAATAGCATCTAGCTCGTATCCTTGTCCGGCTGTGGGAACCCCTGCAGCAAGCCTTGAAGCTAGCATGATCCCTGCTAAACCACTCAATAGTCCACAAACTGCATAAGCACCGTAATAGTTCAGTCTCATGTTCACACCTGATAATCGAGCAGCTTCTCTGTTACTTCCAAGTGCATACAGATTTCTACCAAACCTTGTATACTTCAGCGCCAGGCCAACAATTAGTGCCGTCAGCAACCACAACCACACCAATTTTGGAATCTCCAAGATGATTTCAGAGGAAAAATTGACAAAACTACCAGGAAGACCCGTGATCATCCTTCCGGAAGATATGTACATGACCAAACCTCTTACAAAGGTCATGACACCAAGAGTTGCTATGAAAGGTGGAACTTTCAAATCGTATATGGCTGCACCATTGGCTACACCAACCATCGTAGAAACTCCCAGTGCTATGACTATCGCTGAAAACGATGACATCTGGTAATTAAGCCTTGAAGAGGTGAGCATAGCAAAGATCATCCCAGACAATCCCACAACAGCACCTACTGATAGATCTATACCACCAGTGACAATCACAAAGAGCATTGCCAGTGCAACGACGCCGTTTATCGATGTTTGTCTGAGTAAGTTTGTGATATTGCCGAAAGACAGGAACCTTCCTTTGGTCGCAAATATTAGCAA
>JBBFME010000040.1:0-15891 GCA_037478695.1 Pseudothermotoga sp.
GTATCGAAAAAGGCAAGGTCCTGCAAATCGTAAAACCTATGACAATCAAAACCGAAAAAGGTCAGTTTACCATAGGTTTTGGCATGGCAAGCCGTGTCTTGTTGAGGAGGTTGTGAAGTGGCTCTTCGCGTAGCTCTGTGTGGAAACCCAAATGTAGGTAAAACAAGCCTTTTCAACGCTTTGACGGGAATGAGACAGTATGTTGCAAACTGGGCAGGTGTCACAGTCGAAGTAAAGGAAGGAATAAGGAATTGGCGCGGTGTTAAGATAGAGTTCATTGACCTACCTGGGACTTACAGTTTATCTTCTTTCAGTATAGACGAGAAGATAGCGAGAGACTATCTTCTGTACAAAACGCCAGATATTCTGGTAGTGGTTGTGGATGCTCTGTCGATGAGACAGGGACTTTACCTTTTCCTGGAAGCTGCTGAACTTGACACAAAGATAATCCTTGCGATCAATGCAGTCGATGAAGCTCGAAAGCAAGGTATTCACATCGACAAACAAGAATTGGCAAAACACACTGGCGTGCCAGTAGTTTTGACGAGTGCCGTTACAGGAGAAGGGGTAACAGAGTTACTCGATACGATTCTCAAAATGATGTCTTCCGAAAAAAAGAACCTTCAATTCGCTTTTGATACAGAAACAGAAAAAAGCATAGAAGAAATGGAATCTATCTTGCGACTTAGACAATCTTTAAGTGGTTTTCCCCTCAGATGGCTATCTGTGAAGTACCTCGAAGGCGACCCAGAAACAGTAAAACTGATTGAACCATGTGAGGTTCAACCAGGCCTTCTCAGAGAGAGGATTCCACAAGAAAGGTACAAACACATCGACTTGATTATCAAAGAAGCCTTCAAGGCTCCTGGATCTGAGCTGACAATGAGTGAGGCTTTAGATCACGTGTTGACACACAAATACATAGGCATACCGATCTTTCTCGCTCTGATGTACATGACATTCACCTTAGCTTTTGAAGTAGTTCAACCGATCTCTGAGCTCATTGAAGTTCTCTTCGGCAATCTGGCAGATACCGTAAGAATCTTTCTGAAAAATCAGATTGTTTCATCTTTGATTGCCGATGGTATTATTTCTGGCGTTGGATCTATCTTGGTTTTCGTCCCAAATATCTTTATCCTCTTTCTCGTTCTCGGCATTATGGAGGAATCAGGGTATCTGCCGAGGGCAGCCTTTGTCGTAGACAGAGTAATGTACAGATTGAAGTTGTCGGGTAGATCCTTTATGTCTTTTTTACTTGGATTTGGTTGTTCGGTTCCAGCGATTATGTCAACGAGAGGAATATCTGATCAACGAGAGAGAATTGTTGCAGTTCTGTCGGTGCCGTTCATTTCGTGTAGTGCAAGATTGCCTGTCTATCTTCTGCTTGCGAGTATCTTTTTCGAGAAGAATAAGGGCTTAGTCGTTTTCTCGGTCTATTTCCTGAGTGTTGTCGTAGCGATGATGAGTGCAGTTTTTCTGAACAAGATTCTTTTCAAAGGCGAACCGGGGTTCTTGGTTCTTGAACTTCCAAGATATCGCATGCCAAAGATTAGAAATCTTATGCTCTATGTCTGGCACAGGGGTAAACACTTCTTGGTAAAAGCTGGCACAGTGATTTTCTTGGCTTCAGTTGTTCTCTGGATCGTGAGTTACTTTCCAGCAAATGGTGATCCTGCGAATTCCTTTGCGTCCTACGTAGGTAAAGCCGTGGCCACTGTGTTGAGACCTCTTGGATTTGATTGGAGAATCAGCACCGCTTTGGTTTTCGGAATCGCCGCTAAGGAAGTGGTAGTCTCTGCACTTGGTATGTTTTTCGGCTTTGGTACAGAACTGTCTTTCGCAAGCACATTAGCAAACTCTTTCAGTCCTGCCATTGCCTTGGCTTTAATCGTCTTTGTGATGGCGTATGTGCCTTGTTTTGCCACTCTGGGGACGATATCTGCCGAAGTTGGCAAAAAGTACCTCTTAATCTTGATCTTCTACAGTCTGGCGATTGCTTACCTCTTAGCTTACATGACCAAGCTCATAGGAGGTCTCATACTGTGAAAAAACTTCTCTTGATACTCAACACAATTTTGGGATTCTTTTCTTTTTCACTTCTTTTGAAGACTGATTGGATGCTTTCTTTGTGCGTCCTCATCTTCAGTTTGATATACCTTTTCGGGATAATTGACATGAGGAAAAATCCTCAAAGAATAGACGCGCACCTAATGGTCGGCGGCGCGATGTTCTTAATCGTTATGTGTTTTGTTCTGCTGAGAGACCTTTCTAAGAGTCAGTTTGAACTCTCCTTAGATCGCTTGATGGTCATCTTAATGGGTTGGGTTGGTTTCACTCAGATGATGATAATTAGAAAGAAGTTCAGATGAGTTCCTGAAACACCTTGAACAGAAGGGCAGATAACCCTGCAGCAAGAGGTACAGTCATGATCCAAGAGAATACGATATTCTTCAATACACCCACATTGACAACCTCTATACCACGAGCCATTCCGACGCCAACTACAGAACCGACAACTATGTGAGTGGTTGAAACAGGAAGTCCAAAGATCGAAGAGAGCAGTACAGTAGAGGCAGTTGAAAAATCTATGCAAAAGCCTCGAGTGTTGTTCAACTCTGTAATGTCAGTTCCTATTGTCTTCATAACCCTGTAGCCAAGAAAGAGAACACCTAAGGAAATGCCTAAGCCTCCGAACATCAGTATCCAAATCGGGACTTCAACCTTTGAAGAAACACTGTTTGTCTTGATCACCCAGTAGATCACTGCAATCGGACCAACGGCGTTTGCCACATCGTTAGCTCCATGTGAAAAACTCACATAGCAACTGGTCATGACTTGAAGGCGTTTGAAGATGTATTCCACAAATTCATAATCGCTCGTTCTTCTCTTATAGTATCTCCTCAAAATCAGATAACCGATGATCCCTGCACAAGTTGCAAAGATCAGACCGAGAATAAGGCTGTTTCTCTGATTCAGCTTCATCGTTTTCACACTGAAGAGATACAAAATGATGAAAAAAGTTGACCCTATTATCACTGGCCCGGCCTTCTTGACGGCATTCGAAGGTGAAGGTCTCCTCAGTACGAGAAATGATATCAATTTGAAGATCGAGTAAGCGAGCAATCCTCCAGCGAGTGGTGAGAGTACCCAGCTTGAGACTATCGATGCCATCACCTTCCAATTCACAGCCTGCCATCCTGCCGCAGCTATACCAAAGCCTGCCATACCACCTACTATGGAATGGGTCGTTGAAACAGGCATTCCCCACAACGTTGCAGCCAAAATCCATACCGAAGAAGAAACCAACGCAGCAAAGGCACCGATCAACAATATTTTGGGGTCTGCTATGACTTCTGGTTTGACGATGCCCTTGGTGATGGTGGAAGTAACATGTGAACCAAACAGAACTGCTCCAAGGAACTCCAAGAAAGAGGCGATTACAACCGCTTGTCTTGGAGTGATTGCCTTGGCACCCACAGCCGTTGCCATTGAGTTCGCAACGTCGTTTGCTCCTATGGCAAATGCCATGGCAAAACCACTTGCAAAAGCGAGTAAGATCGACATGATCTTACCTCCTCAGATGTGGGTTATCATGCGAATCCTCTCTGCCACATTTTCGGCATGATCTGCTACTCGCGTGAGAAGTCTGACGAGTTTCTCAAGGAAATACAAATCTACCGGATGAATTGTGTTTTTCATCGAGAAGATTTTTCTTCCAAGCTCAAGAGATAACCTGTCTGTTTGTGATTCATTCGTCTCAACCTTCGTTGCAAGCTTATCTTCAGCCAAAGCTATAGATGGAGCGAACGAGGATTCTACCAAATTCTGCAAATCTCCCACAGCCTTGACCATGATTTGGACACTATCTCGAGCGTTCTCTGCAAGTTCAAAGATCAAGTCTTTGATTTCCTTACAAAGTGGTTTCTCAATTTTGTTGAGTGTCAGAGATTTGAGAAAATCATCAACCGCATCTATTACAGCATCCTCTTCGTGAAGAATGATCAGCATATCGGTTCTATCAAAGTAGACGAATTTCAACTTTGAGTAACTTTCTCTGATCTGTATCTTGAGTTCATCTGCTCTATCTTCAAGTACATCAACTTCTTTACACATATCGTCAATCGGGTGGTTTTCAAAATAATTCCTCAAAGCCGGTAAGATGAACTCTGCCGCCTTCTGAGTAACCAAGGCATGCTCGAACAAAAGTTTCAGCGGCGACTGTTTTGGAAACATCTTCCCGACAAATCGCGTCAAATTCAACACCTCCTCACCAAGAATACAACAAAAGTCCAGCGATCGATGTAACTATGATCGGTACAAGAACTCTTCGCAGCACGTGTAGAAAATCCATTTTGAAGTACTGACAGGTCAAGACTAAGCAAAGATGAACTGGTGAAAGAAGAACTCCTATCACCGAGAAAACATAGGTGATTACAGCCAGATGATCAGCCTTCATTGCAAGTACAATGGGAAGACAAACACCAAGAGCGGCGCTGGTTATTCCCGTGGACATCCCGATAACCAACGGAAGTGAGATCGCAATCAATAGAACACCAAAACCAGATCTGGAAAGCTCTTCACTCATTCTTTGCCCAATTCCAAGATCGATCATCGAATGCTTGTAAAGAAAGACGACAAGAAGTATTGGAAAGATATCGAGTTTCTTCACAGACTGCACGAGTGCCTTCAGAACAGCTCTGGCACGAACCAATGCATAGAAGCCACAGGCTATCAACAGAGAAAGCCAGCCTTCCAATTTGAACACGAGTATCATGAAACCAGTTGAGAGGATCACGAGGAGAGGCCAGAGGTTTTTCCAATCCTCTGAAGAGATCTTTCTCACTTTGGGCAGAGTAAACCCATTCAAGTAAAGCCAGCCTATCAGAAAGGAGATCAGAAATAAAGGGAACAACTTGATTGAGATCATTCCTAAGGGTGTGCCGGTCAAACTCGCAAGAAGATACATAGCCGGATAGACGGGCCAAAAAAACTCAAGAGTGTGGCGAAACCAATAGTTGACGGCTGTCTTGTCCAAGGCATTCATCTGTGACCCGATTTGGTCAACAATTGGTGCTGTAAACATCGCCCCAGCAGGCATCGGCATAAGCCCTACTACTGCTGGCATGAAAGCCGCTGCAGATTTGGAGCTTTGAAACAACTTCTGAACTGATTGGGAGAATCTCTCTGCATCTTGCGAAGCAGCCATGAGTTCGCCAAGAAAGTATATGAGAAAGACACTCGGTAGAAGTGTTATGAAAGATGAATCTCTAAGAGAGTTCAGAAAGATCATAGGAAAATGTGATATCACCTGCCAGTTAACAAATGCAAAGGCCAAAAAACCTGCTATCATAGAGATGATCAGTTTTTTTGTTAAACGCTGAAATACAATCACCGATACAAGTGATGTCAAGACTGAGAGTACTGTCACCGAACAACCTCCTTCGTTCGTGATCTGAACATATTCTACAGCTAAAGGAGGTAGCAAGTTGTGATCAATATCAAAAGAGTATATGAAGAAAATGGGAGTTTCTATGCTTTGAGCGACGAGAGTCCATTTTATCCAGACGGTAAAGGTGGTCAATTGGGCGATCGTGGAAAGATTGGCCCCGCACAGGTCCTCAAGGTAGAAGAAAGGGGAACTGAAATAGTTCACTTACTGGACAAACCCATAGAACCGGGAGAATATGAATGCGACGTAGATGAGTCAAGAAGGTTGGACATAGCCACACAACACACAGCACAGCACATTTTGTCAGCGGCATTTTTGAAAGCTGTTCAAGCAAAAACGGTTAGCTTCCACATGGGTGAAGAGTTCTCTACAATCGATCTTGACCTTCCTCAATTGACCGTTGAAGCCCTTGAAGAGGCAGAAACGCTCGCAAACAAAATTGTAAGGTCTTGTGTTGAAGTCCAGATCATTCACACCGATAGAGAAACAGCAGAAAAGATGAATCTGAGAAAGTCATTGAGTGATAAGGTTGGTGAACGTGTCAGAATTGTGAAAATAGGTGATTTTGATCGTTCTGCTTGTAGTGGTTTTCACGTAAAGAACACAGGGGAAATAGGTATGGTGAAGGTAGTTGCTTGGGAGAAAACCAAAGGCACGCTGACAAGAGTCTATTTCTTAGCAGGAGACAGAACGCTGCGTGATTATGCGAAAAAGGTTCTCGTTCTCAGAGAACTATCGAAGTTGCTTACAAGTTCTGTAGACGAAATGAAAGAAAGAGTCTTTGGCTTGTTGGAAAAGATAAAAGATCAAGCTTCTCTAATAAACCGTCTGGCTGAAGAACTCGCAAAAAGTATCTGTAATACTCTGCCTGTACAGCAGGTAGGAAGGTACAAAGTTTGTTTCTACGAGGGGTTTGACGAAGTGGCGAATGCATTGGCGAAGTATTTCACAACCGATCTTTTGATATGTAAGACATCTCAGGGCTATCAGTTTGTTTCAAAAGAGTTGGACTGTTCAAAACTCATATCAAAACTAAAGGAAACTCTGTTTTGCACGGGCGGAGGTGGTGCAAGAAGAGGCATGCTCAAGAGTGATGTGAGTTGGAATGAATTACTCTTGTTAATTCAGAGAGAATTGGAGGTGTTGTGACATGAAGTTGAGCCTTGCAAAACTGCCAACACCCGTTGAGTATCTGCCAAAGATCAGTCGTCAGTACGAGAGAGAGATCTATGTCAAGAGAGACGATATGACCGAACTGATTTCGAGTGGCAACAAGATCAGAAAACTCGAGTTTTTGTTTGCAGATGCATTGAAGAAGAAATGTGATGTCGTCTTCACCTGCGGTGGTATGCAATCGAATCATGCCAGAGCGACGGCGCATTTGGCTGTGAAACTTGGACTGAAGCCTGTTCTGTTTCTCAGAGAAAGTCAAGTGGAGCCGAAAAGTTCACTGAGCGAAAGGATCATCAAGGCACTCTCGATAGATGACTTGGAATTTTTAAGAGTGTACAACCAAAGGGTCCCAGAAGGAAATCTCTTGCTCGATAAACTCCTGGGTGCTGAGTTGATAACCGTAACAGTTCAACAATACGCACAGATCGAAAAGATTTATGAAGAGTACAAAGAAAACTTCGAAAAGAGAGGACTGAAAGTTTACACGATACCAGAAGGCGGTTCAAACGCACTCGGGGCTATGGGATATGTTTATGCGGCGGGAGAAATAGTAGCTCAGTTGGATCTGAAGAGTTTTGACGCAATCTATTGTGCTGTCGGGAGTGGTGGTACCTATGCTGGGTTGATCGCCGGTCTTCGTTACATAGGTTACGATGTGCCAGTTGTTGGTATAAACGTTACCAAGACCCCTTCTGAAAAATTCGTTGAGAAAGTCAAGCAGATTGTCGAACAGTTAAAAGAGTACGGTGTAAATGTTGATCTTCCCACAGAACAGATAAAAGTAGTGGATGACTTCAGCGGGCCTGCATACGCTGTCCCAACAGAACCAGATTTGGACTGCATAAGAGTCGTTGCAGCAAATGAAGGCATAATATTAGACCCAGTCTATACAGCCAAAACCTTCAGAGGCATGTTACATCTCTCAAAAAGAGGACAAAGAATATTGTTCATTCACACAGGTGGACTTTTTGGGTTATTTGCTCAGGCGTACAGATTCGTTGAACCATGAAGAAAATGATCTTTTTTCTCATAGCACTTATGCCGTTTCTACACGGTTGTGTGAGTCTTTTCACGCCATCTGTTTTTGTATATCGTTTTCCAGAAAATCTCTACGCTGGAAAGATTCATTTTGTGAAGATAGGCGTCAAGAACACCTTTGGTTTCTTAATAGCCAATACAACAATAAAGGTGAATGGCGTAGATTACAAGACCGATGATTCTGGTTATGCAACGGTCCCAATCTACTTTGAAGAAATTGGCACAAAACAGATCGTTGTAGAGTGTGGCTTAGTAAAGGAGACAAAACAATTACAACTGAAAAAACCTTCTTGGTTCGTTTTTCTGTGGATCTGTTCTGATAACAATCTCGATGTATACGTTCAGAAAGATTTGCAGGAAATAGTAAAAGCTGCAGACGATGTCTCGGTGGTAATTCTTTGGGATAGTCATGAGACTTCACAAGATGGCTTGTACATCCTGACAGATTCAAAAACAATTTATAGAGTGGAAGCCAAAGGTGAAATCAACAGCGGAGATGGTGATCTTCTCAAGTCATTCACCGAAAGATTCGGTTCA
Source organism: Pseudothermotoga sp. (assembly GCA_037478695.1). Lineage (GTDB taxonomy): Bacteria > Thermotogota > Thermotogae > Thermotogales > DSM-5069 > Pseudothermotoga_B. The sequence continues at coordinate 8,198 of JBBFME010000040.1, forward strand.
GTCGATTCAGATCGTAAAGCGTTGATCATTTGGAATCATGGACTATCTTGGATCGACACTCTTCCTATTGATTACTCAACAAAGGGGATCTCCTACGACGATGAAAGCAAAGATTTTCTCACGATTGATGAGATGGCAAGAAACGTTAAAGGCAAGTGGGACGTCTTCGGGATGGATGCATGCTTGATGGGATCAGTCGAGGTGATATACGCTCTCAAAGGAATTGCAGATTTTATCTTGGCGTCTGCTCACGAAATTTCAACCGATGGTTTTGACTACAGATTTCTCGCCGATGTGAGCCATAAATCGTCGATCGATTTTGCAAAAACAGCAATCGATTACTACAAGAATTATTATTCGACAAAAAATTATCCGACATCTTTGGTAGCCTGTGAGACATCCAAAATCGATGATGCCATAAACTCCTTAAACACTTTCCTATACCAGTCACAGCCAGATTTACCAAATTCGTCAAATATGATAACTTACAGTAGCAGCTTATCCTTATACGATCTCGGTGAAGTACTCGAAAGCATACAAGCCTCAGAAACCTTAGAAAAGCTCAAAGAGGTTGTTGTTTACAAATATCTACCAGAACGGTTTATCAATGCCCTTGGCTTGAGTGTCTTTTTCACAACAGAGAAAGAGGATATCACAAGACTACAGTACAGTTCAACACAGTTCGCAAAGGACACTCTTTGGGATGAATTTCTGCTCAACCATTAGTTTTTAGAATAGTGAAGGCCTTGAAACTTCCTCGATTGTACGAAAGATTCGATCTTACTCATATCGAGTTCTGCCAACAAGACTGTATCGCCACTTGTAGAGCTGTTCTTCACTATATATCCATCGAATGAGTTCGTTATTGGGATGGGCGCGGTGACACAGGCTCGAGCCTTTAAGTCCTTGCCAAGAAATCTACCGGATACAGCCGACCAAAGACCATAGAATCCCACCATCTGCGAATGAGTCCACATCTGATATCTGTCGTCCCAATCGCTGTAATTGACTACACCAAAGCCTGGAGCTGCTATTATCCTCACGCCACTTGATACTAAGCGATCAAGTTCGATGCTGCTGTTAAGTGTTCTACGTGGGACTACTGCCATTTTGTGCTCCCCGATTTTTAAGAGACGACTTTGCTCAGTCCCAGATTGATAAACCTTCAGACCTCGAGTAGTTCCAAAAACAACTGTACAATCCCAGATCTTCGAAAGCTCTTGCATGATTCTTTCACTGACTTCACTCGTTGTCCTTGATGTTTCTCTTATCGCTTTGACATGGTGACGTGTTCCAATGAATAGCAAGAGTGGAAAAGCGCGAAAGAAAAAGGTATCGATTAGATGTGGAAAGACGACGATGTCGGGGCCAAAGTCTGTCATTTTCATGAGAAATCTGTTTATCACCATTATCAATCCATTGATATTCGAAACTGGAGAATACTCCATTTGAATGACGGCAGCTTTCACAACGCCTTTGGTTTTCTTCATCACACTCGGTTGTGCAAGCTTTTTGAGAGATTTTTGCAACTGGAAGGTTGAAAGTGAAAAAGAAAGCAGAAGTCGGGTTAAACCCATTCGTGTCAGCCCTCAGCGAAACTTCTAACTGTGAAGAAAAGGCCACTTTCAGTCTTAGAGACGTCCATGTCTATCATGCAACTTGCCGTAGAATCAATGACCAAACCGGAGTGATCTTTTCCTTGGCCAGGTACCGAGAACTGATAGTGAAATGTATTTGCACGATTCGCCAAGAGTGCAACTGGTAGATTGAATTCCCTACTTGATCCCCAACATATCGCTTTGGACAACAGCAGATCAGACACAGTACTCGCATTTTGGAAGATAACAGTCATGATAACTTCAGACTCTTTCGCGTTGTGTATCAATTGCCAATGGACTGGTTTTGTGCAACAGATGACTGCAATCTTACCAAAGGGTGTTGTCAGGAAATCAAAATCTCCACCATAATGCAGTTCATCAGAGTTCGCAGCCACGTACATGTAACCTTTCTCACTTCCTATGAGGTAATTGGCTGCTCCAACGACAGGCTCTTCAATCCAAGATATCGCTAAATCAGTGTAATAGAATTCCTTGAGAACAATCTGCCTTCCGAGAAGGAACCTCACCAGTCCACCTCTTCAACAAGTATAACACAAAAGGGAGGCAGATGCCTCCCTCTGGCGGGGACGACGGGACTTGAACCCGCGGCCACCGGTGTGACAGACCGGCATGCTGACCAGACTGCACCACGTCCCCAACACTTTTGTATTTTGACAGAAAATCGAAGAAAAGTCAAGTACTCAAGCATATTGCATCGACAATAACAAATTATGACGAAACAGTAAACCAAACAACAAATCGCTTGTAGTCAAAATCCACATCACGAAAGCTCTGTTTTTACTGCTATTATAAAAGGTTTCATTGCTTCTTGACTCTCAGGATTTCGTAAACTATATATATGGAAAAAGCCTGGGCTTGTGTGTACACACATCGTATCTATGGGGTTATTCTACCCTTTCGAAGGATTTTGGTGTGTCTACATATAAATAATATAAGGATTTATAAAGTAGTCCATCACCAAGACACCTTTATTTGTACTTAGAAATAAAGTTTTCGATCGATCTGTCCCAGCTTTTCTCATCCTCTTTTGAAAAGTAACAAGCAGGCAGTTCACCATGCGACCTGTGGTAGGCAAGGCACTCACAACAGATACCTTTTCTGGGGCAACCCGGGTAAGAACAGTTGCAACTTTTGAGATTTCTTTCTTTGTTAACGCAGTTCACAGCAGTTCAACCTCCTTCATTCAGACTCTACAAGTTCTTTGGCTGAGAACCACAAAGCCACAATCCCGCAGACAAGGAAAATAGTATTCACGATCAGAAAGAACCACGCATTCATATTCTGTGCATCTGCACTATAACGAACGAGATCTGCAGCATACTTGACAGGCAAGATGTAGGCGACCCATCTTATGTAGCTTGGCATGAAAGTTATAGGAAAGTACACACCCGAGAAAAAGACCATTACGGTGTTGAGAACTGAACCAACATTGGAAGCGGCATTTGGATTTCTGAACAACGATACGATCATCACACCAAGAGCCATCATGCCGAGGGTGACAGAGACAACGGTCGGAATCAACAAGAACCAGTTGAATTCTATCTCACTATTAAAGACGGCGCGGCAGAGCAAGAGAACCACAACGAGAGAAAGAAAACTCAAGAGCATTCTGATCAACGAAACGCTTATCACAACAATTATGGGTTTTGTACAAGTCAGCGAGACCCTTCTAAGGATGCCTTTCTTTCTGTAATTGCCGAAGACACTTATCATGGAGAACATTCCGTTGGAAAACAATGAAAGAGCAATAACACCCATCATCATGTAATCAAAATCAGATATCTCTCTTTTTGCTTCCTTGACTTCAACTGTATCGATTTGAATGAAACTGACCAAATTGTTCATAGCTTTTTCGATGACGCTTTTCGCCGACAATTCAATCATCTTTACCTCGCCCATCAAAGATGGGCTGTTTTGGTAATAGAGAATTGCCTTCTTGCCAGAAACAACTATACCCATTGAAAGTTTCCCATCCTCTATCTGCTTTTGCAAATTCTGTTCATCTTTATAGATTATCAAGTCCCAACTACCGGCATCTTGTAAAGCAGAAACAATTCTTTCATCGTCTGCACAGATACCTATGGTTCTCCTGTAGGAAGATTCTTCACTGAAAAGAAAACCAAAGATGAGAAGAAAAACAACGGGAAAAAAGACTGTGAAGAACAGAGAAACAGAATTTCTGACTGACTCTATGGAATAAGCCTTTACAAACGCAAGAAACTGCCTATTCATATCCCATCACCTTCTTGAAACTGAATGCAAAAAGAACAATCGAAACTGCAACCCACACCAGTGGTACCAACCAAAGTTGAAACTGAGAAAAACTGTAAACACCTTGATGTAACGAGTATCTGAGATTCTCAGCCAGGTAGGTTGTGGGGAGCACATAGGCTATAGCCCTTATGAAAAGTGGCATATTGAAGTTCAAGACTGGGAAATAAAATCCTCCCATGAACATCATCAACTGATAAAGAATTTGTACAACGACTATAGCAGTTGAAGATCGTCTGCAAACCGATACAACCATGATTCCAATGCTGAAAGAAACCACCATTGAGAAGAGCAATTTCAAGATAAATCCTGCAGACAAAACAAGATTGCTCACCTTGTAAACTGCCAAGCCCATTGTGTAAATCAGCACACTTGAGAGCATCATTGTGAAGAAAATACTCAAACCAAAGGATGAAAGATATTCAAACGATCTCACTGGAGTACAATAAAGTCGTTTGTTGATGCCAGATTCACGGTTAAAGACCAAACCAAGTGGCAGGTTGAAGAATCCCAATGACAGGACAGACATCAGTATAACAGCAGGAAAGATATAGGTCGGATAATGAAATTTCTCGTTCTGAACCTGTTTTTGGACAGCAGTCAGCTGAAAATCTACCTGTGCATAGTTGCCACCACTTCGGGCGATTTTTTGTTTTGAGATCTCAAGATCAATTGATCCCAAAATCGATTGCAGTATCCTTTTTGCCATTTCTGATTCCATTGAGTTTGCGAGTGTATAGAATTCCAGATTGGCAACACCCTGTGAAAACAACATAACCCTTGCGAGAGTCATGTTGAAGTCTTTTGGAATCCTCAGTATCAAATCGACTTTCTTTCTTTGAAGATCTTTTCTTGCTTCTTCAAGGTCTTGAAAATACGTTATTTGAAAAGGATCTGGGCTTATCGAACTGAACACTTGGTCTAAGATCTTTCCAAAGCCGGAAAGTTCTACTTCTTTTACAATACCCAACTTGAAAGTAACTCCACCGTCTGAATAAGCACCGGAGAAAACAGATGTGAGTATGAAAAAGAGAATCAAAGGAAAGACAAAGGGCCAGAAAAAACCGTTGAATTCACGAATATCGTTCAGCAACAGTGCCTTAGCAAGTTTTATGACCTTCATCCCAATCACCTCAGTCTCTGAGGCGGCGACCTGTTAGGTTCAGAAAAACATCCTCAAGGTTCGGTCTTCTAATGGCAATATTGTCGATCAGCACACCGAGTGATCTTGCCCTCACCAACAACATGTGAATGGTCTCTTCGACATCTGTCGTTGGAAGAATGAGTTTATCGTGGTCCATCTCCTTGATACTTGGGATCTCTTTGACAAGGAGCGATGGGTTATCAGTTGTGAATTCTACATAGCTGTCCATTGAGAGCGATCTGACGAGTTCACTCACCGTTCCTTGAGCTATAACCTTTCCGTGATCCATTATGAGTACTCTATCTGCAAGTTTCTCGGCTTCTTCCATGTAATGTGTGGTCAAAAAGATAGTCTTTCCTTTTCTTTTCAGCTCCTCGACTAATTCCCAAACATGTCTTCGTGCCTGTGGGTCTAACCCAGTCGTCGGTTCGTCGAGAAACAAAATCTTCGGATCGTTGACCAATGCCACTACAAGTGCTAATCTTTGAAGTTGTCCTCCCGAGAGATTCTTGACCTTGCTTTTTGCTTTTTCTGTCAGAGAAACAAGGTCCATCAATTCTTGCACTTGATCCTTTTGTAGCTTTACACTGTACAAGCCGGCAAATAATTCTATCGTCTCACGCACAGTGAGATATTCGAAAAAGGCCGTTTTCTGAAGTTGAACACCTATTTGAGACTTGATATTCTGATCGACTCGATCGACTTTCTTGCCAAAGTAATAGATCTCCCCATCGTCTTTTTTTCTAAGCCCTTCTATGATTTCAACGGTGGTTGTTTTTCCTGCTCCATTTGGACCGAGAAGGGCAACGACCTCTCCTTCTGATACATCAAAGTTGATACCATCTACAGCCTTTGTGGTGCCATAATATTTTTTCAGATTTCTGACGCTGATGACATTCACCGAAACCACCCCCTTAGGTGATAATATATATATTAAGAAGATGATCTGATGGCTAATAACGCTTTTGATTATTTGGTACAAGGTGTTTACATTGTGTCAACAGAGTTTGAAAATCAAATGGCAGGCTTAACTGCTGCATGGGTAATGCAGTCTTCCTTTAATCCTGCCATGCTCGCGGTGTCACTTGGCCCAACCAGACAAACAGCTCAACTGATTGAGAGAAGTAGGAAATTCGTTGTTCAGGTCTTGGACGAAACTCAACGTGAGATCGCAGAGATTTTCGGGTACAATTCAAGTAGAAATTTTGACAAGTTCTCGAAAGTCTCCTGGTCAAGAAGTGAGAAACTTCAACTGCCAGTGATTGATAGGGTTCTTGCGTATTTCGAGTGTGAATTGGTTGGAAGGTTTGAGTCGGGGGATCATCTCATCTACAATGGTAGAATAGTCAACCACAAAATACTCAAGAAGGATGGCAAGCCAATGCACTTTGTGATGAGAGATTGGTTTTGAGAAGAGGGATAAGATGTTTGTCCAGGTAGCCAGAGGCGTCTACGTGAACAAGGAAAGAGTAAAGGGAATCATATCGATCAACAACTTGATGGCAAAGCAGATGCGTGAGACAGCGAGTTTTTCAAACAAGATGTTGAATCTGACTTACGGTGCTCAAGCAAAGAGTGCAATAATCATCGACAGTGGTCACACATTGCTTTTGGGTGAAAAGGCAAGTAGGGTCAAACAGAAACTCTTCAAAAAGAAAGAGCAGGATCAGCATTCACGTTGAAAGAAGAAACAATTCCCTTGTTCAACATTTCTACGGCGGCTCTCGCTATCATTGCTGCATTGTCAGTACAGAGATTCTTTGGTGGTATATAGAGTTCAAAATCGACTTCTTTTGCCTTCTGAGTGAGTTTTTCCCTAAGTCTCGAATTGGAAGCTACTCCACCCGTGACAACCAGTCTTTGAACCTGAGTTTCTTCTAAAGCCCTAATAGCTTTCTCCACTAAGATATCCACTACTGCCTCTTGAAAGGAAGCCGCGATATCTACTATGTCAACAGTGCCTTCTTTTTGTATCAAATACAAAACCGAAGTCTTCAAACCAGAAAAACTGAAATCGAAGTTCTTTGCCTCGGTCATTGCCCTTGGGAAACGATACCTACTTGGGTTTCCATCTTTTGAGATTCTCTCTATCGCCGGCCCACCAGGATAACCTATGTTCAGAAGCCTTGCGACTTTGTCAAAGGCTTCACCGGCTGCATCGTCTAAGGTTCTGCCGAGCACCGTTGGTTCGAGAGACGATCTTTCAAAAACCAGAAGTTCTGTATGACCTCCAGAGACGAGCAATACAACATACGGTGGCTTTAATTGTTCAAATGCCAAGTGTGCTGCATGAACGTGACCAAGCAAATGATTGACACCAATCAAAGGTTTCTTCAAAGAAATAGCCAGTCCTTTGGCAAAAGACAGTCCAACGAGCAGAGCGCCTATAAGACCAGGACCTACCGTCACCGCGACAGCATCTAATTCGTTGACATTCACACGGGCTTCTTCGACAGCTTGATCGTAGATAATCGGTAGATTTTTCAGATGATGCCTGGCTGCTATCTCCGGAACAACCCCACCGAATTTCTGGTGAATTTGCACTTGAGATAGAACAACATTAGAGAGAATCTTTCCATCTTTCAAGATCGCAACAGATGTTTCGTCACAAGATGTTTCGATCGCCAAGACTAAAGGCACTTCAAGCTATCTCCCTCATG
>JBBFME010000041.1:0-15758 GCA_037478695.1 Pseudothermotoga sp.
CGAGAAATATACCTGTTGGTGTTGCGGCAGGAGGGATTATCAATCCCCAGAATGTGTTTATCATGCCAACCTTGGACAAGACTAAATACACAGGAACCATGATGACCTGTAGAGGAATCATCAGCATGGAAAGCGTGAAATTTGAGATGAACTTTCTGTAGCGAAACTGATACTTTGCCAGTGCATAACCTCCCATCAAGCTTATGAGAGTAGTCAATGCTGTTGCAGAGATAGATATTACGAAGGAGTTTCTGATGAACAATAAGAGTTGTGTCTTCGCGAAAACAGTTCGATAGTTCACCGAAGTGAGCTTAGTGATCAATCGAGGAGGCCATGCGAAGAGATCTGATTCGTCTTTGAAACTCGAAAAGAGTGTCCAAAGAATAGGTGAAACATATAGCAGTGCAAAAAGATAGGCGATAATGTTCAGTATCAATATCACAACTCTCTTTTTCTTCATCTTTCCTCCTCCAAGATCTTGAACTGTAGCAGTGACAAACTTATCAAAATGAAGAACAGTATTACAGACATAGCCGAAGCCAGTCCGAGTCTTCTTTCCATGAATGCGGCGTGGTATATCTTTTGGGCGATCATCGTTGTCGCAGTACCTGGTCCACCGGCCGTGAAAACATAGATTATTTCGAAGTTTCTCATCGTCATGATAGTTGAAAGGACTATCACGAGTACTGAGGTAGGTTTCAACAAGGGAAAGATGATCTTCCAGAACCTTGTCCAACGATTAGCACCATCTAGGGCAGCTGCCTCGTAGACCTCGTTCGGAACAGTCGTCAAAGCTGCGTTGAACATCACCATGAAATAGCCAGCAACGTTCCAAATTGTGACCAATGTGACACTCAGAAATGCCAATCTCTTGTCTATCAACCAAGGGATGGGATTTTTTCCGAGTTTCATCAAGAGTACGTTTATCAAACCAGCGTCGTAATCGAGGAACCACTTCCAAGATATTCCGATGATAGAAGGTGACAGAAGCCATGGCCAGTAAAAGAGAGCACGTAGAAATGATCTACCATAGAAAAAATCTGAAGTTGTGAGAACTGAAAGCCCGAGAGAAGAAAAGAAAACCAGAGGAACGGCTATCAGAGTATAAGTAAGTGTTCTGAGCAATGTGCGCACAAAGTCACTCGATGGTCTAAGTATGGTTCTGAAATTTGATATACCAATAAATTTACCAGAGAAGGTGAGCATATCATAGTCAGTGAAGGAAAAATAGAAACTGCTCAGCGCCGGTGTGACTATGAAGATGCAGAAGATGAGCAAATTCGGTAGAAGAAAAAGCCATGCCATTGCTTGTCTGTTCAACGTCATTCCTCCAGTTCTAACAAACCGGGAGGACAAGAGCCCTCCCGGTATTTTCTATTTATTCTTGGCTGCTTCTTCTCTAAGAAATTTCGCGAGATCTTTGAATGCTTGGGCTGGCGTCTTCTCTTTTGCTATAGCAGCCTTTATAGCATCGTTTATAGCGGTGCGATTTTTCTGTACTATCGCTGCTGTATCAGGATCGTACCAATCAGCAACTAAACTACCTCTACCGGCTTCATTGAGATCTTTCATCACTACCGAGTATATTTCGCTTATAACGGGATCTTCAATTACGACTTTGTCGGCTATGTCTTTTCTATCGGGTATCAAGAAGAGTTTCCCTGCGAATTCAGCCAGATTTTCCTCGTTTGTCAAAAACAGAGCAAGTTGTGCGCCTTTCTCAGTGAAGGGTATGATGTACTTTCCACCGGTCATAACAGCACGCTGACGCTTGTAGGGCCACAGAATTGCTCCCCAATCAAACTTGAGTTGTTCTCTGAACTGTGCGAGCATCCAAATTCCAGAGACATACATCGCCGCCATGCCGTTCTGGAAATATTTGGCTGGAGCATCGCCGGTAAGCCAGACAGCTTTCGGTATTAGATCTTCATCGTGCAATTTGACGAAGAATTCGAGTGCCTCGATTGATTCAGGTGAATCGATTATGATCTCTTTGCCATTTGGATCCCATATTCCTCCACCAAAGACGTAGAGTAAGTTTGAGAACCTGTAAGGACTGAAGTCATACACGAGTGCGTATCTTGCTGCGCCGCTTTGTTTGATCTTTTTCATAGCGGCATACCATTCATCGATGGTCCACGGTCTGTCCTTTGGAGGTTCGATGCCGGCTTTCTTGAAGATTTCTTTGTTGTAAAAGATTGCGTGTGCGTCGGATGTGTAAGGAATTCCAATTACCTTACCAAGTTTCTCATAGACTTTCTTGAATGCAGGTTTGTAGAAAGAAACATTGTCTAGCCATTCTTCGAATTTCATATTTGTGTACTTTTCGATCAAAGGCTTCAGATCAACAGCGTATTCAACCCACGGCAGAATATCGGTTTCTCTTGCAACGTCTGGTGGTGAACCCGCCTTGGCCATAGCTGCAAGCTTGGGTTTGTACTCCAAGTAGTAGGGGAGATTCAGCACAACGACCTTTTCACCGCAAGTCTTTTCAAATTTGGCAACTTGAGACTGCATGATGTCGAAATCAGGTCCATCTGTAAACCACATGAGAACGACATCAGCCATGGCAAAAACCGTTACCAAAACTAACAACGCCACGAGAACCTTCTTCATGAAACCACCTCCTCGCAAGGATTAGATGTTCATTAGCTTCTTTTGAACCAAAAAAACACCGCCCAAAGCCACATCGAATTCCTCTATCTCGCCACACCTGAGCTGCAAATTTTCGTGAAACTCGGATGGCAACATTCTTTTAAGGTGTGGCAAGATGAACTGTGAAAGTTCATTGAAATACTTCTGCCCAATTCTGCCTTTGATGATCACCATCTGCGGGTCAAACATGAGAATTGCGTTCGCTATCGCAGCAATAAGATGCAACAAAGATTTTCTGATTATCTTAGTCTCTGACCTCTCATCAGCTAAATTGCGCATTATATAATCGAGTTCAACTCCATTCGTCATCTCGAGGAATCTTTTCAAGGAATGACCAGATATCTTTCTGGCTAAGTGGCCAAACTCTTGCTCTTGGCAGATATCATCTTTCGTGAGATCTATGTCTGTTAACATCCAACCAAACTCACCTGACTTGCCAAAATAACCTTGAAAGAGTTGATCTCCCGTTATTACAGCAGACCCGAGGCCACTGTCGAGGAAGACAAAGAGAAGATCACTGAAACCTTTAGCAGCACCAGTCATGTATTCTGCCAATGCTGCCAATTTTACCCTGTTAGCCACGCAGACTGGCATCTTCAGATCTCTCTCGAGTGCTGCTTTCAGATTGAAAGTCTTCATTCCAAAAGCAGGCGCAGTTCTCACTATCTCCGTGTTGGGATCGACCATTCCTGAGATACCAACACCAACACCGAGTATTTTCTGTTGTGATATCGATGATTTTTCCATTAATTGTTTGATCCTCTGAGCGCACCAACTTGCTATTTCAGCGGATTCTTTGATCGATGGAGTCTTTTCTCTGAAAGACAAAGTTATTGCACCAGAAAGATCGGTGATAATCACTTCCAGGTAGTTTTCTTCAAGTTCAGCACCAATGCAATACCATGCATCTGGAAAGAATTTGAGTTTGATTCTCGGTCTACCAGAACTCGATTTAGAAATACCAGATTCTTCTACCAGTCCCTTTTCTATCAACTGAGTGACAATCTGGCTTATCACCGGTTTACTCAAATTCAAGAGCTTTGATATTTCGAGTCTTGATATCTCATGTGAATCCCGAATAACCTTCAAGATTCTTGCCTCAAGGTTCGATAGCATGATGAACCCCCATTAGTTAGTAGGATCTAACTAAAGCTTATGTATTACATTGTCTTTCGTCAACTGTTAACAACAAATAAGAGACCAAGGAAACTAATTCCTCAATCATTATGTGATGATTTTTCACAGTATCTTGACCACAAAACACAATAAATGATAGTTATGCGCCGATATTCGTCGTTCTTGCCTTTGATCGAAGATCTGTAATAATCGGCTTGAACTCGAAAATGTTCTGTGGGTGGTTTTCTCGTAAACCGGAAGGAAAACTCTATGAACTTAGCACCTGAGGCAGATTGCAAACTCAGGAATAGTTTTGGAAACAACGTTGCCTTTCCAACTGACGTTGTTCTCAACGGTGAGGAGTTGGAATTTTACTGTGGTGATAGTGACATGTCAATTGTCTTGCCATGGCAAGAACTGAAGATCTGATAGAATTTCGCGTGTGAATCTGCAGTCTTTTGGAGGATTTCATAGCTCAGTGATATTTACGCTAATCACATGAGATTCTTCACTGGACCTTTTGCAATTTCACAAGAGGGAACCATTTCATTTTACAATAACGGCCCCTCTGTCACCAAGTGTTTTGACTTGTCAGGTGAACAGGAGCCGTTAACAAGCACGAAATAGATATGTTTTTCGGCCTCTTCGGTAAAGTAAATGTGTTGGGCAAATAGCATTTCTCAATTTTGAAGGTCGGTGTCAAAGGCTAAGTCCTACTTCTTCAAGCACCTTCAGTAGAGAATCTTTGAATCTTTCTGCTTCTGCTTTCTCTAAAAACTTTAGTGGGGATCTGCAAGATCCTGTCCTCAAGCCACGCCAACTCAATGCCATCTTCAGCATGGGAATACTCGCGCCATCACCTAAGGTAAGAGAAACCTTAGTCAATTTCTTCTGTGTTTCTCTTGCCCCTACAATGTCACCTGAGATGAATTGTTTGTAGAGTTTCACGAAGAACTCTGGAAATACCGCTGCGGGTCCTGATACACAACCCTTTGCACCCATCTGAAGAACTGTCAAGAAGGCTCTGTCACAACCAACGACTACGTCGAAACCAGAAGGACCATCGTTGATCAGTGAAATAACGTGCAGTAAATCGCCACTGCTGTCTTTTATTCCGACGAAGTTAGGGTTTCTTCTGTGAATCTCTTCGGCGATCTTTGGAGTAATCCAATTTCCAGTCAAACCCGGTATGTTGTACAAGTAGATTGGAAAGTCATCTACGTTTTTCGAAGCTTGCAAGAAAAACTCTACGATTTCCTGTGGTCTGTACCTGTAATAAAATGGCGATACTATTGCTGCGCCATCTGCTCCAACTGCCTTCGCATGACTGATAAGTTCAGAGACTTCTTCGATTCTCAAAGCGCCGCAGTGGGCTATCAATGTCACTCTCTTGTTGACAGCCTTCACGAAACTCTCAAGTGCCTTTTTCCTCTCTTCTACTGTCATGAGTAAACCTTCACCCGTTGTGCCGAGTGCAAAGATGCCATCAACACCTTTTTGGACCAGAAAATCGACGTATTCTTTGATCGCTTCGTGATCAACCTGCGTGCCATCTTCAGAAAAGGGAGTTAATGCCGCTACTGTCACACCTGAAAGTCGTTTCATAGTAGACCTCCTTTATATCTTTCCGATTTCTTTCAGAACCTCTCTTATGAACTTGACTTCGTCACTCGTAGCCGGAATGAGTGGCATTCTTGGCATCGACGTTGGCAAACCGGTTATCAGCTCAAAGGCAGCTTTGATCATCGGTGTTGGATTTATTCTGTTTTTCAATCCACGAAAGGCCGCAAAGACCTTAAAAAGCTTCTGATAGAGCTCCTTAGCCACATTGATTTTGTTTTCCAAAAATGAATCTATCATATCTCTCATGAGATCACCGACTATGTGAGAACCACCACTCACAACTCCAACACCGCCTTGTAAGAGTACCTGCAGGACCATAGTATCATCACCGGAATAAACAGGAAGTTTTCCCGAAGTCGCCCTTATGTATTCAGTCGTCTGAAGCGGGTTTATTCCGGCTTCGTCCTTTATGGCGAAGATGTTTTGAATTTCTGAAAGTCTTGCGAGTGTTTGTGGTTCGATATTCACACCGGTGAACAGAGGTATGTTGTAAACCATGACAGGTAAAGAGGTACCCTGTGCAATTTGCTTGAAATGTTCGTAAATCCCTTCTTGTTCAGCTTTACAATAGTACGGGGCAACTACCATAACTGCATCATAACCAAGTTTTTCAGCTACCTTAGTGTATTCGATTACCTCTCCAACATATACGGCTCCTGTTCCGGCAATGAGCGGGATTTCATCCCCGATTTCGTCTTTTATTTGCTCGAAGAGTTTTATCCTTTCCTCAAAGCTGAGCACGTAGAACTCACCTGTTGTACCGGCGATGATCAGAGAATTGCACAATTTGTTTTCTACCAAATATCTTGCAACCTTCCTCGCGGTTTTGTAGTCTACAGATTGATCGCTTTTCTTGAAGGGTGTTATCATTGGAAGGAGTATTCTGCCGAATTTACTGAAATCTTTCATTGGTCAATTGCTCCTTTCAACCGTTGTAGCCAAAGAGTCGTGGCAAGAACAAAGAGATATCTGGGAAATAAGTGACCAGTATCAGAGCTAAGAGTTCTATAGGTATCCAGAATTTGAGCATTTCTTTGAAAACATCTTTGACGGGTGTGCCACTTATGGCGCTTGTTATGAATCCTGTTTGTGCATATGGAGGAGTGTCAAGACCTATCATTATGTTCAGTACACTCATGACTCCAAAGTGTACCAAATCTATGCCTGCAGCTTTTACGAGCGGTAAGAGCATGGGTATTACCACCAATATGGTCACCGAAGCATCGATGAACATACCAAGTACAAAATAGAGAACATTTATACTCAACAGAAGCAAGATGCGATTGGAGACAAGACCTGCACCTGTAAAGAACTCTGTTAACGCTATGGCGACCTTTTCTCTGGTGACTATGTAACTGACGATTTGAGCGGCAGCTACCATGATGCTTATATAACCTACGTCTTGGGCTGATTTTATGATTATTTTATACAATTTCTTTAATCCAAGTGTTTTGTAGATGAACACGCTCACGATGATCGAGTATCCAACTACTACTGCTGCTGCTTCCGTTGGCGTATACATGCCCCCATACATGCCCACGAGCAGAATGACAGGGGCAAGCAAAGCTGGTAAAGCACTAAAAAAGGATTTCGAAATGGCTCTTAGAGAAACTTTCTCACCAACCGGGTATTTTCTCACAACTGAAAGTATATAAACCATTACCATCTCAAGAGCTGCGAGTAGAAGGCCAGGTAAAAATCCCGCCAAGAAGAGATAGCCCAGTGAGGCACCTGATAGCATAGAGTAGAGTACCATGGGTATACTCGGTGGTATAATGGGTCCGATCGTTGCAGAGGCAGCTGTTACCGCACATGAGAATGGCCCGTCATAACCAGCATCTTTCATGGCTTTTATCTCTATATTTCCAAGGCCTGCAACATCAGCCAATTGAGATCCACTCATACCGGCAAAGATTATACTCGCCACTATGTTGGCGTAACCGAGTGAACCACGAACTCTACCGAATGATTTTCTGACAAAATCGAAGAGTTTGGTTGTTATCTCAGTGTCATTCATGATATTTGCGGCAAGAACGAACAACGGAACCGCTATCAAAACAGTCTGGTTTGAGAAGTTTATCACCATCATATCCAAGAGATTTGCCAAACTCAAACCCTTCATGAGAAAATAGACAATACCACCTGCAAGCATGCCGAAGGCTATCGGATAGCCAAATGCGAAAGTCGAAGCAAAGATTATCAGAAAGACAATCAATGCCATTGTGATTCCTCCGTCTTTTCTGTTCTTTCCTTGATCAACTTGCGAAAGTTCTTGTAGACAGACGTGATATTCTGCACCGTTATCAAGACCATCATTATGGGTAAGCAGATCACGAGATAGGTCCAAGGTATCCCCAAGACCTCAGATCTTATGATTTTGTACCATAAAGATTGCTTTATAACCGGAGCGAGTGAGATCACTAACAAAGTGCTGAAGAAAGAGTCGAAGACTATATCGATGATGCATTTAGTTCTTGGCGAAAATTTGTTGTAGATAATATCGAATTTGATGTGGTTCTTGTATTTGTTTGCAAGCGCTGCTCCAAGTAAGACAGCCCAAACGAAGCTGTATGAAGAAATCTCGAACAACTCAGGTGACGGGTGTTTGAAACCATATCTCAAGATCACTTGTAATAACATGCTCATGAATAGAATGAGCATACTCAATGCTGGGATGTGTGTTTCAAGTATATCCGCGGTGATCTTCACAATGCGTTTCATGATAGCACCCCTTATAACACCGCCAGGCTCGAAGCCTGGCGGTACTGATCACATTCCTTGAATCTTCTCGTACATCTTTTCTCCCCAAAGCTTGTCAAACTCGGGTTGACTGTAGAACTGTTTTGCATAGTTGATGAACGCTGCCTTGTCTGGGACTACAATCTCCATCTTGTATTCATCGACAAACTGTTTCAGAAGCTTTGCTTCTTGCTCCAGAACGGTGTAATTCATGAAGGTTCTTGCAACTTCCATTGCCTTCTTGATGTAAACTCTGTATTCTTCTGGCATACTCTGCCAGAGTTTTTCGTTTATCACTGGGCAAATCATTCCGATCTGGTGGTCTGTCAAAACGATGTACTTTGTGACTTCGACGAATTTTGCAGAAAGATCAGTTGGCAGAGGGTTGTCTTGTCCATCGATCGTTCCGGTTTTCAGAGCTAAATAAACTTCACCGAATGCCATTGGTGTTGGGTTTGCTCCGAGTGCCTTACCCATATCGAGGAATGTCTTGTTGTTTGGCATTCTGAGCTTTACTCCTTTGAGTTGCTCTGGCCTTTTCACTGGACCAACCTTTTCTACCAAGTTCAACTCACGTGTACCGAGATACCAGACATCGAGTACTCTCAGCCCTGTCTTAGCCGCCAACTTGTCGAACATATCTTGAACCATCTTGCTACTCATCACACGATACAGATGATCCAGATCTTTGAAAACATAAGCTGCTTCAAAGACTCCGAACTCTGGCATTGCACCGAGATCTGCAAACCATGAAGGTGCACCGTCTCCAGCCATCTCGAGATCTCCGCGCATAACGGCCAGTAAAGCGGTTTTTTGATCACCAAGCTGCCCAGAGTGGTAAATCTCAACTTTGATTGCACCACCGCTCAGTTGTTCAACTATCTCTGCGAACTTTTGCATCGCAAGTACCTGTGGCTGGGTAGGAGCTGCCACTGTGTTGAACCTTAGGGTGTATTTTGGAGCTGCAAGTGTGAATTGAAGAGCCAGCAAAACGATAAGGACGAAAAAGACCTTCTTCACACCAATCCCTCCTTTCTACATCAGGTATGAACTACATAATGAATTCTTGCCAAATTGCAGAACTGCACCAACTCTTCGACGTAGTCTCCATACACTCCGTGGATGTGATTCGAATCATAAGTTGCCAAAAATTCGTCTACAGAGACTTTCAACTTTGCAAAGGCATGGGGCCATTCGATCTGTGTGTTTGCAGCCTTTTTCTCGTTCTTCTCTTCACCGAAATCGAGAAATTCACCTTTGATGATCGTCATAACATATTCGCCGTTTTTGCGCGTGAGGCGAGCCAATGTAACCTCTCCAGGTGCTGCTATGTGCCTTACTGATGCTCCACCGGCAGGAAAGTAGAAGCTCTCTGGGTACAGTTCCACCTTCGCCAGATTCACCGCCGGATCGTAAGACTTTGCGGCAAAAAAGGTGGCGTGTTCACCAGAGTTACACAGATCAAAAAATCCATCATCGAAATCATAATGTCTGACATCTGCAAACAGAACTGGTTGATTGGAGATAAGTTTCAGTATTTGCATCGTCAGAGCACCGTCTGAATCTGCCTCAGTTGCACACACGATTGGTTCTTTTGGACCATCGAAATCGTATGGATCGTTCATGATAGCTTCCGTGAGATCCATCGTCACAAAATGTTCTGTCAGCTCGGGTTGTGCTTTGATGCCGATGAAATCGAGTTCGAGTTCTTGACACATCTTTTTGACCGCGTAATAACTCTTGATCTGCAGCTGCAGTTTTTCAGGGGTGAGTTGTTTTCCATCGTAATGAATTTTCTTCACCATTTTTTCAAGCCATTCTCTTGCGTGTTTTGCTCTTTCATCTGAGACATCTTTGCTCTTCTCGATAATCTCCAGTTGGTCTATATGTTCTATGTCTATGCCGAAGAGTTTATTCCAAAGATCTACGTTGGGCACCGCGGTGTACATGCCCATCGAGCGTCCACCGAAAAGACCATATCTCTGTCCCCTCAGAAGATTCTTAGCAGTTGCCGCTCGCACAAAAGAGAGAACTTTCTTCAACACTAAAGGATCTCTGACATCTCCCCAAACTCTGTGTGTTTGAGTACCATCTTGATCGAGTGCACCCGCAGCAGCGAGCATTCCAACCATTCCTGGATATTTTGGGTTGATGTTTCCAAAGAGCAAGAATGGTCCGGGGGCGAATTTGCTCGCGATGACACTGAAGTGTGGAAATGCCCAAACTGCGTAGTTGAAGATCGTCATCTGAGCGCCTTTGTTTCTCAAATAAGTGGCTTCTTCTTTGGCTATCGAAGGCTTGTGAACTATTCGATTCGCAGTGATGACTTCTATCTCTCCTGTAGATTCGAGTGCATTGGCAAGGGTTCTTTCAAAGCCCTTGTTTATTTCCACGAGTTCTTTGTTCACGTATTCTCTACCATCTGAAAAGGTGAGTATGCCGACTTTTCTTTTCAACAGTAACACCCCCTTATTAGAAAAGCAACGCATTCGTTTGCGTGACCTAAAAGTAGCATAACTCTTGAAGTATAAAAAAGCAAGCCAAGAAATCCGGCGCAAGAGCGAGGAATCGAGAGATTTAGGATGTTATTCGCCGAAAATGGGCTTAAGGGGACAGATATCAAGATTGAGGGCTTCTGGAAATGGGGTAGAATATTAACGAGAAAGTTGCTGTTGGCAAGATTCCGATGAAACAGAGGTGTCACAATTGAAGATAAAGATCAAAGATATCGCCAAAGTGATTGGCGTGAATGCCTCGACAGTTTCAAGGGCTTTGAACGGAAAACCTGGGGTGAGTGAGCGACTAAGGGAAAGGATAATAAGAACAGCCCAGCAGATGGGTTATTCACCTGATATGGCTGCCATGGGCTTGAAAAAGGGCAAAACTAAGATAGTGGGAGTCTTGATACCAGATATAGCCAATCCTTTCTTTGCACAAATCGTCCGAGCGATGGAAAAGGTTCTAAATCCCGTTGGTTATCATCTGCTTTTGTGCTCAACCGATGAAAACCCTCAACACGAAACGGAGAATCTGAAGACACTCGTCAGTCAGAGAGTTGAAGGTATCTTGGCTGCACCGGTGGATTCTGGGGGTAACAAATCGCTGTATTCTAAGATACTCGAAAGTGGAATACCACTTGTCTTCTTTGACAGATTAGTGCCAGATGTGGAGACGAGTTACGTCATCACAGACAACGAATCTGGCGTGAGAGATCTTGTAGAGTATCTTTACAGATGTGGACACAAGACTTTAGGAATTGTCACGCTTCGCGAAAGATCTTTCACAGGCAGAATGAGACTTACAGGCGCCCTGAAAGCTTCTTCAGAGCTTGGTATTGTGGTGAAAGACAAATGGATTGTCGATGGAAGATCAACTCAAGAAGGTGGCTATGAAGCTGCCAGAAGGCTCTTCACTATGAAAGAGAGGCCCACAGCCTTGATCGTTGGTAACAACTTGATGATGCTTGGTGTGTTAAAAGCAGTAAAGGATTTCGAGTTGAAGATACCCCAAGACATTTCGCTTGTTTCTTTTGATGACTCGTATTGGAATCAGATCTTCGATCCTCCGATTACCTGTGTGGCGCAGGAACCTGAACAGATGGGTTTGATCGCAGCAACTTTGTTGCTTGACAAAATAATGCACAATGGAAAGACGAGTAAGACCATCTTAAGAGCGCACTTTGTTGAGCGACAATCAGTGGCAAAAATATGAGGGGCATTCACTGCCCCTCTTTGAAGATTATTCCATATTCGTCTGCATCGACTATGATCTTAGAATTTTCCTTGAATTCTTGTGATATGATTTTGTCTGCTAATGGAGCCTCTATCTCGTTTTCTATGACGCGTTTCAATGGCCTTGCACCCATCGCTGGTATGTAACCACGTTTTGCAAGATAATCTTTTGCCTGCTCGGTGATCTCGATACTTCTCTTTTGATCTCGAATTCTCTGAGAAATCTTCTCAAGCTGTAGTTCGACGATCTGTTTCATGTGCTCGATCGACAGTGGTTTGAAGATGATCGCTGCATCGATTCTGTTTATGAATTCAGGTTTAAAGTGCTTCTTCATCTCTTCTTCAATAAGTCCGGTCAAGTCTGTCAAGCCTTCTTCGAGTGCGTCGAGTATATGCTCACTTGCTATATTGCTTGTCATTATTATAATGGTGTTCTTGAAATCAACTGTGTTGCCTTTGCCATCTGTTAATCTGCCGTCGTCAAAGACTTGGAGCAAAACGTTGAAGACTTCTTGATGGGCCTTTTCTATCTCGTCGAGTAATACCACGCTGTATGGTCTTCTCCTAACTTGTTCTGTGAGTTGTCCACCCTCTTCATAACCCACGTAACCTGGTGGTGCACCTATCAATCTGCTTACGGTGTGCTTCTCGGTGTACTCGCTCATATCGATCCTAATGAGGGCATCTTCGCTGCCAAAAAGCACTTCGGCAAGAGCTTTGGCGAGTTCTGTTTTGCCGACACCCGTTGGGCCCAAGAACAAGAAGACGCCATTGGGCCTCTTTGGATCTTTCAAACCTGCCCTCGCCTTTCTTATGGTCTGCGAAACTATCTTCACGGCATCGTCTTGATCGATGATTCTCTTGTGAAGTAGTTGTTCAAGGTTCATAAGCTTTTCCCTTTCGGATTCAAGCATTCTCGAAACAGGAATGCCTGTCCAAAGTTCGACAACCTTTGCTATTTCGTTCTCGTTAACAACCTTACCGTCACCCTGTAAACGGAGTCCAGAGGCAGCCTCGTCTATCAGGTCAATTGCTTTGTCTGGTAGAAATCTGTCTGTTATGTACCTTGCACTCAGTCTGGCAGCGGCGACAAGGGCATCGTCTGTGATTTGAACGTTGTGGTGCTTTTCGAACTCCTTCTTGATGCCACGGAGTATCTCTATGGTGTCCTCAACTGAAGGTTCAGGAACTAAGATCGGTTGAAATCTTCGAGCGAGCGCCTTGTCTTTTTCAACGTATTTTCTGTATTCATTAAGGGTTGTAGCACCTATAACCTGCATTTCGCCACGTGCAAGTTCTGGTTTGAGTAGGTTTGCAGCATCAACGGCTCCTTCTGCTGCGCCTGCTCCCACCACAGTGTGGAGCTCATCGATGAAGAGTATGTACTGACCTACATTTTTCCTCAGAGCGTCTATTAACTTTTTCATCCTTTCTTCGAACTCTCCTCTGAACTTTGTGCCTGCGATGATTCTTCCCATGTCGAGCTTGAGAATCTTCTTGTTCTTCAAAAAAGAAGGTACTTCTTGAGCAACGATCTTTTGTGCAAGTCCTTCAACGACTGCTGTCTTACCAACACCGGGGTCGCCTATCAAAACAGGATTGTTTTTGAACTTTCTGCCTAAGATCTGAACAACTCTGAGGATTTCCTTTTCACGTCCAATCACCGGCAACAGTTTTCCTTCCTTTGCCAGTTTTGTGAGATCTTCGGTGAATTTGAATAACACATCCACATTTTCATCTTCGGCAGTTTTACCACTGGTGCGTAGTTCTCTAATGGCTTCGTAGACCTTGTCTGGTGTAACTCCATGTCTTGAAAGAAGCCTGTAGGTCATTGAACTTGGAGCGAGGATCATTCCGAGCAGCAAATGGTCGGTACCGACTTTTTCATCTCCCATTCTTCTTGCTTCTTTACGAGCTTCTTCAAGGACATATCTCGCATCTGGTGTTATGTAGACTTGTGCAAGTGAACCAGGTTGTGTGAAGCTTCTATCCCTAACACCGTATCTGCTGACAAAAGAGGATGTTTCATCCCTCAGACTGTCTATGCTCACACCTATTTTTCTCAGGATATCCACCGCGGCGTTATCGCCATCTTCAAGTATTGCGAGTAAGATGTGTTCAGATGACATTTGATTTTGTGAAAACCTGTTGAGTATGTCTTGAACAGAGGCGAGCACACGTTGAGCACTTTCTGTATAATCTTTGAAATCAATCATTAGATCACCTCCTAAATTAAAGGGGCGGTTACCCGCCCCGAGTTTCATTCGATTTTCACGTCTACAACCTTGGCTTTCTTGTCCTCTTTCTTGGGTAAGGTTATTGTCAGAACACCGTCTTCGTATTTTGCTTTGACCTTGTCGGCTTCTACATACTCGGGCAGAGTCAGGGTTCTTTCAAATTTGCCGTAACACCTTTCGACAACTCTGTAGTTTCTGTCTCCTTTTTCTCGCTCGAGCTTCTTCTCTCCACTGATTCTCAAAAGGCCATCTTCAACCTTTACTTCGAAGTCTTTCTTGTCCATTCCTGGAACTTCCACCTCGATGACTACAGAATCGTTTGTCTCGTAGACATCGATGTCTGGTAGGTACGAATAAACTGTACTTCTGCGAGTCATAGGAGTGAAGAAGTCTTCAAAGATCCTGTCGATCTCACGTTGAAGCTCTCTGAATGGTTTCATGAAATCCTCACGCCTTTCGAGCAACATGAAGACCCCTCCTTTCGAAAGTTTTTATTGTGAACTTGATTGTTCTTTTCTGACATTTTCGTACATGTACTGGCCTATCTTCATGCTCTCTTTCTGCAAATCGTCGAAGAGCATCTTCACTCTGGCGATGTCGTCTTTGTTTATGGCTTCTCTCAGATCTTTGACAAGCTCTTCAAGTTTGGATTTCAGGTCATTAGGCAACTTGTCACCGTATTCTTTAAGAGTCTTGTTCACGCTGTAAGCCAGATCGTCTGCTTTGTTCTTCAATTCAACTTCTTCACGTTTTCTCTTATCTTGCTCTTCATACTTCTGAGCCTCTTCCATCATCTTCTTGATATCGTCTTCTCTGAGTTTGTGCCTACCGGTCACAACCATTGACTGTTCTTTGTTCGATGCAAGGTCTTTCGCTGAGACGTTGACAATTCCGTCGCTGTCTATGTCGAAGGTCACCTCTATTTGTGGCACACCTCTGGGTGCCGGTGGTATGTCCACCAATCTGAAGCTGCCAAGGAATATGTTGTCTCTTGCCATCGTTCGTTCACCTTGGTAGACTCTGACTTCAACCTCTGTTTGGTAATCTTCTGCTGTTGTGAAGACTTTACTTTTCTTTACAGGTATTGTCGTGTTCCTGGGTATGATGGGTTCCATCAAACCGCCTTTGACCTCTATACCGAGTGTGAGTGGTGTGACGTCTACCAGAACTATGTCCTTTTCCTTTGCCTCTCCACCGAGGATTGCTGCCTGAATCGCAGCACCAATTGCAACCGCTTCATCTGGGTTCACGCTCTTGTTTGGTTCTTTACCAAAGATATCCTGTATGATCTTGTGAACCATCGGAGATCGAGTCATACCACCGACTAAAATGACTTCATCTATGTCTCTCGGTGAAAGCTTTGCGTCGTTTAGTGCCTTTTCTACAGGTCCTTTGGTCATGTCGAAGAGATCTTTTACCAGAGACTCGTACAGAGATCTTGTAAGTCTCATCTCAAGGTGCAATGGACCTGACGAAGTTGCAGTTATATAAGGAAGACTGATATCGGTTTCAAGTTTGCTCGAAAGCTCTATCTTAGCCTTTTCAGCGGCATCTCTTAGTCTCTGGAGTGCTTGTCTGTCTTCTCTGAGATCAACGCCGTGCTGTTTTTTGAATTCTTCTGCCATCCAGTCAACGATTCGTTGATCGAAGTCGTCTC
>JBBFME010000042.1:0-15447 GCA_037478695.1 Pseudothermotoga sp.
TTGAACTTTGTGATTTTATCAACCTCTCAATCTCTTCTAACGAGAATTTGCCAAAATAGGACAGCGCGAAAATCTCAATTGGGTGCATTCTTTTGCATGATCTCCTTTATTTTGTCTGCCACACCAGAAGGCCTTCCGGGTATACACATGTCGAAGGTTGCCTTGCCGGCGACTACTGCCTTTGCATAAGCCTCACACCCTGCATAACCACATGCACCACAATTGGCACCAGAAAGGACATTTTTTATCATTTCCACCCTTGGATCTTCTTTCACTTCAAATTTCTTAGCAGAGTAAGCCAAAAACGTACCAAAAGCAAAACCAAGAACGCTCAGCAAAACTGTCGAGTACAGAACAAGCATTCTATCACCTCACATCTTTATCAAGCCTTGGAAGCCCATGAATGCCATCGAGATGATCGAAGCGAGTATAAGCGCCATAGGAAGTCCTTCAAACGGTTTTGGTATATCATAAAGCTCAAGCCTTTCTCTGATGCCTGCAAATATAACTAAAGCAAGCAAAAATCCTATTCCAGCACCAAGCGCGTGAAAGACTGATTCAAGCAAAGAGTAGTTCGCCTGTGCGTTCAGAATTGCAACGCCGAGAATGATACAGTTAGTTGTTATCAACGGCAGGTATATTCCAAGTGCTTCGTATAACCCAGGGCTGTTCTTTTTCAAAAAGAATTCCACGAACTGAACGAAAGTCGCTATGACGAGTATGAAAGTGACAATCTGCAGAAACTGCACGCCCAAAGCGACGAGCAATTTGTTGACAAACCAGGTGATCACTGAAGACATCACAAGCACAAAGGTGGCGGCAAAACCCATTCCGACAGCGGTGTCCATCTTTTTTGAAACGCCGAGAAATGGACAGATTCCAAGAAATCTTATGAAAACATAGTTGTTCACCAACAGTGCAGAAAAGAGTATGAGAAAGACTCTCATTTCTGTTCACCTCTCTGCTTTCGCTTCAAACCTATGAAGGCGAACAAGGCCGCCAGAAGCCCAAGTGTCATGTACCCACCGGGTGGTAGTATCATGACGAAAACGTTGAAAGCTTTGCCCCACAAGTGGACACCAAAGATTGTCCCGTTTCCCAACAACTCTCTGATACTCCCCAAAAGCACCAAAGAACCAGTGAAACCAAGCCCAACTCCAAGACCATCTAAGAATGAAGCCCAAATATTATTTTTCGAGGCGAAAGCTTCTGCGCGTCCCATTATTATACAGTTCACCACAATGAGAGGAATGAAGAGCCCGAGTGTTTTCCACAAATCATATATGAAGGCATGCATAAGGAGGTCAAGTATTGTGACGAAGGTCGCAATGAGTGTTATGAAGATTGGTATTCTCAAGTTTTTCGGCACATTCTTTCTGATCGAAGAGATAGCTATGTTTGAAAGTGCTAAAACACTCGTGGCTGCAAGACCCATTCCAAGCCCATTTATAGCATTAGTCGTAACTGCCAACGTTGGACACATTCCGAGTACCTGTACATAGGTGGGGTTTTCCTTGAAAAAACCTTTCGTGAACTCTTTAAGTGAACTCATCTCACTTCACCCCCGACTTCAAATACGAAAGCATCGCGTTGATCGCATTTGCAACCGCTCTTGGCGTAATCGTTGCACCAGTCATCACATCGCTCACCTTAACCACGCCTTTTGCCTTTGCCTCTTCAACGGTCGCACCAGTCATGTTTGCATCTTTGTCAACCCTTACGCCGTTTTCAAGCGAGGATGGCTCCATTGGGTAGAATCTTTTCTGAATTTCCTCTTCCTGTATCTTCGCACCAAGACCAGGTGTTTCTTGAGAGAAATCTGTCACACTGATCGAGAACAGCATAAAACCTTCAGGTTTTTTGACAAAGCTCGCAACAACAGAAACGGCTCCACCGTAACCTATTGCAGAACCACTTAAGACATAGACACTGCCCATGTCGGATTCGAACTGATACACCGGTGAGTAAACCTTACCATTTCGATCTTCAAAGACAACCTGAGACTCGTCCTTAACTTTTGCAACTGTACTCTTGACAGTTTCGATCGGCACAATGTATTGACCGTTTTCATCTTTGAGAACTCTTTCTATAGCCTCAAATTTCTTTCCAAGTTCGGTAATCGCTATCTTATCTTTGGTTATCGTGTAGACCAAGCCGAGCGAGAAACCGGCTATTGCACAATATATGAGGAGTATGAAACCCATCTTGATGTGTTCTCTCATGTTTTCACCTCTCCGAAAACCTTGGGCTTGAAGACACGGTCTATGAGTGGCGTCACTGAATTCATGAGGAGTATCGCCAACGAAACTCCTTCTGGGTAACCTGCAAAATACCTGATTATCATAGTCACAAGACCACATCCAATGCCAAAAACAGCCTGACCTTTCAAAGTCATAGGACTTGTAACCATATCTGTTGCCATGAACAAAGCTCCAAGGAACAGACCACCACTGAGTATGTGGTAAAGAGGCGTTCCAAATCTCTCAGCGTTCACAAAATAGAACAAACCAGAGAACAGGAAAACAGTACCTATGTACGACAGAGGAATAATGGGATTGACCCTTCCTTTGTACAATAGGTATATGAAACCAATGATCAAGAGCAGTGCACTGGTTTCGCCTATACATCCTCCGACGTTACCCATGAACAGATCGGTGTAACTAAAACTGTCCATAGCTTTGGAAAGTCCCTGTTGTTTTAGAACACCTAACGGCGTTGCCGAAGTCATTACATCCCAGGGAGAACGAGAAAAACTCATCGTTGGGTTGATCCATTTAGTCATGAGAGTCGGGAAAGAAATCAAGAGAAAAACTCTGCCAACGAGTGCGGGATTGAATATATTTTGCCCGATTCCACCAAAAGCCTGTTTTGCAACGCCTATTGCAACAAGCAAACCTATGAGCAAAAGCCACCATGGTGCCGTTGGTGGAAGGTTCATCGCAAGTAGAGCTCCTGTAACCGCGGCACTGAAATCTGGTCTGAACTCTTTCTGGTTTCTCAGAACTCTCACTATAAACCACTCGATCAATTCAGCAACAACAGCACCAAAGATACACAGAAACAACGCGTACCAACCAAAGAACAGCGCTGCGCCTGCAAT
The DNA here is from genome assembly GCA_037478695.1 of Pseudothermotoga sp. Taxonomy (GTDB): domain Bacteria; phylum Thermotogota; class Thermotogae; order Thermotogales; family DSM-5069; genus Pseudothermotoga_B. The sequence goes on from JBBFME010000042.1 coordinate 3,101, forward strand.
GGCTGGAGCCAATGCAATCAAAACGTCAATCATTATCTTTCTTACAGAATCATCACTTCTGAGGTGTGGAGCATCTTTGACGACGAGTTTCATTTCTTACCACCTCTCAAAGCTTGGTAGACTTTCTTCGCTAGTTTTATTGCTCTTACATGATCTATCTTCGACGGACACACATAAGCACACGAACCACATTCAATACAACTCAAAAGTCCTTCTTCGACAGCTTCGTCGTATTTTCTCTTGTTCGCCAGCAGATAGAGCAGATAGGGCTGTAAATCCATGGGACAGACAATGACACATTTCGTACACCTGATACAAGCTTTCTGAGTGTATTCTTTTTCTTTAAGCAGAGCCGTTATACCGCTTGTTCCTTTCATTATGGGTATATCAACTCTGTTTATCGCTATGCCCGTCATAGGTCCACCGAGGATAACTCTCTCCGTTTCTTCTTTAAGTCCACCTGCATATTGCAGCAGCTCTTCGATCTTTGTGCCGATTCTCGTAACCAAGTTCACTGGCTTGTTGACACCTTCGCCACTCACCGTTATAGCTCTCTGAACGAGAGGTTTTCTGTCGACGACGGCTTCCTTTATGGCAATGACAGTCTGAACATTTTGAACTACTACGCCAACATCCATAGGAAGGCCACCAACTGGTACTTTCCTGCCTGTGATAGCGTATATCAATTGCTTCTCAGCACCTTGTGGATACTTCGTCTTGAGGAGTTTCAGTTCTATTTCACCAGAATTCAGAACAGATTTCAGTTGATCAAATACGTCTGACTTGTTTGACTCAATACCTATATATGCCTTTTGAACCTGAAGTATTTTCATCACTATCTTTATTCCAAGTACGAGGTCGTGGTATCTTTCGAGCATCAGCCTGTAGTCCACCGTGAGATACGGCTCACATTCAGCTGCGTTCACTATGAAAGTGTCGATCTTCTTGTTCGCTGGCGGGCTCAGTTTAACGTGAGTGGGGAACATCGCACCACCAAGTCCGACTATACCGGCCTTCTTAACGACCTCGAGCAACTGCTCTTTCGAGAGGCTTTCCCAGTCTTGATGCTCTAAGTATTGCCATTCGTCTTCAGAGGTCCTTTCAATGACTACTGCCTCCATCGGGCGGCCTTGTATAGGATGGTAAATCTTGTCAATCTTCTTGACAACACCGGTCACAGGGGAATGAAGGTACGCCGAGATAAAACCTCCTGGTTCTCCAATAACCTGCCCTGTTTTCACCGAGTCGTTCTCCTTGACCAAGCACTTCGCTGGTGCTCCAGCGTGATTTGACAGAAAAACATAAGCTATGTTTGGTGGATCGAGGTAGATCAACTTTGATTCTTTGGCGAGCTCCTTCCTCTCTGGTGGGTGAATACCACCTCTGAAACTCAGCAACCTCACTATTTCACCTCCCGCATCAAATCAGCATTTGAAAGCAATTCTGGGGAATGTATGTTGTAAAGCGGCTGACCTGGTCGTTCGCTGTAATACGGGCGCGAACAATCTGGACAACCGCTCGTCAGAAGAGCCTTGATGGCATCATGGGGAATTTCCTTAAAGCCAACAATCCAATCTCGGTCTAAGACAATCAGATCAGATTTGCCAGAGAAAATGAAATAGCGCGCAAGTTGTATCTTTCTGTATCTTTGAAGGGTTGGTTTTTGCATGCCGTAAAGCTTCGTACCCTTGATCGGAGTGAAAGCAAAAAGACCAACTTGAACGTTGAGCTCGTACATTTTCTTCATCGCACTGACTATCTCAAAGTCGGTCTCGCCTAAACCAACGATTATATGCGTCGATATTCTTCCTGCAAAAACTTTTGAAGAACTTTCTATGAGGTCCATGAATTTTCGATAACTGCCACCTCTGATTTTTGTGAACAGCCTTTCTGTTGGAACATCAATGGCTATTCCAACTCTATCAGCACCTAAATCGAAATAACCTTTGACTTCCTCAAAATCAGTTGGCCTCACCGAAACAGATATTGGCTTGTTTGCTTCAGAAAGTAAGGCTAAAAGATCACAAAGGTCCCTGTAATAGTCTTTGTAGGAAACAGTTTGGACGCATATTCTCTTGAAATCGCTGTTCTTCAGTGGCTCAATCAACCTGTAGAGATCGATTTCCTTCCATGTCACACGACTCAAGAATCTTTGGTCGCTTTGAGAAGAGAGGGCATGAGTGCAGTACAAACAGTTGAACTGACATCTTCCATCGAGCATCAAATATGCCGTCGAAAGTTCCAACTTACTTCCCGCGTGCATCCCAAGCTTGCACAGGGTACCAACCGATGCCCTGAGTATCAATTCGTATCATCTCCGACTCGATATCTGTAAACTTTATCCTTTGACCTCAAAACGATTCTATCACTTGTGTACTCTATTTCAAAACCATTCATCTGCACGACGCTTTCATCTGCATTAACCAGTTTTCTCACAAAAAGATTTACAGCAGTGCATCCTGCCAATTCCATCTCGTATGCCCTGTTCAGGAGATTTTTTTGATTTGATACAAACGAGAAAACCAAAGCACCAACAAGACTGATCAACAACAATCCGACAACTACATCGAGTATCAAAAATCCTTTCATAATTCTTTGTTCCTTGGTCGACATCATTCTCACGAAAAACATCTAAAACTCCATGAAGAAGTACGAGACAATCAGTACAATTCCTAAAAGCATCAGACTCATCAAAAAAGCCAAGAGAAAATCAGATCTGTGGCTTTCCCTTGGTGCTTTTGTCTGGCGCTGTTCTAAGTTCTTTCCTTTCTCTTGGTTATCCTCTTTAACCATCTCGGCAATCTTTTCATCCCAGTTTCTTTGCTGAATTGTATCGACTTTCTCTTGATATCTGTTCATCTCTGACATTATCTTTACAGACTTCGGTATGATGCCTCTTCCTATCATCCCCTCACCCATGTCGACCTTCGCTAAGAAATATTCTCTTCTCTTTCCTTTGAGTAACTCTTTCCCCAAGAGGGTTCCGGCAAGTGGTAAGACATTCCCTTTTTCTGTGAAGTGTTTGGGATAAAGGGCTTTCAACTTCTCAAGGTTCTCGGGCTTTCTAACATTCAGCACAACAAAAAACAGTTGATCACCAAGATCAAATTCTGCAAGCGTTCTTCCTTTGATTGGATCAACGAGCGGGAAGATCTCTGGCAGATCTGCTACGTCAGGTCTTTTTATTACCTCGGCTAATCCTTCATCATCGAATTCTTCCCACAGTTGCATGAAATTCTCGGCAGATATTTCTTCATAGCTCACTTGCTTGAAGTCGACGGTGACCTCGATCTTCGGTGCCCATTCTTTGAAGATTTCCGAGATGATGTACTGAACGAGATCTGCATCGTTATCCCTTACCGCTGCAGTTATTTCTGCCCCAAAGATCTGAGAACCTTTTCTGGTGATGTAATTTCTCAAGTAATTGAGAAACTCCCGAGAAAGATCAGAACTTTCGGGAATCTGCGCAAAAACTTTGTTCTTCACTTCATTGAACAACTTCATGAAGTTGGTGTATTCCGAAGAAAGGTCTATGCTCAGGTAATTCGCATGTCTACTCGGAACAACAATAAGATCATATTCAGGCTCTTCGTTGGCCTTCCCGAAAAAGAAACCTATACCTTCCTCGGCCGTCATGCGACTCTTAAGACGGTACTTGACAAAGTAAAAGTCCAAGACCCTTCACTCCCTGCTCAGCACATAACCGCCTGAATGGAGAACGTCAGAAGTGAAATCTTTTTCTGTGACACCGATTCCTATGACACAGTTTTTTCCAATAGAAAGGCCGTTTGGTATTCTTGAATACATACCCACAACGGTTATATGGTCATTGTACACCTCTTTGTCTAACTCACTTGGGGCGGGCTCGCCTTGACCGATTGTCACATGATCACCTATGTTAACGCGTTCTGCAATAACGCTCTCTGCGATCAAACAATCCCTACCGATAGTTGTGGCAGTCATGACGACACTGTTTCTGACAATGGTGTTTTCACCTATGCGCACACCTTGGAAGATCACACTGTTCTCAACTGTACCGTGAATCTCACAACCTTCGCTGACAATCGAATTGACAATCTTCGAAGTTGGTGCACAATAGGCAGGTGGCATTTCTTCGGTCTGCGTATAGAAGCGCCAGTGTCGATCGTAAAGATTCAGAGGCGGGATAGGTCTGGTGAGTTCCAAATTGCTCTCCCAATAAGACCTTATCGTACCGACATCTCGCCAGTATCCACTGAATCTGTAGGCATATATCCTTTTACCTTCGTTTATCATTCTTGGTATCACATCGTGGCCAAAGTCGTGAGTACTCGATCCGTCGTTTTCGTCTTTTATCAGGTATTCCTTCAGGAAATCCCAGTTGAAGACATAAATACCGAGTGAAGCCAGATTAGAACGTGGTTTTGCTGGCTTTTCTTCGAAATCGATTATCTTAGCCTCCAAATCCGTTATCATGATGCCAAATCTGCTTGCCTCTTCTATGGGAACTTCCATACAAGCTATGGTGCCCTCTGCGCCTTTGAGTATGTGAAAATCTATGATGTCGTTGTAGTCCATTGCGTAGACATGATCACCCGACAAAATTAGAACAAAATCTGGATCGGCTGAATCAACGTACTCAATGTTTTGATATACTGCATTTGCGGTGCCCTTGTACCAGCCAGAGACACCACCAAGGTAAGGTGGTAGTATCGTTATCCCACCTTTTTTCCTGTCCAGATCCCATGGTCTTCCTATGTTGATGTGATTGTTCAACAAATGCGGACGATACTGCGTCAAAACTCCTACTTGATATATCCCAGAATTAACACAGTTGCTCAGAGTGAAGTCGATCAACCTGTACTTTCCACCGAATGGAACTGCTGGCTTTGCGATCTTCTCTGTCAGAACTCCGAGCCTTTTGCCGTGACCTCCAGCCAAAATCAGAGCGAGTACCTGTCTCATCTAAACCACCTCACAGGACTGCTCTTTTTTCAAGAACAGCTATCGAATCCCTACCAACTAAGCGAGATTCTTGTCTTATCAAAACCTCTTTGTCGAGTATGGCGTTCTTCACGACCGCGCCTTCTTCGATGACTGTATCTTGCATGATCACAGAATTTTCCACAATGGCTCCTGCCTTCACGAAAACTCCCCTGAACAATATGGAGTTCTCAACGGTACCATTGACGACACAACCGTCTGAGACTATGCAATTCTTGACCAGGGCGGTTCCTCCAATTTTGGGAGGCGGAAAATCCTTCAATTTTGTATAGATCTTGCCATACCTGTAGAAGAGTTCTTCGCGTATCTCTTTTTTCAAACCATCCATGTTTATGCGATAGTATTCTGAGATACCCTTTTTCACATTTCTCCAGTAACCGTTAAAGAGGTAACCACAAACTTTGAGCCTGTCGAGTTGTGAGATGATTATGTTCAAAAGATCTGTCTCACCCTTTGTGACGTAGTTGTACAAGAGCTCCATGAGCAGATATTTGTTCATGAAGTAAATTCCAAGAAAACCAATCTTCGTTTTCGGCTGTTGAGGTTTTTCTACGATGCTCACAATCCTGTTGTCTGTTAACTCGACAATTCCGTATTGCGACAGGTTGTAACTTTCATCCATTTCCTTCACCAAGAGCGTTATATCTGCTCCGTTTGAAAGATGGAAATCGAAGACCTCCGAAAAATCTATCTTGTATATGTGATCGCCTGAACCTATGAGCACGTAATCTTCTTCGCCTCTTCTGAGTAACGTCATGTTCTGAAAGATCGCATCTGCCGTTCCTTTGTACCAGTAGTAGCCCTCTTGGCTGACATATGGCTGCAACATGAATAAACCTCCGTTTTTTCTGTCTAAGTCCCATTCTTTGCCGGAACCAAGATGGTCCATCAAACTTCTGGGGTTATACTGCGTCAGAACTCCAACCTTTCTGATGCCGGCATTGACCATGTTGCTCAAAGTGAAATCGATTGCGCGGTACTTACCAAAGACTGGTAATGCCGCACTTGCCCTTTTAGAAACCAAAGGACCAAGTGCCTCACTTTGCCCGCCAGCCAAGATCAACCCCAAAACTCTCAAGGAAATCCCTCCGTGCTAATTCTATCATTTGAGTGTGAAAAAGCAGATGTTGGTATACAATCTTTTAGGAGGTTTATCTGTGTGGTACCCAGGACACATGGCTAAGGCATCGAGAACGATCGAAGAGATCAAAAAGCACATAGATTTAGTCGTCGAGCTCTTGGATGCGAGAGCTCCTATGGCCACACATGCCTACAGTCATCAGCCTATAAAGGCAAAGAAAAACGTTATCGTTATGGGAAAATCAGATTTGGCTGATGACACTGTGACAAATCGATGGAAAAAATTCTTTGAAAAAGCTGGCGAAGTTGTCTTTGTCATCAATAAGAATACTACCACTGATGAAATCGTTGAGTTTGTTGCCGATCACGTTCAAAAAAATGGCATGATCATGGTAGTTGGTGTTCCAAATGTTGGAAAATCAACCTTGATAAACAAACTCAAGGGCAGCCGATCTGCTCGCGTTGGAGCAATGCCAGGTATAACAAGAGGCTTACAGTGGTTTTCCATTGCCGATAGATTCAGAGTTCTCGATACTCCTGGACTTCTTCTTCCAAAGCTCTGGAGCAAGGAGTTGGCAGCAAAATTACTTTTGGTTGGAAGTTTGACGGTGGATATGGTTCCACCACAAGTCATGCAGAAAGCTTTTGAAATATATGCTCGACTCGTGAACATTCAAGAAAATGATCTGCAGAAGTTTCTCGAAGGATATGCATTGGAAAGAAAGATGCTGATCAAAGGCGGCTTGCCCGACACCGAGAGGGCGTTGGTGAATTTCTTCAACTCGGTAGCCCAAGGAAAGTTTGGAAAATTCAGCTTTGAAGTTCCTGAGGAGGTCGAAGACCATCAAAGCGATCGTCTATCTGCCACTTGACCCAGAAAAAGCAAAGAGGTCAAATCTTCCAGTTAAATTGCCGGTACTCGTAGATGACTTTCCGACTATTGTGGACACAAATCAAATACCGATTGATGTTGTCATTCGTGGACTTGAAGCACAGTATGAAATCTCAAAGGATCCTTACTACGAATCCTATTTAGTATACTTCTACTACGAAAAAGTGAAGATGGCACTGAACAACGACGATCTGAAGGATGCTGAGGAATGGTTAGAAAAAGCAGGCAGATTGGTCAAAGACTACAGATATGATTTTTTCAAAGGTTTGATAGCAGCCAAGTTGAAAGACTACGAAATCGCTGAGATTCTCATCAAATCGAGTGTATCGAAGAATCAAAACTTTGTGCTTGGTTACTACGAACTTGGAAATATTCTGATGGCTAAAAAGGAGTTTGAAGATGCGATAATGCAGTACCAAAGAGCCTTAGAGCTTGAGAAGACCTTTCTCTTGCCACTATTGAGGATTGGTGATTGTTATATGGAAATGGGAGAAATACGCCAAGCCTGTGATTTTTACCAAGTGATCACACAACTTGATCCTGAGTTCTCTCAAGCTTATTCAAGACTTGGCGTTGCCTGTAATATCTTGCAGAGATTCGAACACGCAGAAAGGGCTTTGAGAGAGGCTTTGAACTTGGCACCAAATGATTCTGCCGTTGCTTTCAATCTGAGCTACACCCTTTCGAAACTTGGGAAACACTTCGAGGCAATGAACCTTCTGAAGAAACTTGTCGACAGAGAGCCAGAAAATCCCTCTTTTCTGAATGAATACGCACTCACACTTAGAAAACTTGGCTTCTATGAAGAGGCAAAGGAAGTTATAGACAAAGCCAAACAATTGAGTGAAGAACAATCTGTGCTCTTCAATCAAGTTCTTCTGACGTTCTTTGTTGATAAGGACGAGGCATTGTCTCTTTCAAAGGAACTCTCACAAGATTACAAAAGCAAGATAGACGATCTGATCTCATTCTTGCGCCAATGGGACGGTTCGATAGTCATTCCAGATTTCATGAAAGAGAAATTGAGAGTTGTAAAGTCATCTATGATTGATTCTCAGATAGACGTCCAAAGATTGGCTCAGTTCATTGTTGACGGTGAACGAGTTGAGATCCTGCGCCAAGGTCTTTTACCTTCACAAGATACACCGATCGACACAACCCGTTGGTTAGAAATCTTAGTAGCTGTGATGCTCGCAACTCCAAAAGATCCTGTAGAGATCGAAAAAAATGTGACGAAAACTGCCGTTGCGCTGTATGGAAGTGGCATAATGCTCGCAGTAGCGATAGGCTTGACAAGAGTTTTATTCCACATAAAGTCAAATGGTTATTTCGATCTGTCTGTTTTTCTGCAAGAAGTTGTTCCAGACCTCCAAGAATATCATTGGGAATTTGCAAAGAGAGTCTCTCGAATCGAAGAGGAGAGTTTTTCTTTTGAAGATTTGAACTTGAAACCAGAAAAGGGTAGTGATCTTTTTGTAGAACTTCTGAAGGCTCTATCGATGGAGGTTCCAAAAGAGATGGAAGATGGTCTTTTGAAAGATCTGTACACAATTTTCCGCATGCAGTGGAGGTGATGTAGGTGAATTACGACAGACAAGAACTTCTTAAAGAAATCGTACAGCCTGCACAAACGAAGATCGTTCTTCTGGTCATGGACGGAATAGGTGATTTGCCCAAAGATGGTAAGACTCCATTACAACAGGCAAAGACACCAAACCTTGACAACCTTGCTACTCAGTCTGATCTTGGACAGACAATTCCCGTTTTAGCAGGCGTAACTCCAGGGAGTGGACCAGGACACTTAGCGCTTTTCGGTTATGATCCTGTGAAATACCAGATTGGAAGAGGCATCCTCGAGGCACTCGGTTCAAATGTACCTGTCGATGAAAAAGATGTTGTGGCGAGAGCCAATTTTGCAACTGTCAAAGAAGGAATTATAGTCGACAGAAGGGCTGGCAGGCCATCTACAGAAGAGAGCTCAAAGGTCGTCGAAAAACTCGCTAATTCTATAAAAGAAATCAACGGCGTTAAGATAACCTTCTACGCAGGCAAGGAACATCGATTTGTGGTCAAGCTGACCGGTGAAGGACTCGACGATCGACTGAGCGATGCCGACCCTCAGAAGGAAGGAAAACCAATTCTTTTCACCGAACCGTTGGCTTCTGAAGCGAAAAAGACCTCCGAGGTCGTCAACCAACTGATGAAAGAGATCGCTAAAGTCCTTCACGACGAGCCAAAGATGAACTTTGCCTTGATCAGAGGGTTTTCCAAATATCCAAGATTGCCCCAGTTCCCGCAGGTGTATAAACTGCGCGCAGCGGCAATCGCTACCTACCCGATGTACAAAGGCATTGCAAAGTTGGTGGGCATGGAGGTCATAGAAACTGGTTCAACGATTCAAGACGAGGTCAAAACACTTGAAAAAATCTGGAAAGACTACGATTTCTTCTACTTCCACGTCAAGAAGACTGATTCATACGGAGAGGATGGAGATTTCGATTCAAAGGTTCATGTTATTGAAGAAGTGGACAAGATTATACCACAGATACTGTCACTGAAACCAGATGTACTGGTTGTCACGGGTGATCACTCTACACCTGCAACTTTGAAATCTCATAGCTGGCATCCAGTACCTTTCATGATCTGTTCACCCTTCACAAGAAAAGGGTTGAGCAAGTCATTCGACGAATTCGAATGTGCAAGAGGAAGTATAGGAACTATCTATGCAGTGGATGCAATGTCTTTAATGCTCGCACACGCTTTGAGACTTGAGAAATTCGGTGCATGAAGTATTTCTGGCTCATCACCTTTTTGGGCCTTTCGACTGGGGTTTTGCTCACCCCAGTCTTTTTAATCGTCATATTTTTTCTACCCCTTCTTTTTCTCAAAGGTGCTCACTTCAAAATCTACGGCTTTTGCGTTATCTTAGGTGTACTTCTTGGAATGGCAACGATCGAGAACAAACAAGTTGAAATGGTTGGATTTGTCACCACGAAAAAATCAAATTACGTGATCATCACCGATGTCAAAGTCCTCACAAAAGATGGCTGGCGATCTTCAAACCACCAAGTGAGGGTGAACTCAAAAGAGTTAAAAGCGGGGCAACAGGTCTACATCTATGGCAAACTTTCAAAAACCTTTCGCTATCCTGTTTACACAGTTGAACCTATTTTCTGTGCCGGCGTCGAGGAAACTTTGAGAGGACTTTCAAAGGTTCTATCATCACTACAGCAGATTAAAGAAGCCAACAAACAATTTATAGTTCAAATACTTGGCAACAGTGGAAAGATCATGAACGGTCTTTTGTTCAGCGATGGAGAGTTCGACTCAGCAGAATCTGAACAACTGAGAAGGAGTGGTCTTGCACATCTGTTTGCCGTTTCTGGCATTCATGTTGGGATAATTTACACACTCTGCGAGCTTTTGGTGAGCTTTTTCACCTATAGATCTTTTTTCAGAAGAAGTATAAGCAGTCTGATCGCCTTATTCTTTGCACTCTCTACCGGCCCGACTCCATCGGCTTTCAGGGCATCGATCATGTTGATCATTTGGAATGTCTTCAGAATAGCTGATTATCCGATCGAGCCGCTCAATGTTCTTGGGTTGGTTGGAACTATAAATCTCCTCGTTGAACCTTATTCGATCCTTTCGTCTTCATTCTTGATGAGCTATTCTGCTACAAGCTCGATATTGATCTTTCATGAAAAGATCAAAATACAGAAGAGGCTCTTTCAAGGTTTGCTCGTTTCATTGGCAGCTTTTGTAGGTGTTGCACCATTCTTGAGCCTCTTTTCGGCGATCAATCTACTCGCACCACTGACGAGTATTCCCGCCACCTTTCTCGTGACCCCCATGCTCTGGGCAGGTTTCACATCGATGCTGCTCAGAGGTATGGGACTGGCGAACCTCAGTCACGTTGTTTTGGTTGGTGCAACACCTTTTATTTTTATCTTGGACAAGATGATAGAGCTGTCTGCAAAGTTTCCTACCTCGTCCTTGGGAATATGCGGTTATGCTCTGTTCTCGGTATTAATGTTCTTTCTTTTCTGGCACTTTGGGCACAGACCGTAAAATTTTATATCGTAGTCGTTTATCAAATAGGCTGTCTTTTCTTCAACACTCCTGACGAGATCCTTCACAGTCCTTTCGTCGATTTCCACAATCTCTCCACATGTTTTGCAAATTATGTGCTGATGGAGTGTTTCAGATTCAGGTGTTGCAAGTTCATACCTGTAAACTCCCTCACCAAACTCGAGTCTGCGAAGAAAACCAAGTTTTGAGAGAAGTTCTACGGTTCTGTACACAGTAGCTTTGCTGATTCTGTACCTCTTTTCCATCAGCCTTCTGTACACGTCCTCGGCACCGAGGTGTTTTTCACCAGATTCAGCAAAGATTTTCAAAACGATCTCTCGTTGGGCGGTCATTCTATACTTTTTTGAACGAAGCTCTTTTCTCAGAGACTCGTAGATCACCTAAATCCTCCTCTCACATGTTCATTACTGGCTTTATGTCTATCTTCCATCCAGTCAGTTTCACTGCAAGTCTGGCATTCTGGCCACCTTTACCTATTGCCAACGATAGTTGTGTTGGCGGTACCAAAACGCGAGCGGCTTTTCTTTCGTAATCGAGTATCTCCACATTTGTTGCAGAAGCTGGAGCAAGCGCGTTGGCAATGAGCTGCCTTGGATCTTCAGACCATCTGAAGACATCAACCTTTTCTCCCTTGAGTTCTTTGAGAATCGCCACTATGCGGCTGCCTCCTTCTCCAATGCAAGCGCCGACTGGATCGACCTGTGGGTTTGTGGAGATCACTGCAACTTTTGTTCTCACACCAGGTTCTCTCGCAATCGCCTTGATCTGTACTATACCATTTTCAACCTCTGGAACTTCAAGTTTTAACAAACCTGCTACAAACTCCGGTAAAGCCCTGCTCACGAGGATCTTCGGTCCCTTTTTATCTTTCACAACGCTTGCCACATAGACTTTTATCAAGTCACCTGATTTTATAACCTCATTGCCGATCCATTCCTTTTTTGGAAGCCTTGTTTCTATCTTTCCAACCCTGACATCAGCCCAGTCTGCGGTAACTCTTATGACCTCAGCCGTGACAACACTGCCGGCAAGGCCAGAATAGTGCTCGTACTGTCTTTCCTTCTCAAGTTCTCTGATCCTCTGAATGAGAACCTGCTTTGCAGTCTGTGCAGCTATCCTTCCAAAGTTCTTCACGCTCATCTTTTTGTAGATCTTCTTCCCAATTTCAGTCAACGGGTCTGATTTCTTAGCTTCGTCTAAAGAAATCTGCGTCAACGGGTCTTCTACGTTCTCAACGACATCGAATACTTGAAAAAGTTGAATATCGCCAGTCATCCTATCTATTCTGACGTCAACGTTC
>JBBFME010000043.1:0-15152 GCA_037478695.1 Pseudothermotoga sp.
GTACCAAGGGCAAGCGTTTTGCCTTGCCGAATGCCAGGATAATGCTTCATCAACCGCTTGGGGGTGCCGAAGGTCCAGTCAAAGATGTGGAGATAATAACGAAAGAACTTTTGCGCATAAAGAACTTGATAAACACAATTCTCAGTGAGAAAACAGGACAGCCACTTGAGAGGATTGAGAGAGACACAGACAGAGACTTCTTCATGGACGCTTATGAAGCGCTTAACTATGGCTTGATAGATAGGGTGATCGAACCAAAGAGAAGGTGAGTCGATGAAACTCACGCCAATGATGCAACAGTATACACAAATTAAATCGAAGTACAAAGATGCAGTTTTACTCTTCCGCCTCGGTGATTTCTACGAGGCGTTTTTTGAAGATGCTCACTTAGTTTCAAAGGTACTTGACTTGGTTCTGACTCATCGGCAAGGTGCACCTATGGCAGGTGTTCCTTACCACGCTCTGAATCTTTATCTGAGACGACTTGTGCAAGCCGGTTACAAGGTCGCAATCTGTGACCAGATGGAAGATCCTGCTACTGCAAAGGGACTTGTGAAAAGAGAGGTCACAAGAATAGTCACACCCGGTACAGTCTTGGAAGATGAATTACTCGAGCAAGATTCAAACAACTATCTTGTAGCAATCTGTAAATCTGCCAAGTACACCATTGCAGGAGTTGATGTTTCTACCGGGGAAAGTTTTGTCACCTCTTTTGACGACCTACAGTTTGCTGTGGATTTTCTTGAATCCATAAAGGTTTCTCAGATACTGTGCGAACCGATTTTGAAAAAGGAATTGGAAACAAACATCAACTCAGTAATGATAGAACCTCTTTCAGATTGGCATATGAGCATAGTCAATCTTGAAAAAGATGTTGCAGAGACATTTAACGTCTCTACAGTGGATCACCTTGAATTAGGTGAACATCTACGTGTATTTGGTGCATTGGTTAGATACCTCCGTTTCACCCTGATGGAGAATGACGTTTTTTTGAAGCCACCAAAGATTCTCAGAGATCAGTCATATGTCTTTCTTGATCCATCGACTGTAGATCATTTAGGGTTGTTTGCAGGCGAAAAGGGTAAGAACCTCTTTGATGTTCTCAATCTGACAAAAACCTCAATGGGCGCAAGGTTGTTGAGAAGTTGGATTTTACAGCCACTCAGAGATTTAGAAAGAATAACAGAAAGGCTTGACAGAGTTGAAGCCTTCTACAATGACAAACTGTTGCTCAACGAGATCAGAGAGTACCTACATGCTGTGAAAGATATTCAAAGAATCGCGAGCAGAGTTCGTTACAGAAAAGCCTCACCGAAGGACCTTGTGGCTCTGAGATCGACTCTATCGGTTTGTCCATACATAAGAGAAGTTCTTTTGACAAACGAATATCTCTCGCAGATAGCGCAGATAGACTGCCATGAGGATCTTTACGAAGAACTCACCAAGGCATTAGAAGAAAATCCCTCTAACACACTCGGCGAAGGCAAGGTGATCAAGGCTGGGTATGACAAAGAACTCGATGATTTAAGAGAACTTGTCTATCACTCAGAAGAGTTCTTGAAAAACTTTGAAATAGAGGAAAGAGAAAAGACGAATATACCAAATTTGAAGGTCGGCTATAACTCAGTCTTTGGGTATTACATAGAGGTCACAAAATCACATTTATCGAAGGTTCCAGATCACTATGTGAGAAAGCAAACTCTTGTGAACGCAGAGAGATTCATCACACAACAGCTCAAAGACTTTGAAGAAAAGATGTTAACAGCGAAAGAGAGACTTGAAAGGCGTGAAAAAGAACTCTACGAAGGATTGTGCGACAGATTATCTGAAAAAACAGATTCCATTATGAAACTTGCTGATTTTCTTGCGAATGTAGATGTTCTTTCGACTTTAGCTTATGTTGCTGTTCAAAACGGTTATATCAGACCAAAGTTTAAGTTTGATGGAACAGTGTTACTGAAAAACTCGAGACACCCAGTTGTAGAAAAACTCGTGGACAATTTTGTGCCGAATGATTTGTACATGGATCGCTCGAAGAGTTTTGTGATACTCACAGGACCGAACATGAGTGGAAAGTCCACCTTCATTCGTCAGGTGGCTTTGATTGCTCTCATGGCACAGATGGGTAGTTTTGTCCCCGCTCAAGAGGCTATTCTACCCATCTTTGACAGAATTTTCGTGAAGATGGGCGTTCGGGATGACATAACTTCTGGCAAGAGCACCTTCTTGGTTGAGATGAACGAGGTTGCTAAGATAGTTCATCAAGCAACAAAGGACAGTTTGGTTGTGCTCGATGAAGTTGGCAGAGGCACGAGCACCTTTGACGGAATAAGCATTGCCTGGGCAGTCTCTGAGTACATACACAACCAAATAGGGTGTAAATGCATTTTCGCAACGCACTTCACCGAGCTGACTGAGTTAGCGAAGATGTACGATGGGATTGAGAACAAGACAATAGAGGTATTGGAAGACAGATCGAAGGTTGTTTTCTTGCATAAAGTAGTTGATGGTGTGGCAGACAAGAGCTATGGTATAGAGGTTGCCGCAATAGCTGGCCTGCCCGAAGATGTAGTTCAAAGGGCTAAGGAAGTGCTCGATGTAATAGCGACTAAGAGCGAACTTGAGGATAAACTGAGGGTGGTGAGTTCAGAACGATTCAAGAAGTTAAAACGAAAGAAGGTGCATCCGGATCAAGCGGCTTTGTGGTGAGTTGCCCATATTGCATCTCACACATCTTAATGCCGATGCAGACAGCTTTGCAAGCGCGTACTGGGGTTACAAAACCTTTGGTGGGGGATTATACGTTCACAACCCAGATTCAACTGTTGTCAACTTGATGAGAAAATTAGGCGTGCAGAGTGTTATGCCGCCTCGAATTCATTGTTTCTACATTTACGATACCTCTAACCCCAAAAAGATTCCATTCAATGTTTACAACTACAGAATCTTCGATCATCATGTGAACAACTGCTCTGAGTTTGTCGAAAAGGCGACCTTTGCACACATCAGACAAAGAACGGCGAATGTCATGAACCTCTATGATCTGAGCAAAGGAATCGAATTGGACGAGGATGTGTTGTTTGCTTTTGCTGTGGCTCTTGTTACCGACACAGGTTTTCTGAAAGCAGCTCGCTCAGAAGAAATACAGTACTTGGGCAAGTTTCTGAACAACCATGTGCTTGAAGACGTATTTGAGGTAGTTTTAGCTGGTAAAATCAACAGCCATCAAAGATTCATTGATATCTTGTCGCATATGGAAATAGTAGGAATGAACTCTGAAATAGGTATAGTCCAATGCGACAATGACGATGAGTTTCTCTGCATAGTCGATCTTTTGATGTTGCCGCTCGATCTTTCGATAGTCATCGGAGAACTTCCATGGGGAACCTGGGTCTACTGCAGAAAAAGGTTGGTTCAGAAGGTCTACCAGGGAGTTTTATCGAAATTCCAAGATAGGGAAGCCGGTAAACTCTATGGTTTTTATGATATTCGATTGATCGTTGAACTTCTGACAGATCTGTGATTTTCCTCTATAGAAATCCCTTCATTTCTCTATAGAAGCTTTTCCAATTCTGGACACAATGCGTTGATTGAACGATTAGTTGAACTTCAACGATGATTTGCACGACTAAAATATAGAATACGTGATATAATAAAAATATAAAAGATCTATGCTATTGAAACAGTGTTTTAAGAGATAATTTCAGGGGGATTAAGCAATGACACGCGAAGATTTGATGAAAATCATCAGTGACAGGATCAGCAAATGTACAGCATGTCCTTTGTATGCAACACGAACGAATACAGTTGTTGGTGAAGGTAGTTTATACTCTCCAATAATGTTTGTTGGCGAAGGTCCAGGTGAAGAAGAAGATAAAACAGGTAGACCATTTGTTGGCAAAGCAGGTCAATTGTTGACAAAGATCCTTGAATCAGTTGATATCAAACGTGAAGATGTTTACATATGCAATGTGGTGAAGTGCAGGCCCCCAGAAAATAGGACACCTAAGCAAGAGGAACAGAAAGCATGTGGATATTTTCTGCTCGCACAGATTATGATTGTAGATCCGGCTGTAATAGTTCCACTTGGCAGCACCGCTTTGTCTTTTTTTCTAAATCAGAATCTTTCAATCACTGAGTACAGGGGTAAAGAAATAGATTGGAAAGGTGGGAAGAAACTCTTTCCAATGTTTCATCCGAGTTTCTTGCTGAGGAATCCTTCAAAAGAAAAGGGTTCACCGAAGGATCTCACTTGGCAGGATATCAAGAAAGTCAAGGCATTTTTCGAACAGTACAAAGGGAGGTAAGACTATGGCAAGGGGCAGAAAGAAGATTTTAACGCCAGCTCTTGAGGATTACTTGACCGTCATCTACGAAATCCAGCAAAAGCAACCAGCTGCAAGAATTAGCACGATTGCTCGCAAGGTTGGTGTGAGCCTTCCGAGTGTGACAAACGCAGTCAGGCGTTTGGCAGATCTTGGTTATGTGGAATACGAAAAGTACGGGCTCATAGTACTCACAAACAAAGGCAAAAGAAAGGCTCAGATTATGCGAATTTTGCAACAGAGGATCTGCAATTTCTTCTATTATGTACTTGGAGTTCCAACAGATGTTTCCGAAAAGATCTCGAAGCACTTGTCACACTATCTGACAGCTCGAGCACGGGAAAGAGTAAAGGAGTTTTACAGACTCATCATTGATTTTGATGAGTCTAAGGCCGCAGATCTGAGGAAATTCATTGAAGAGAGCAGAAAACTCATCAACGTTGAGCAACTGCCAAAAGAGGTACTGGAAGATATCCAGGGTCCGGAGGTAGAGGAAGAAGAGGGTGAATGATCGTGCCCAACACTCTTGTCACAGGCGGAGCAGGTTTCATAGGCTCACACTTAGTCGACACTCTGATCCAAGAAGGGCACAAGGTGGTTGTGGTCGACAATCTTTCTAATGGAAAGATAGAGAATCTCAACCGAAATGCCTTGTTCTACCAACAAAGTGTGGAAGATGAAGAGATGATGGAACGCATATTCATGTTGCACAAATTTGATTTCGTATTTCACCTCGCAGCCCAGGCAAGCGTCAGCATTTCTGTTAAAGAACCAACGAAAGACGCAAAGGTGAACATACTGGGCAGTCTTGTCCTTCTGGAGAAGTGCGTTAAGTATGGAGTCAAGAAATTCATCTTCTCTTCGACTGGCGGAGCCATTTACGGTGATGGTGTACCAACACCGACGAATGAGTTGACTGTGCCCAATCCCATATCTCCGTATGGAATAGCTAAAAGATCGGTGGAGATGTATCTCGAGTTCTACAGGAAAGAGAAGAATTTAGAGTATGTTGCGCTCAGGTACGGTAATGTCTATGGGCCAAGGCAGGATCCAAACGGCGAAGCTGGTGTTGTGGCCATCTTCTCTTCAAGAATGTTGAAAAACGATGAAGTCAACATCTTCGGCGATGGTGAATACGTGAGAGACTACGTTTTTGTGAAAGACGTCGTTCGAGCCAATCTACTTGCCTTGAAAGAAGGTGTTGTGGGCATATACAACATTGGTACTGGTGTTGGGACTTCGGTGAACGAATTGTTCAGGTTGCTCGCACAGATAACTGGTTATCAAAAACAACCAATTTACCGTGAACCAAGAAAAGGGGACATAAGAAAGAGCATTCTCGATGCGTCTAAGGCGAACACAGAACTGAACTGGCTTCCACAAACAACACTCGCCGAAGGCCTTGCTTTGACCGTTGAGTTTTTCAGATCGTGACGGGTAGAATTCCTACCCGTCATTTGGAGGTTTCAGATGTTTGATTCTCAGATTGAAGAACAGGTCCCACTTGCAGAAAGAGTGAGACCAAAGAATCTCGATGATTTGGTTGGCCAACAGCATGTTATGGGGAAAGATGGAGTGCTGCGTAAAGCCCTCGAAAAGGGTACGATCTTTTCGTGCATACTCTATGGACCTCCTGGGTGTGGCAAGAGTTCTATTGCTGAATTGATTAGAAAATACGTCAACGCAGAATTCTATTCTTTCAGCGGGGCACTCCATGGAGTGAATGAGATCAAGCAAGCTATGAACAGAGCTCAAGAGATGAAAAGATATGGCAAACAGACGGTGGTCTTCATAGATGAGATACACCGTCTGAACAAAGCTCAGCAAGATTTGTTGCTCTCAAAAGTTGAAGACGGAACCATAACTTTAGTTGGCGCAACGACAGAAAACCCTTCTTTCGAGGTTATTCCACCTCTTCTCTCAAGGTGCAGGGTTATCTTTTTGAAACCGCTTTCAAATGAAGAATTGATCAGAATCATGAAGAGGGCATTGGTGGTTGATCAAAAAGTTGCGAGTTATGGTGTTTCGGTCACCGATGAAGTCTTGCAGGCAATAGCACAACTGTCTCAAGGTGATGCGCGTTTTGCCTTGAACACACTCGAAATGGCCGTTGAAACTGCAAGAACGACAAACGAGAAGATCTTGGATTTGAAAACCTTGCAAATGAGCACGAGTTACAAGCCTCAGGGTTACAGAAAAGAAGAACATTACGATTTTGCCTCAGCTTTCATAAAAAGTCTTCGTGGCAGCGATCCGGATGCTGCGCTGTACTACATGGCAAGAATGATAGAGTCTGGTGAAGATCCGATGTTCATCGCAAGAAGAATGATAATACTTGCCAGTGAAGATATTGGCCTTGCTGAACCAATGGCACTTCTTGTTGCTACATCTGCCGCGCAAGCTGTAGAGTACGTAGGATTACCCGAGTGCATCTTGAATTTGGCGCAAGCTGTAATCTATCTTGCCGCTGCACCAAAGAGTAATTCGGTTTACTTGGCTGTTGAAAAGGCAAGAAAGGTCGCTAAGGAATCTGCGGCTGTTCAAGTGCCATTGTTTCTCAGAAATCCTGTCACGAAATTGATGAAAGATGCAGGATATGGTGATGGGTATATCTACCCACATGAAGCTGGTGGTTTCGTGAAAAGAAGTTATATGCCTCAGGAGCTGAGAAAGATCAGGATATATACACCAAAAGAAATTGGGAAAGAAGTGAACATAAAAAAGAAGCTCGAAGAGCTCTGGGGCAAGGAGAAGTACTCACAGGAGGATGAAAAGCCAACTACCCACGACTGAAGTCGAGAGCTTGTGAAAGCTCTGGTTGACTACCCTCAGCTAAGGCCGAAAGACCATCGGGCTACGTTAGATGGGTCATGGCACCTTGAGATGCTGCTCAAGTTTCAAGCTCTGCCGTCTGTCATTAAACAGTTCTGAAGGGTAGGGACAGTGTGACAGACATAACAAGCCCATCTAACATTGGGGGTGAGCACCTAACTCCGTAAGGAGGCTTACTGCAGGTGGGGACGAATCCCTGCTTTATTCAAAAGATATTTGAAAGGAGGGAAGCGGCTGTTTCCTGACACGACTAAAGTTGCATGTCTCCACAGCCGCAAATTGATGAAAAGAATTTCTTCATCCGACTGTATTTATGCCTTCTCACCTGTGATGAAACCAGTCGAAACAGTTGACGGTGGTGAAGTATTGATCTTCGAAACACTCGATGCACTTGGTGGGCAGATAAAGACTGAAAACGACACAGCACAGATAGACTTTTCAAAGGTTAATCCAGCTACAGGACCAGTTTTCATCTATGGTGCAAAAGCTGGAAAAACCTTGAAAGTCAAAGTTCTGGAAATAGAGATAGATACCAAAGGTGTTATTGTTGCCGAAGAAGGTTTCGGAGTCATTCCAGAGATGGTAAACGGTTTTGTGCCGAAGATTTTGGATATTAGGGACAATCTCGTTCATTTCGATGGTTTGAAAATACCGATTAACCCAATGATTGGTGTAATCGGTGTTGCCCCAGAAAAAGATGAATTTCCAACAGGAACTGCCCATAGGCATGGTGGAAATATGGACACCAAGTACATAAGAGAGGGAAGCACCCTCTACTTACCGATCTTTCAAGAAGGCGCACTCTTGGCACTCGGTGATGTTCACGCTTTGATGGCCGATGGGGAAGTCTGTGTTTCAGCGTGTGAGGTTAGTGCAAAGGTGCTTGTGAAGGTTGATGTTGTGGACTGGCAGATCAAATGGCCCATTGTGGAGACAAAGGATGGATATTTCATAATCGTATCATTGCCAGATATCAACGAGGCTTTCAAGGAGGTGACCTCAGAAGCAGTGAAATTTCTGAGTGAGAGACTGAAAATTTCAATGAAATCAGCCTATATGTTGGCAAGCCTTGTCGTTGACATTCAAATAAGTCAACTTGTTGATCCAAACAAGACAGCAAGAGCGTTCATACCAAGAACGATCTTGCTGTAGTTTTGTGCAGAAAGGTGAAAAGCAGAAAGAAGTTATGGCGGGCATAACGAGGATGGAAATTTAAAGAAGGCAGGTTTGAATTGAACTCAGCGGAATCAAGGTGGGTAGTTCTATCTTTTTGAGAAATGTGATTTTCCTTAGTAATCAATGTTGGAGAATACTCATTAGATTCACAAACGTTTTGTACATTTCAGTAGAAGCATGCAGAAATCTTCATGAACATTTGATCTTTAGATAATCGGTTGCTCTAAGAACGCTTAAGAATTTAATCTCCTATTTCAGCTTTCATCTCTTGAGTGCGTGAGTTCAAAAGCCGTTTTCATTTTCTTGCTCGATTCTCATCGTTTGTTCTCGTCTTTGAAGAAGAGGCGTGTCACTCACTCATTAAGTATTCCTTGATACGTGTATCGTTCATAGCTACTCGCGTGTAATCTGTCCAGTTCAAAATATCCTTTACACTCGGAAACAACAACCTTTTCTGGAGCCTTTTGGTCAATTCATCTTTTTTCAGAAAGAATTCTACAGAAAGATTTTAGTTGAAGTTCGTATAAGTACCAGGCAGGTCTCTTGCGAAATGCTTTGGAGATGTTGTCATTTGACGTTTGTCAGGATCTTCGTTTGCAATTTGATGGCTTCAGATTCTTCCTTGCAACCCTTGGAATATACATCTTTGAAGGTTGCATAGATTTCCAGGGTTTCTTGAATTTCTCTGATTGTGCAGCCCTTGAGAATATGTTCTTCGACAACGTGTTGTAAAGTGTAAAAGAAAATATGGCACACATCTTAATTGTTCACTGTATCAAGAATTTCCACTAAATAACCATTTACCATCTCTTTGAAACCTTCTTCTGCAACTTTGCTAATCCTTTTATAATAATATCTTTTCTCCAACAGAGTCTAATGGGATCTGAAAGAGTAGACCTATCCCAAGGTACGAGCTTCACACTTCACCAAGATCTTGGTAGGCGCCTTTTTTGTTCCACTATATAATATACGAAGCCAAAGGGCGCCCTTGAAGTTGCTAATGTACATCAGTCGCTAATTTTGGACGGATTATTCTGTTTTTCATCTCCAGAAGAGCAAAATGGAAATTAGATGGGACTAAGTTCTTATACAGTTTTCACATTTGCTTTTGGCATATGGTAGCTCGTAATGTCGAAATAGTCCCTGGAATGTGTTTTGATCATTCTTGTTGAAAATTCAAGTTCTCAAAAACCACTATTGTTCTGAAAATGCCTTGTGGCGTACGCCATTTCCCTATTTCTGTGTAAGGAATAGTGAAATGGTCAAAGAGCTCCTTTTCGGTTCTGAAGTGTTGTTTGAGCTTTGTTATCCAGCCTTGCCTATAGATGCCAGTTTCTTCAGGATGACCCGAGTCGAAAACTAAGTATCGACATTTGCTGAGCAGGTTATGAAACACTTCGTCTGCTCTTTCCTTTCCGTAATTGTAAAATATGTGGTGGTAGACGCTCAGAAAGAGTATTACCTCACCTGTCACAGGTAGTTCTTCATTAGCTACATCTACTTGTATAAAATTGTAGTCAGGTGGGAGGTTCAGTCTCTCCTTGGGGGAAATATCGATGCCTATTACTTCGATGCCTTGCTTTGAGAATTCATAGGACAGTTCTCCCCGATTACAACCGATATCTATCAATCTTCTTGGCTTAACTTTGTTCACGAAGTCTTGGATTATCCTCTTCTTTGAAGGGTCAAGTATGTTCTGGTAGGTTCCATCAAAAGCACCTATGTACAGCTGTTTCGCTCTGTTCTCATATGATGGGAGATCCTCGTTCAGATAGCGTGTCCAATCTGCTACCAAGATCTGGTAGACTTGATCATTCCTTACAAATCGATTCAGCACGACATATGCGGGAACAAAATCGAAGCCAAGATACTTTGCTATAGCTACCCTGTGTCTCCCACTGGCGACAAGGTATTTGATCTCATGTGGAAGTTTCAACGTTTCATGTCTTACTGGATCAATCACCCTTAGATTGTCATCGTTCACAAACACCACAATGGGTTTGAGAATCTTTTTATCCTGCTTAACAACCTCAAAAAGCTCAAGGAATTTAGAGATTATTGCTTCTGGTGGTTGAGTGTACAAACGTCTTTCATACATATCCTTAAGAAAAAAATAGTATGACGTCTGTTGATAAGGGATGCCATCGTCTATAAATCTTTTCAGAAAATCGACCATAATGGGTACTGCGTTTCTCATTAGTTCGTTGGGTGAGATATGAGTTACTGGGGCTTTCAAAGTTGCGAGTTTATTCTCCAATTCTTCTTCATAGTTCTTAACATCTATTGCTAATCCAAGGCGTAAGGGATCAATAGCACTGAGTTCATGTGGGTTGGAAAAATTGATATATGTATGATTATCTTGACTGCTGTAACAAACATTCTCCAGAACTTCCAAAATCTCAGAGATTTGCTGCTCTAATGAACACTTATCTTCAACGAATCTTCTATATTGGTCTGAATCATAACTGTCAGAAGTTATCATCTCAACTGCTTCATCCACAGTATTGAAGATCCATTCCTTTGGGTAAAACTCCTCTGCAATGTAGAAATTGTGTATTACTGGTTTTATTCCCTTTGCCACGGCTTCAAGAATCGCTACACCATAGCCCTCATGAATGCTTGTCGACAGAAAGAAATTCTTGTCTTCCAAGAATCTGTCAATGTCTTTTTTCCAACCAACGAATGAAAAATTCTTCTCTATTCGCATTTTGTTTAGGATGTACAGGATATACCTATACATTCTCTCGTCTTGGATCTCACCAGCCCATTGAATGTTATAGCGTGAGTCTATTTCTGAAAGTTTCTTGAGAATCTGGACAGCAAGAACAGGATTCTTCTTATAATTGAAGAAACCAGCAAAAGCGATGTTGGGACCTGGTCTTCTGATGTCAAACTTGTATCGATTCAAATCCAAACCATTGTGAATCAAGCGAATATTTGAGTTTCTTACAGCCTCACAGTTCTGTAAAGTTGTGTCTAAAACATTCCGAGCCACAAAGATTACTCTGTCTATTTTGTTCCATTTGATCGAATTAAGAAGGTCCTTTCTCAGAGATTCATATCCGTGAAGGCGACACAGAATTCTTTTTCGACCTTTGTCAATCTTGTTGGTGACTTCCACCACCAGTTCGTTCGCCCATTCAAGCCAAATGATGTCTGCCCACTTGATCGCTTCGGCTATAGTTTTGCCATCGGTTGAAACAACCAGTTTCACGTCATAGACGAGAGACAGTGTCTCGACTATGTCTTTGAGAAAATTGTCGAGCCCTGGCAGACACAGAAAGGCTATTTTTGTATTTTTTCTTGCTTGACTCTGTATTGAACTAAACTTCCTTTTCATTTCCTCGTTGTCAGCCAGATCAGTTGCTCTCTTGTAATATCTCAAAGCCATGGGTAAGTTTTTCAGCTTGAACTGTGTATCACCAAGCAGATCGTAAACAGTCCAATCTTTGTTGTGGATCCTCATAAGATATCTCCAAGCTTCTTTGTCACTCCCGATCTCTTTCAAGACATAACCATAGTTGAAAAGTAGGTCAGAATCCGTTGGGGAATACTTCAACCCCCTTTCGAGAGACTCTTTAGCTTTTTCCAGCATTCCTTGGTTGAAATAGACCAAGCCCAGAAAGTTGTACTTTTTTGGATCGTCTTCAGCTAATTTATCGATCAGCTCTATGGATTTCGAAAAGTCCTTCGCCTGTATTAACTTGGATATTTCTTCATACATGATTCCAACCTCCCGTTGGTTTTCAATTTAATTTTCTACCTTGTCAATGATATTTCCTGTGAGCGCATCTTGGGGCCTGACCTCTGCGCATAACAGGCAAACTACAATAATATGCACTCTGTACAGCAGACATACTCAGTACCGGCGAGTTTGTATAGTCTTCAGATTCAGTATAAAACTTCGAGAGAAATGCAGTACTTTGATGCCTGGTCAGAATTCTTGGGCGAAGAGAGATGTTAAAAGTTTTAATAAGCGAAGGAATGAGAGATCTTTTTTGTACCCTCCAAAAACCAAGTTCATTGTTAGTTTGAGTTAGCAATTCATACTGATTCTCTAATTTCACAGAAAGTATTGTGAGAATTCCAAACAAGGAAAGCATATACATCGTCGAAGAAGACTTTCTTGATAAAGCTATTCTCTAAAGAGAGTTCTCTCTTGTAAGAGAAAAATCTGTGTTTCAGTGTTCACTGATTTGTTTCTATAGCAACGCCTTCTGCCTCTTGAACAATTGGAGAATTGTGGTAATATACTAAATAGTGTCGGGGCGTAGCGCAGACGGCTTAGCGCGCCTGCCTTGGGAGCAGGAGGTCGCTGGTTCAAGTCCAGTCGCCCCGACCATTTTTTTGAGATGGCCTTCCATTCCTTCCAATTTGTCTCAGAGCAACGATCAGATAACTAACCACATTCACACTGTTTCAAAGGTGTAATCTACGTTTTCCTTTCTGTTCAACCTTCACATGAACCGCAATTGTATAGTTGTACACTTATACAAGAATGTGATGTAGAGGTGGTGAGTATGGATCTTGAAAAGATTTTCAAAGCATTATCTTGTGAATGGAGAATAAAGATAATCAAGCAAATAGCAGGACAAGATACGTGCATCTGTGATCTCGAAACAATGAATCACCTTGACAGAACCACTGTCTCAAGGCACATTTCAGTGCTGATGAACGCCGGTATCATAGACGTTCAAAGAGATGGGCAGCGAAAAAGGCTGGTTTTGAGAGACAAGAGAATCATTGATTTGATTGAAATTGCAGAGAAGATTGCTAAGGAGGTGCAATGATGGCGAAAAACTGGTATCCAGTGATTGATTATGAGAAGTGTACTGGTTGTCTGACTTGTGCCAATTTCTGTCCTCATGGTGTCTATTCAGTGAACGGCGGCAAACCACAGGTGACAAATCCACTGGAATGTGTGGAGTTCTGCAGAGGTTGTCAGAAACTGTGTGAATACGGTGCGATTAGCTATTACTCGGAGGTGAAGACTCATGGGTAAGAAAGGACTGTTGCTGTGCGTATGCCAAGGTACTTGTCCTTCCTTCAAACAGATGGATGTTTTTGAAGTACTCAACGCAATTAGACGAGAAAGATTGGTAGATTTTGTTGCGCTTCATCCTCAACTTTGTGCAGAAGACGGCGATGAGTATCTTAAGACCTTGACTCACAACAACGACATCGAAAAACTCTACGTGGCTGGTTGTGATCCAGCTATGCAGAAAAAGATGTACAGAGATGCCTTCGAGACATCAGGTTTTGACAAGTCAAAACATCTTGGTGTTGATATACGTAATATGACTACAGAACAAGCTGTTGAGGCGATAAAGAATCTCATAAAGAATAACTGATTCACAGAACTCTGCCTCGTGTTATCATTTTGTCGGTGATGGACGTGTGTAGAATGATCGGATTCTCATTCAAAGACGAAAAACCAGTTGAGCGATTCTTCACTCATCTTCAATATATGGCTAAGAATGGAAAGTTTTCGCCACATGACCATGGGTGGGGAATTTACGGTTTGAAGGATGGACATGTCGTTTATCACAGATCAGAAAAACCAGTTTTTGATGATTCCTTCCCCTTTGTGAAATTGAAGACGGGAATAATTCACGCAAGGAAGGCATCTGAGCATCTGCCAGTCAGTGTGCTGCAGATTCATCCGTTCATAGATGACTCTGGGAAAGCCTTCTGCCACAATGGAACGGTATACGATATACCTTTTGACTTCATTGAAAGCGACACTTATTCTTATTTCTTAGCAATCAAGAAGTTCAGCTCATACGAAGAACTCAGGGAAAAGATAGCTGATGTGGCCAAGAATTACAGATACACGAGCATGAATTTTCTGATGATCAACAAAGGTGATTTGATCGTCTACTGTGGTTACAGCACAAATCCAGACTACTATACACTCTGGTACAAAAACAGGGAAGGTTTTGTTGTCTGTTCAGAACCTATGGGTGATGATTATCTTCCAATGGAAAATAAAACGATCTTTGTGGTGAGAGATGGTGAAATAATAAATAGGCTATCTCTATGACTTCAAGATAACAAGGCTTTCTCAAACAGCATATCTATAACAAATCATGATCAGTAACTATCTCTGAACTTTCAGTGAAGTTACAACGCATGAGATAGAATGGTCAGGACTTCAGCAAGGTGCAAGACTAAGAGAAATGAAAGTTGGTTCAAAGAAAATTCTGAGATGATTTCAACTGAGAGCTTCTATACACTCAGCGATCAACGGAAAGACCACCGCAAAACAGCGAAATAAATCTTGACACCCACTCAGCATTAGTGAAGTGGTATGAAAACACCTTCGAGTTTTCCAATCATGAAAAAGACATCCACAGAATTGGTCAACGCCCCAAACAACAGAAGATTGTGAAATAGCCAAGGCAAAATTCATCAGAAAAGAGAATAATGGTTCGCATTCTGCTAACTGCACAGACAATGCAGATTATGCGAGAACCTGAAAACACAGCCGAGAATTCTTACTGGGACGGGAATTCTATAGATAGTAGGATTATAGTTGATGCAAATGTGTCAAAACTGTGATATCAGCTAAGGCAGCTTGGTAGTTCAAATCGCGTAGAAACAACAACTATGGTTTTCCAAAGAAGGATATACTCTAAGGCATAAAATAAGAGATTCAGAAGGTTAGTTCTTCAAGAAAGCTACAAATTCATCAAGGGGGGAGTTGTATGAAGGTAAAGCATCTCTGTGTTGGCTCTATCTTAATACTCCTGCTGGTAGTTTTCAGCATATCATCTTGTACTGTGTCTCAAGAACCAGATCCTTTGAAAGAAGCTGCTG
>JBBFME010000044.1:0-14601 GCA_037478695.1 Pseudothermotoga sp.
TCATCTTGGCATTCGGCGGAACACTTTATGATCCAGTTGACGACAAATTAGTTTTGAACAAAGAGGCAGTGCTCAAGTGGTTGAATATCGAGTGGACTTTCGCAAGAGAAAAACTTCTGCCATCCGATATGATGGCGTGGGACTGGGCAAAACAAGTGCATCCCGCGATCGTCAGCGGTAAAACGCTCTTCGACATAGGTGGAACATGGTATTGGACAGAATGGCAGACCAAAGCTTATTACACGGATCCAAAGACAGGTCAAGCAAGAGGTTTAACGCCTGAAGAAGTCGACGAATGGTTCTATTACACGCTCTTCCCGGCTGGTGAACCTGGTAGATCCCCTGTGACACTCAGTCAACCTTTCATGTGGATGATCAATTCGAAGGCAGGTTCGCAAAATCCAAAGTATTCAGCACTCAAAGAAACCTATGACGAGTTGGCATTCCTGATAGCAGCAAAGGCTTGCGATCCAGACATAAATGCTATTCACAGCATCATAAGTGCTCACTTGCCAGTTGGAAAATCTCCAGCAGCACTCTTGGCGAACAAGAAGTGGCTGGATGACCTGTACGAGATGAGAATAGATCTGGATGAATCTGTGAAAAAGATTTTGACCGATATCGTCAAAGCAACGGTTCACCCAATAAATGCAAAATTCTTGACAGATGTTGCCTATATGCTTGAATACACAAACTTCCCACCAATGCATCCAATGTATCCGAAACTTGCTGCAATCTTTGCAGAAGTCGTTGACTACGTACTCAGAGGACAGATGGCACCAGATAAGGCTCTTGATTATATCATCAGTAAAATAAACGCTGATTTGGATTTAAAAGAAAGCGTCAAAATCGTTGAGAAAGCTTTCGCGAGTTCGTCATGTCCCGCGCTGTGAAGAGATTTGATTCAAGAAGGATAGAGCCGTGGGCTTTTGTAGCCCCGGCTCTTGTGATTGTTTTGATCTTCTATTTCTTGCCGATGATTCTCACTGTCTACACCAGTTTCACTCCGCTGAGAAACTGGAATATGAGCAGATACGCACAGCAGATAGTGGGTTGGCGCAACTATCAAAAGCTATTCTATGCGATCTCGAATGATCCATCTGTACGAGCTGTCTTTTTGACAACAATTGTTTTTGTCACCGTCACACTTGCTGTGAACGTCATCGGTGGACTCTTTTTGGCTCTTCTGAACTTCTTCTTAGGGAAGAAATCGAGTTCATTGATCAACACGATCTGGCTTCTTCCGAGAATGGCACCAATAGCAGTGTATGCCTTAGTGTGGTACTACTTCTTTCACGGTAGTAAGATGGGTACTTTGAACTCTCTTCTGCTGAAATCAGGAGTGATATCGCAACCAATTTCTTTTGGACAAGAATTTTTGCCTTTCGGCCCTTGGAGTGTGATCGTTTTCGTAAATGGGTTAGTGGGTGTGAGTTTTGGTCTGATTGTGCTTTCATCGGCGATCAACAGTATACCCAGCGAATATTTGATCGCTGCAAGAGTCGATGGCGCCACAGACTGGCAGATATGTAAAAGGGTATTGATTCCACAGATAAAATGGCACTTGATGTATGTGACAACTTGGCAACTCTTAAGCCTGCTCACCTCTTACGCACACACATATCTGTTGGTTTCCTGGAAGTTGGTCAACAAGACCTATGGATCACCCTGGGCTCTCTATGTGTACGATCTTGCCTTCACCGGTGTCTTCGATCAAGGTTTGGCGGCAGCAGCAGGTACTGTCTTGGTAATCATAGGAGGGCTCTTGGGATGGTTCACGCTCAAGATACTCGGTTTTGACAAGCTCATGGGTCAACCACGAGGTGATCTTTAGTGGCACTCAAAGACGTAGAAGTCAGAAAAAAGACAAATCAGTTTTTCTACACCGTGATCCTTCTGGCCTTCTCATTACCAATTGTTGCTGGGTTTTCTCTGCTAATTTTGTCGAGTTTTAGTAATGAAATGGTGACTAACTTCGATTTTTCGAAAACCTTTTTCACTCTCCAAAACTGGAGACTCTTGTTCCAAGGAAGAATTGCCTTAACAGGTGGATTACGTGAGAACGTTCTACTCTACGCTTTGAGCACTTTCATCGTCGCCCTTGGCGTAGCGGCTCTGACAACCTTAATCGGTACAGTATCAGGCTATGCTATGTCCCGAATGAACTTCAAAGGCAGAAAGGTCATACTGCTTTTGATGCTCTTGTTACACGCACTGCCTGGATCGGTGTTGATAGTTGGTGTGTATTTTCTTTACAAAGTCTCGATGCCAACAAATTATCAATTCATTAGATACTTTTCCTTCTTTTATGTGATAATCGCACGTGCAGCTTTGGAAGTACCCTTCTCCGTTTGGTTGATGAAAGGTTTTTTCGATATCCTACCTTGGGAGGTTGAATGGTCTGCCATAGTGGATGGAGCACCCAGATGGAAGGTCTGGTACAAAATCATGCTTCCGTTAATCAAACCAGGTGTTGTCGCGGTTTTGATCTTTGGCTTTCTTGCAGGCTGGCAAGACATCATATACGTGAGAACCTTTTTGATAGACAAGACCTTAGCGACTTTCATCGAGTCTAATCTCGAAACAGAAGTTGCGTATATGCCTTTGCTCGCTGCTGCTGCGACTTTTTATCTTCTTCCCACTGTTTTGTTCTACGTTTTTTCACAACAGCTGCTCTTCAAGGTATACGCAGGTGGAATCAGGAGGTGAAACCGTTTGGCTCGCGTTTACTTAGAAAAGGTTACCAAGAGGTTTGGAAAGTTTACCGCACTTGACGAAATATCTTTACAGATCGAGGATGGAGAGTTCTTGGTTCTCTTGGGGCCTTCCGGCAGTGGCAAAACTACTCTGATGTACTTGATAGCTGGTATATACAAACCAACGACTGGGAAGATTTTCTTCGATGAAACAGATGTCACCAAGACAACTCCAAAGGATAGAAACGTTGGCTTAGTCTTTCAAAATTGGGCGCTGTATCCACACATGAAAGTCTACGAGAACATAGCTTTTCCTTTGAGTTTGAAAAAGATGAGCAGAGCTGATATAGATGAAAAGGTTCGACAGGTCGCGAGTATGCTGAAAATTGAGACTCTCTTGGACAGATTCCCATGGCAACTCTCGGGTGGCCAGCAGCAACGTGTGGCTATCGCAAGGGCATTGGTCAAAGAACCAAGAGTCTTGCTCTTCGACGAACCTCTTAGCAACTTAGATGCCTTGCTCAGATTGAATGTCCGCGCTGAAATAAAGAGACTCCAGAAAGATCTTAAAATCACGTCTATTTACGTCACACACGATCAAGCCGAGGCACTCGCAATAGCAGACAGAATTGCAATAATCAACAACGGGAAGCTTGTACAGCTTGGGTCACCAGAAGAAGTATACAACAACCCAGCACACACCTTTGTTGCTTCATTCTTAGGCAACCCCCCAATGAATCTACTGAACGCTTTCCTGCACAGGAAGAATGGTGAGACATTCTTGCAAATCGATGAAGTACAAGTCCAGGTCACACAAAATCTTTGTGAAAAGTTGAAGGATCGCAATCAGGTCGTTGTTGGGTTCAGACCAGAACACGTCGAACTTACAGATGGGCCTACAGAGGGAGTCATCAATATACCAGGACACATCTACACAACTGAACCCATGGGTAGAGAGGTTTTCATAACTCTAATAGTTGCAAACAAGGTTGTTAAAACAGTGAGTTCTCAGGCGCAGAAATTCAGTTACGAGCAAAAAGTCTTTCTAAACATAGAGGAGGAAAAGCTACTCTTCTTCGACCCAAGTAGCGGTTCAAGAATCTAAATCAAAGTACGTTGCAAGCCACTTTGACCAGCTCATATTTTCTGGTACCTAAACCTATTTCTTCTGCGTACTCGAGTTGTGTTTTCCAGGAGACCTTTGGATGAACTTCAAGAAATGGGTCCTTCCCGGTAGCCCTAAGTACAAGATCGATACAGGCTTGGTCGAGTGCTACTGGATCTGTGCTTGCCGCTATACCTATGTTTGGGGCAACGGCAGGTCTGTTGGTATGCCAGCAATCGCAATCTGGTGAGACATCGGTGATGAACGATACGAAAACAGCCGGTTTGTCTCTAAGGACTGCATAGGTGTATTCAACCATTTTCTTGCTTAATAGCTCGGAAGAGTCATTCCATTGTGGAGACATCGCCCCATAGTTGCACATCGCTATGCATTGTCCACAACCTATGCACTTTGCGTAATCTATGCTCGCAAATTTGGCAACAGTTATCGCACCAACTGGGCAGTTTCTCTCACACATACGGCAAGCTATACAGTTTTCTACAACGACTACAGGTTTTGACTCTGAGTGTTGCTCGAGCTTACCAGACCTTGAGGCACTACCCATACCTACATTTTTCATGGTGCCCCCAAAGCCAGTCTGTTCATGACCCTTGAAATGAGTCAGCACAACAAGCGAATCGGCCAAAGCTATTGCAGAACCGATCTTTGCTTCTTTCACATAAGTTTGATTGATCTTTACTTTCATTTCGTCTGAACCTCTCAAACCGTCGGCTATGACAACAGGTGCGCCTGTGGTTTCGAGTGTAAAGCCGTTCAAGTATGCATTCAGCAGATGGTCTACGGCATTCGACCGATGACCTCTGTACAACGTGTTCGAATCTGTAAGGAATGGTTTACCTCCATATCTTCTTATCTGATCGACCACAACTTTGACATACTGCGGTCTTATGAAGGCAAGATTTCCATATTCTCCAAAGTGCAATTTCACCGCCACAAAGTTGTTCTGCTTTATGATTTTTCCGATTTCAACCTTTTCCAAGAGCACTTCGAGTTTTTTCAGCAGGTTCAAATTTCCATTGGTTGTCAGATCGGTGAAATAGACAACTGACATATGATTACCTCCACTTCTCGCAGGCTTTATACGATATATTAGCATGAAGCCACATGGTTTGCAAGACGTACTATCGATCTGTGCTTCTAAAACAAAAAGAGGCTGCCTTCCAGCAGCCCCTTGTTTGAAATGTACCCTGGCTTCAACTCAGTACAGAAAGTACTTCTCCACACTCTTGTAGAAATTCTGAGCCTCTCTTTCCCAAACAGGCTCGAGATCTTTCGATGTCGCACCATCCTCGATTGCCTTCCTGTAAAAGTCATCACCCATCAACAGATCGAAATAATATCTCTCGCTCTCATCGTGATAATACTTGTCCCATGAAAAATCTTCGCGATGAACCCGTTTGAGAACAGATAGCAGATCAATTGCCACATTCAATGGCTTTATCTTCTGTTTATCGGTGACGAAAAACTCCAAACCGTTGCACACTTGATTGTGCAGTTTGAAAGCAGCCGGTACGAAGACCCTTTCTCTGAAAGCAACACCTTGGTGGTTGAATTTCATAAGCTCCTTGTAGACTTTTTCAGAGTCTATCCACGGTGCACCTATATATTTGAAAGGATGAACAGTACCTCTACCCACAGATACGTTGACACCTTCAAAGAGACAAAAACCAGCGTAGAGAACAGTGTGTTCAAGTGATGGTAGATTTGGTGAAGGTGTGTTCCAGAGCAAACCAGTTTCGTCGTAGAAAGATGAACGTGAGTAACCTCTCATAGTTATTACGTTAAGGTCGGCATTAAACTTGAAAGTGTGATTCAAGTACATCGCGAGTTCTCCAACTGTCAGTCCATAGCGCAACGCGAGGCCATAACCACCAACGAAACTTTCGAATTCCTTTTTGATAGTAGGACCTTCAATCTTGCAAGAAAGTGGGTTGGGCCTATCGAGAACCACAAACTTTATACCATGCTTTGCACATTCTTCCATACAGTATGCCATCGTGTAAATATAGGTGTAGAATCTCAGACCGACATCTTGAATATCGTAGATCATAACATCCAAATCTTTCAGCATTTCTTGTGTGGGTCTAAGATTTTCACCATAGAGCGAATGAACTGGTATTTTGTACCTCGGTTCAACAAAATCACTCACCTTAATACCATCCGGCGCTGCCCCAAAAACTCCGTGTTCTGGCCCAAAGAGCTTTACTATTTTCAAACCATTTTCGAGAAAGAGATCGATATTTCTCCTCAGAGAACTGTCTATTCCGGTTGAATTCGTCACGACTCCTATTCTTGCACCTTTGTACTGATGGCAAAATTCTCGAAGAAAAGCATCTAAACCAACTTCCACAGTATACACCTCACTTTATCGCTCCCTGTGTCATTCCAGCTATGAAGTACTGAGAGAAGATCAAGAACAGTATTACAGTGGGTGCAATCGACAATGCCAACCCGGAGAACAACAGATGCCATTGAGTTGCGTATTCTCCGAAGAATATCGACACAGCAAGCGTGATAGTTGCTTTTGATTTGTCGTTTATGAGTATCAATGGGAAGAAAAAATCGTTCCACACGTTGACAAAGGTGACTATTGCAACAATTGAGAGAGCAGGTTTCACAAGTGGAAGGATGATCTTGCTGTAGATTCTCCCTACTGAAGCACCGTCTATTCTGGCTGCTTCACACAACTCATTAGGTACTGAGTCCATGAAGTTTTTGAGTATGAAGGCAGAAAATGGAATATTGACAGAACTGTACACGAGTATCAGACCAAGTAGCGAGTTGGTCAAACCCAAAGATCGGAGTAACAGAAAGATAGGTATAACGGCAAGTCTTGCCGGTAAAGCCAGTCCGAGCATTGAATACAAAAACAGATACCTTCTACCTTTGAATTCATACTTCGAGATCATGTAGGCAAACATAGAAGCAAGTAGTACAACTGTTACCACTGAAACTGCGGCGACTATGGCGCTGTTGATATAACCTCGAGCGATCGAGGCTCTTTGCCATGCCTGAACGTAGTTCTGATACATGAGTTTGGTAGGCAAAGAAAAGGGTTTTAAGAACAATTCTCTCATAGATTTTAGAGAATTCATCACTATCATGAAAAAGGGACCAACGATCAAAAAAGCATAGACAAACATAACAAGGTATGCGAGAAATTTATATAACTTGCTGAATCTCATCATCTTCGATCCCTTCTTTCAACCAAGTACACGTAGAGAATCGACATTGGCATCACTATCATGAAGATGAAAACAGTGACTGCTGCACCGAGTCCCATATCTGTATAAGCACTCCCAAGACCACCGAAGGCCGTTCTGTAAAAAACAGTTCCGAGTACATCGGTTGATCTGAATGGACCTGCCTGGACTCCTTCAAGTGCGTAGATCATATCGAAGACATTGAAGCTTCCTATGAAAAGCAGTATCAACAGAGTTCTGAAGGTTGGCACCGTGAGCGGAAAGATTATCTTCCAGCTTATTTTCCAGTTGTTAGCACCGTCTATATATGCTGCTTCTATCAAATCTGGAGAGATATTCAGTATGGAAGCTAAGAGTACCAAGACATAAAAACCAAGGTTCCTCCACACGTTGACCATAATAATTGTAGTCAAAGCAAGTTTTGGATCACCTAACCAAGGTCGAGCAAGAGCACCAAGACCAACTGCTTTGAGAAATTGATTGACGAGTCCTATCTGCGGATGCAAGAACAGACTCCACATGAAACCGACCATCACAAGAGGAAGCATATTTGGCAGATAGACTATGGTTCTGAAAATTTTAGTCCCCTTTATCTTGCTTGCCAAAAGTAAGGCGATCAAGAAACCTAACCCCAATTCAAAAGCCGATACCATTCCAAAGAAATAAACGTTGTGCCAAAAGGCGTTGAAAACTTCTTTGGAAAAGCCCCCACTGAACATGTCTTTGTAATTCTTGAAGCCAACAAAGAGCTTTGGTCCTACACCTCGCCAACTGTAAAAACTCAGACGCAGGCTGTCAAAAAGTGGATAGATCACAAAGATTGTGTACAAAAGCATAGCAGGAACGACAAATAACAGAACATACTTGAACTTGGTCTTCATTGCAAGCACCCCTTGAGGAAGCCCCAGCCGAGGCTGGGGCCCAGATTACTTTTTCATCAAAGGTTCATACCATTGAGATATGGCATCCTGTGCTTTCTTGGAAAGTTCTTCCGGTGTGATCTTTCCTGCGTAGAGTTCTTGCATTCCTGGACTGAGTACATCGTTGTACAGGTCTGGCTTCTTTGTGATGAACACAGAACCTACCCAGTAGATATAGGGTGAAGCATGATTAACATAGACATCCATTATCTCTTCAAACAGAGGATCTTTTGGCAAAGTTGCACCGGAAACAGCAGGTATGTTGTATGTCACATTCGAAAAGATCGTTCCAAATTTCGGGGAGGCGCAGAACTTGAGAACTTCGATGGCATCAGCTTTGTTCTTAACGTTTGATGTGAGTGTGATCGCTCCATCCATGTAAATATAAGCATAGGGTTTTTGGTCCTTACTAACTGGAGGTACCATGAAATAACCAACCTTGATGTCTGGATTGAGATTTTTCCAGTTTTGGTAGCCCCAGATTCCGTAGAAGACCATTGCCGCTTGACCGAAGGCAAAGGCCGCGTCTTGGTCAGTAGTTGAGTTGGCAAGAAATCCATCTTGGTAATAAACTTTCAGGTCATTCAATCTCTTGTTCAAATCGGTGAACTTAGGATCGAGGAAATTCGTTTCACCATTGGTGAGTTTCTTTATCCACTCTGGTCCAAGGACACTAACACCACACATTGCGTGCTGCATTGCCAAAGCCCAAGCTTCTTTACCAGGTATGAAGAATGGAGTTATACCGTTTTTCTTCAAAATCTTCGCATTTTCCACCAACTCATCCCATGTTTCTGGTTCCTTGAGTTTGTACTTGTCGTAGTATTCCTTGTTGTAGAAGATGCCGATGACTTGTACTGCGAAAGGAACACCGTATTTCTTCCCGTTGTAGGTCACGTATTTCAAAACTTCACTCGGGAAGCTGGCAAAATCTACAATACCGTCCAGTGGAAGATATAGACCGTTGTCGATCAGAGGATAGGTACCGCCTGGGGTTATTCTTCTTGAATAGACTATGTCTGGACCAGTGTTTGTCTGCAAAGACAGGTTGACTTTTGCGTCGTATTCAGTTGGTGCAAAAGCCATGAAGTTGATCTTGATATCCTTTCCCATCGCCCTGAGTTCCTGCTCCACTTGTTTCCAAACGTCTGCATCCTGACTTCTCCAACTCCAGATAGTAACTTCGCCGGCGAAGACAAGAAGAGCCAAAACTACCAAGACAACCACTAAGAGCTTACTCCTCATAGACCTTCCCTCCCTGTGTAAGAGTCTAAATGATTATACAATATGTATGTTCTGTTCGACAACAAGAAAGAATAGCGCAATCACTATTAGAGTTCAAATGATCGTACAACTGATCATATAACTGATCTGAAGTGCAGTTTTTGGTTGTAAACTTTTCCCCAGATCTTTCGAGTATAATTACTTTGCAAGGTTCTGGAGATGAAAAGCATATGTTTTTCGCTGATAGAATGTTAGGAAAGCTCGCAAAGAAGTTGAGACTCTTGGGATTTGATACGATCTATCTTTCAGATATTGATGAACAAGAAATCTTGATTCTTTGTAAACAAACCGGTAGAATTCTAATAACAAGGGATAGATCTCTACATCTCGCTGCGCTGAAAAATCGTGTGAAGAGTGTGCTCATAAAATCCGATGACTGGCGCGATCAATTATCAGAGCTTCTGTCATATTGTGATCTGAGGCATGGTGCTAAGATGTCAAGATGCAGTTTGTGCAACGTTGTACTTGTGCCAGTGAGTCTTGAACAAGTGAGAGATAGAGTACCACTTTATGTCCAGCAAACACAGAATGAGTTCTACAGCTGTCCTGTTTGTGGTAGGGTCTATTGGGCTGGTTCGCATGTAGACCATCTCCTCGAAGAATTCAGGAGGTTGAAACTTTGAAGGTTTTCGAAGTGGTCTATGAATTCTATCACAAAGGCTACAACTCAGATGGTATGAACCAGATCGCACAATTGATCTGCTCAACTGCTGGAGCAGAAAACTGTGATATCTTGGTTTACGAAAAGCACAAAGAGCACTTCAGACTTGTTGGAACAACTGATAAGAAAGAAAAAATTGGCGTCACCAAGGTTCATTTGAAAACTCTGCATGAACGTGGTTATGTCACGGAAATTTCGTACAACGGGAACCTATTGGGCGCCGTCGTTTTGAAAAACCCTCAGAATATAGAGAAAGCGCATTATCTCATAGACGAGTTGTCCTTTTCTCTGTGGTGGGTTGGCAAGTTCGTAGAACTGGAGAATGTCAGTCAAAGATATCACGCGATGAACCAACTTACAAACGTGTTCTACAGTTTTGACAGCCGTGAAGAATTCACAGGCGAAATGGTCCGGGCGGTGGCAAGAGTCTTAGATGCCGAGATGGTACTTTTCTTTGAGAAAGTCGATGAAAACTATGTCTTCATGAGTGCTTCTGGTGTGGAAAAAGATCACCTGCTCTTTGAAAAGGCTCCCCAATCACATCCGTTTTTCAGCAGGGTAGAGAAATCTGAAAAAGGTATTCTCGATGTAAAGGTTCAAATAGACTTTCTGAGCAAAACTGTGAAATCATTCGTCGCTGTGCCAGTGAAACTCAAAGACCGAATGATTGGCATCTTAATTGCCATCAATAAACTGGCTACAGAGGGTTACAGGTCACAGTACAGCTTTGATGAATTTGACCTGTCAGTACTCCATGAACTCTCACGTCGTATAGCCCTTGCTTATACGAGACTCGAATATCAAGACAACCTCAAAAGAGAGATCGAGAGATTGAGAAATTATACAAAGAATTACGAAGAACTCATTCAACAACAGCAAGCGTATCTTAAGAAGATGGACTTGGTACATGGCATCAGCAATGCCATGAGAGCCAACTACGATCCGAATAACGTCTACAAAACTCTACTCCTTGGGTTGACATCTGGAAGAGGTCTTGGTTTTAACAGAGCTTTGCTCTTGCTGAGAGATAGAAAGACAGAATCTCTCCTTGGAAGGATGTGGCTTGGTCCAGACAGCAGTGACAACATCTCCGAGATCTGGAAAGAAGCTGAGAGAAGAGCAATGAATTACGGTGATTTTTCCCAATTTCTGAGAGAAGAGGCACTCATGCTCGACACAAACAAAGGTTTGACCAAGAAGATCGAAGGGAAGGTGTTCACATATAAAGATCATCCTGTGTTCGAAAGAGTAGTACTGAGAAGAAGACTCATTCATATCACGCCGGCTCTTGCAAAGAGTATGGAAGATTCTATCAAAGACCTTCTGAATGTGCTCGAAGTCGATGAGTTTGTTGTTGTTCCATTAGTAGGACGATGGGATACCATAGGAGTTTTGATTTTGGACAACAGATATACCAGATCTGCGATAACTGATGCAGATATCGAAGTTTTGAGAGTTGTTGCAGATAGTGCGGGACTTGCCATAGAGAATGCTATGAACTACGAGGAACTGAGGAGAAAGACCGAGAATCTTGAACAACAGAAGAACATGATTGACTATCTGAGAAAGTTCAGCGAGAGCATCCTGCAGAACCTCACAACGGCCGTTATTGTCCTGGATAGATCTGGGCGAGTTGTAGAATGCAACAAGAGAGTAGAACAGTTGTTGGGCCTACCGAAAGAAAGGGTTATTGGAAGTTCTTATCTTGAGTTTGGAGAGGTTTTTGAAAACATCTTTGAAGTCGCGATGAAGGTCTTCGAAAAGGGAGAGACAATAACACTTGCGAGGTACAGAATAGAAACACCGAGTGGTGAAAGGTTTTTCGACACCAAATATTCCCCTTTATGGGATCCAACTAATTCCACTATGAATGGTGTTATAGTCACCCTTGAAGACATGACTCAGCAGTACAAACTCGAGCAAGAGAGAAAGGATAAGGAAAAGTTGGCGCTCCTTGGAGAGATGTCTGCAAGAGTTGCACATGAACTTCGAAATCCTATTACGGTCATAGGTGGTTTCCTCAATAGGTTGAAGAAAAACATCGATGATCCCAAAACACGTGAGAAATATGTGAATATACTGACCAGTGAAGTTGAAAATCTACAGAATATAGTTTCTGAGATACTCGAATTCAGCAGAAACATCAGAAAAATAGATCTCAGCACATTCCAGATCAACGAACTCTTAGAAGAAGTGGTATTGCTCATGCAGGAAAAGGCGAACAAAGCCAATGTATTAATAGAGACTCATCTATCTATGGTACCAGAGGTTGAAGCCGATAGGAACAGAATCAAGAGGGTTCTCATAAACCTTGTACAAAATGCCTTAGAAGCAACTCCACAAAATGGTAAGATTGTTTTGAGGACTCAATATGACAGCGACAAAGCTATAGTGTCTGTCTTCAATACAGGTGAACCGATATCAGAAGACGTGCTCAGAAAAATCTTTGTGCCATTTTACACAACAAAAACCTATGGTACTGGACTTGGCTTGGCGATTTGTAAGAAAATCATAGAAGACGAGCATTCTGGGCGAATCTGGGCTGAACCGAAGCCTGATGGTACTTTATTTTGTTTTGAGTTACCTTTAAAAAGGAGGGATAAAGGTGAGCAAAACGCGAATTCTGGTAGTTGATGATGAAGAGAACATAAGATTGCTGATCAGTGAAGAACTCAGAGACCTTGGCTATGATGTTGAAACTGCTTCTAATGCTGAGGAGGCACTCGAGAAGTTTGAGAAAGATAACTTTGAACTGGCAACGATAGACGTGGAGATGCCCGGGAAAAGTGGCATCGAGCTTGCCGGCGTATTGAGGCAGAAATTTCCGGGCTTGAGAATAGTACTCTTGACAGCGTATTCACATTACAAATACGATCTTGCCTCTTGGGCAGCCGATGCCTACGTGGTCAAATCGGCAGATATGACAGAATTGAAAGAGACCATAGCAAAGTTGCTGCAAATGTGAGGAGGTGCTGCTTTGGAATACAGACAAACTCTGAATCTTCCAAATACCAACTTTCCAATGCGTGCAAATCTTGTTGAGAAGGAGCCGAGCATTCTCGAAAAATGGGAAAAGATTAGTATCTATGATTACGTTCAAAAGCAAAGAGAAAACTGTCCCACCTTTGTTCTCCACGATGGTCCACCTTACGCCAATGGAGATATCCATATTGGAACGGCAATGAACAAAATACTCAAGGATGTTGTCGTCAGATACAAAGTCCTTAGAGGTTTTAGATCGCCATATGTTCCGGGTTGGGATACCCACGGTTTACCCATCGAGCACAAAGTCACAAATATACTCGGTGAAAAGGTCAAATCGATGACCCCACAGGAAATCAGAAAGGCGTGTGAGAATTTCGCTCGCCAACAAATAGAAATACAAAAGAAGCAATTCCAAAGGCTTGGAGTCATAGGAGATTGGAAAAACTTCTACGCGACACTCACGCCAGAGTATGAACACAAGATCTACGAAATCTTTGAAAAACTCGTGAGTGACGGTTATGTATACAGAGCGAGAAAACCAGTCTTGTGGTGTCACAACTGTCGCACAGCACTTGCTCAAGCAGAGATAGAATACCACGATCATCTCTCTCCATCGATATACGTCAAGTTCAAAATGAAGGATTCTGACGAGTATATAGTGATCTGGACAACAACACCTTGGACGCTTCCAGGAAACACTGGTATAGCCGTTCATCCAGATCACAAGTACGTCAAGGTTCGTGTTGGTGACGAAATTTGGATCTTGGCAGAAAAGCTTCTATCTAATGCAATGAATGAGATTGGTGTCGAGAGCTACGAGGTGCTGCAGAGTTTTGATGGCGGTTCGCTCGAGGGTATGTTGGCGGTTCATCCTCTATTCGACAGAACCTCTCGTGTCATTGTCGCTGATTTTGTGGATATGGAGACTGGTACTGGTTGTGTTCACATTGCGCCAGGTCATGGTGAGGAAGACTACGAATACGGCCATCTTGTCCACGGGCTTCAAGTCATATCTCCGGTGGACGAGAATGGAGTTTTCACACAAGAGGCTGGAAAGTATGCCGGAATGCACATCGAAAAGGCGAATAAGATTATAACGGAGGATCTCAAGAAAAACGGCTCTCTGTTGAAAGAGACCAAGATCACACACTCTTATCCACACTGCTGGAGATGCAAAAGACCCGTTATCTTCAGAGCAACTGAACAGTGGTTTGTTTCTGTTGAGAAGAATAACCTGAGGAATGAGGTCATCAAGAACATAGATAAAGTGAGATGGATTCCAGCTTGGGGAAAGAACAGGATCACCGCAATGATGGAGGAAAGGCCAGACTGGTGTATTTCGAGACAACGTGTTTGGGGCACACCCATTCCGGCTTTCAAATGCGAAGATTGCCAAGAAGCGATCCTCGATGTGAAGGTGATTCATCACTTTGCACAGATAGTAAAAGAAAAGGGCACCAATGCCTGGTTCGAGATGGATGAAAGAGAACTCTTGCCAGAGGGGTATGTGTGTCCAAAATGCGGTTCAACGAAACTCAAGAAGACTTTCGACACCCTTGATGTTTGGATAGACTCTGGTTCATCCTTTGAGGCAGTTCTGACAACCCGGCCAGAGCTGACCTTCCCTGCAGATATGTATCTTGAGGGAAGTGATCAGCACAGAGGTTGGTTCCAGGTCTCTTTGATAGTTTCAACTGCAACAGATGGAAAAGCACCTTATAAAGAG
>JBBFME010000045.1:0-14250 GCA_037478695.1 Pseudothermotoga sp.
CATGCCGATGAAATTGGGTATGTTATCACGAAGATAGAAGATGGGTCTTTCGCGAGAATTGAGATGATCGGCGGAGTCGACCCAAAAGTGATCTTTGCCCAGAAGGTCAAGGTTTACACGAGAAATGGTGTTGCCAAAGGCATAGTCGGTGTACTTCCACCACATCTTCAAAAAGAAGAACATCGGAGCAAAATACCAAGTTTTGACAGAATCTTCGTTGATCTTTCTTGCAGCGAGACAGGTAAGTATGTTTCGGTTGGGGATATCTGTGTTGTCGACACAAAGCCTGTGGAGATCAACGGCAGGCTCTGTGGTAAGGCGATGGACAACAGAGCCGGGTGTGCTTCGTTGATCTTGGCGGCAGAACTGTTGAAGGTAGTGAAAAATTATCAAGATGTCTATTTCATATTCTCGAGTCAAGAAGAGGTGGCAGGTCCTGGAGCTGTCTCAATCGCGTATGAACTGA
Organism: Pseudothermotoga sp.; assembly: GCA_037478695.1. Classification (GTDB taxonomy): domain Bacteria; phylum Thermotogota; class Thermotogae; order Thermotogales; family DSM-5069; genus Pseudothermotoga_B. Next base: position 467 of record JBBFME010000045.1, read on the forward strand.
AACTCGACAGAGCAATTGTTGTCGATGTAACTCATGGGGATGTGAAAGTACCGCAGATGTCTCAGATCAAAATGGGTGAAGGTCCTGCCCTTTGCGTGGGTCCCGTCATAGACATGGAGTTTCAATCTAAATTGCGCGACATAGCTGAGAAAAACAACATCAAGATTCAAATTGAACCAGCACCTGGTAGATCTGGAACAGACACAGACGATGTGCAACTCACAGGCAGTGGTATAAGGACTGCGCTCATTTCAATTCCCTTGATGTACATGCACACTCCTGTAGAGATCCTGGATCCAAAAGACGTTGCGGAAACTTCAAGACTCTTGGCCTTGGCGACAACAATCGAATGAAGGAGGGATCATCTTGTACCTGAAAGAGCTGACGGAGTTAGACGGTGTATCTGGTAATGAGCGATTGGTGAGAGAATTCATAGCTGAGAAAATAAAAGATAAAGTCGACGATATAAAGACAGATGTTCTTGGCAATCTCATTGCTTACAAGAAGGGAAGTAAGGGTAAGAGGAAGATAGTCTTGGCAGCACATATGGACGAGGTTGGCTTCATGGTGACAAATATCGAGGAAGATGGTACTCTGTCGTTTGCGCCTGTTGGTGGTGTCGAAACTCAAGTCATGCCTGGAAAGGTTGTTAAGATCAACGGTAAAGTCTTGGGAGCAATCGGTTACAAGGCAATTCATCTACAGGAGAGGGATCAAATCCTTAAACCACCATCGATGGAGCAACTTCGAATCTACATCGGTGCGAAGTCCAAAGAGGAAGCATCAAAGATGGTGAAGGTGGGAGATTACGTTTCTTTCACAACTACTTATAGTGAAGAAAACAACAGAGCCGTTGGTAAGGCATTTGATGATCGTGCTGGTTGCTCTGTCTTGATGGACATCGCACAGATGAACGAGCGTTACGAAGATGATCTTTACCTTGCCTTTGTCGTACAAGAAGAGGTTGGGCTCAGAGGTAGTGCCGTTGTGGTAGAACAAATTCATCCAGATATAGCCATAGTAATAGAAGGTACTACTGCCGGCGACGATCCTGAACTACCTGAGTATCAATGGGCAACTCATCTTGGAGATGGTCCTGCGATAACCTTTATGCACAGAGGTTATGTGGTGAATAAAAAGGTATATGAATCCATAGTAGCAGTTGCCCAGAAACATTCAATACCTCACCAGGCAAAGAGAAGGACGGCGGGTGGTACCGACGCGGCGCGTTTTGCAAGAACAGGTGCGGGCACTGCGGCCGGTGTTGTTTCTGTACCTGCAAGGTATATTCACAGTCCAGTTTCGATGATCGATTTGAACGACTATAGTAACACAGTTCTTTTGATCAGAAAAATACTCGAAGAAGGGGAGGCATTTGCAAGATGATAGACCTGATTAAAAAGTTGACAGAGGCTTATGGCCCAAGTGGCAGAGAAGAAGAAGTTCACAACTTGTTGCTTCGTGAACTCGAAGGACACATCGATGGTTACAAATTCGACAACGTTGGAAACCTGCTGGTTTGGAAGAGCGGTTCAAGTGGGAAAAAAATTCTCTTTGATGCACACGCAGATGAAATTGGTCTTGTTGTTACTAATATTGATGACAGGGGATTTCTGAGGGTAGAAAGCGTCGGCGGTGTGCCACCACACGGTTATGTAGGACAGAGAGTTCGGTTTCCAAACGCTGTAGGAATTGTTTATGTGGAAGGAGAAACGGAGGAAGACAGAAAGAAAAACTTCTCGAATCTAAACCTCGACAATATGTTTGTCGACATAGGCGCAAAGAATCGTGATGAAGCTATGAAGATTGTGCCAATAGGTTCATTTGGTGTGTACGATTCTTATTTCTACAAGAACGGAGATTTGCTCATAAGCAAAGCTATGGACGATCGCGTAGGATGCGCCATAATTGTCGAGATTTTCAAAAGGGTAAAGAAACCTCTAAACACGATTATTGGATCATTCACAGTTCAAGAAGAGGTTGGCCTTATTGGGGCATCAGTAGCCGCATATTCTTTGGTCCCAGACATATGTATTGCAATAGATGTGACGGACTCTTCAGATTACCCGAAATCCTTTAAAAGACACTCAATGACGCTCAGAAAGGGACCGGCGATAAAGGTTAAAGACAGAGCTTCGATAAGTAATAGAGAAATCGTTGATAAACTCGTTCAGATCGCCGAACAGGAAAAGATTCCATACCAGATGGAAGTACTCACCTTCGGTGGTACAAATGCGGCAGCTCTCCAGCGAACCAGAGCGGGCATACCTTCTGCAACGGTTTCAATACCCACAAGGTATGTGCATTCTCCGAGTGAAGTCGTCTGCTTGGAGGATGTTCACAACGCCGTGGAATTACTTCTCAATTACGCGGGGAAGGGAGTGTAAAGGTGCCGAAAGGTCAAATTCGATTGACCGAAACTCAAGCTCGAATACTTGCAATACTGATCATCTTGCTGAGTGTTGGGTTTGTCAGTTTTACGCTCGCGACATTTTTCGTGTTGAAGACTCGTTCGCAGATCCAGGTAGAGATCATCGAGTCGCCTCCACCGAAAATTGAGGTGCCTGCCAGTACTGGTACTGCGAACGAATCGACGGAGTACGTCACGCCTGTTCTTTACAGAATAGAGGAGTTTGACTACAAGAAGCTGGTGACTCAGGCAACAGAAGTCGTTGAAAGAGGTGGAACTCTGTCTGTTTACATTCTGCAATCAGATGATGCCCTTAAGCTCATCAGAGCTTCGAATCTACCTTTCTTGATCTGCCAGTCTTCCAAAGATACTTACACTGTGGCCGTTGTTGGTGACTACAGTTTTCAAGGTCTAACTCCCATGCGTACTCTGTATGGTGTTTTGGTGCTCTCGGTAGTTAACAAAGAAGCAGCTCTTGAGAGGACACTCGCTCTCAGAAGTGCTGGTTATCCAGCTTATTTGATGCATTTTATACGAGATGGACGTGACTGGTATTCGCTCGTCGTGGGAGCTTTCAGTGATGTAAACAGCGCAGAAGATTTCAACGCAAAACTCAGTTGGGCAGAAGTGATGAGGATTGCCGGAACTCAGCGACCTGGATATGTGGGGCGTGTAACACCTTGAGACTTTCGGTCAGCGAAAAAAGACTCATTTTTCTGGCTTTTATAGGTTTACTGATCATCTTGGGTTTTGCCCTCGAAAAGAGCTATGGCAAAACTGAGGAAAGTCAGTATGTTGTGGCGAGAAAGACTATAGAATTTCCAATAGATGTCAATTCGGCGTCTTATGAAGATTTGCTCGAAATACCTGGGATTGGTCCTGCCAAAGCAAAGGCTATAATTGAGTTCAGAGAACAAAACGGACCATTTGCCACAGCTGATGACTTGACGAAGGTCTCTGGTATTGGTAAAGTTACTGTTCAGAGAATCGCACCTTATTTGAAATTCGAAGGTGCAGTCATCACTCAAAAGGCAGAGAAGATAAACGTGAACACAGCGACAGTCGAAGAGTTGATGCAACTCCCAGGAATAGGAGAGGTTAAGGCGAGTGAGATTATCAAATTCAGGCAGCAGAGAGGAACTTTCAGTAAACTGGATGATCTTTTGCAAGTACCGGGAATTGGTCCAAAGACACTCGAGAATATCAGAGACATGATAACATTTTGAGGAGGTGTTTGTGTGAAAAAAACGACTGTGCTCTTGGCTGGTGTACTTCTTGCAATGGTTTTGTTGTTCTTGTATGGGGCTACACAAAATGGCTTAAAGGTTGTGTTTGTGGACGTGAACAAGATCACCCAGGAATACCCAAAGATGATCGAACTCAACGAGCGTTACAAAACGGACTTTCAGTACTACCAAAACAAATTGAACGAGATGACCAAAGAGCTCGAGGACATGCAAAAGGCAGGGGCTTCACAGGCAGAGTTGGAGAAAAAGCAGGCAGATATACTCGCAAGAAAGCAGCAGTACGAACAACTCTTGCAGAACGAGTATCAACCAAAGATGCAGCAGGTAATTGAAGAGATTGCTAAGAAAGTAGACAGTTTTGCGAAGACAATGGGTTACGACTATATTTTGAGTAAACAGGCGCTTGTTTATGGCGATGATGCCTATGATATCACAGATCAGCTTGTGAAATATCTGAAATCGCAATGAACAAGATAGAGTGTCATGGACTTGTGAAAAGATTTGGCAGAAAGATCGTCGTCGACCACGTTGATCTGCAAGTTGAACAAGGTGAGGTCGTTGGTCTTTTGGGTCCAAACGGTGCTGGTAAGACGACGATCTTCAACATGATCTTAGGTGTCGTCATTCCCACAGAGGGTAAGATAATATTCTCAGGGACGAATATCACAAATATTCCTGTGAGCCGAAGAGCAAGATTCGGAATCACCTATCTGCAACAAGAAACTTCTGTTTTCAGTGGCATAAAGGTTTTTGAGAATGTCGAATTGGTTTTGAGATTCTACGTAAAAGACCCTGTGAAGAGAAAAAGTAGGACAGAAGAATTGTTGAAAGAGTTTGGCATATGGGAACTCAAAGACCAATACGCCAGTGATCTGTCTGGTGGAGAGAAGAGACGTTTGGAACTTGCGCGAATGATGGCACTCAACCCATCTTTCTTGCTGCTTGATGAACCGTTTGTCGGAATTGATCCAAAAACGGTAAAAGACATTCAACAGATGATTCGTTCCCTGAAGGCAAGGAATATCGGTATCATAGTCACCGATCATACCGTCGATGCTTTAGCGCAGGTGGTGGATAGACTCTACATAATTCACAAAGGAAAGATCATTGCACAGGGAGATCCGAAAGAAGTACTTCAGAACAAGACAGTTAAGGAGGTCTATCTCGGCACATGAATGTTGCGGTTGTTGGATATTCTGGTTCTGTTGAGCAGGAACCTGTCTCGAAGATAGCAGAGCTCTGTGTTAATCTTGGCAAGGCACTTGCCATGAATGGTCATACAGTTTTATGTGGTGGAAGAGATGGTGTGATGGAACTCATTTCAAGAGGTGTTAGAGAAGCTAATGGTACAGTTGTTGGGGTTCTTCCAGCTCACGAAAATGGTAACGAACACCTCTCTTTGAGGATTAAAACTCCCTTCGACAACATAACGCGTTCTTTGGTGTTGATTGAGAGCAGTGATGTAGTCGTCTCGGTCGGCGGTGAAGTTGGTACAGCTATGGAAGTGCTCATGGCTTATGCAAGGGCTAAACCGATTATACTGTTGCTTGGTACTGGTGGTTGGACCGACAGATTTTCACAGGTTCTCATCGATGGTGAATATCTCGATTCAAGAAAGAACGTAACTGTTTTGAAAGCGAGAACCGTTGAGGAAGTCATCAAAACAATCGAAGGAATTGGGAGGCAAGTGAGATGAGTGAAGCGCGACTTAGGTTTGCACCAAGTCCGACAGGTCATCTCCACGTTGGCGGTGCAAGAACTGCTCTTTTCAATTGGTTGTACGCCAGAAAGATGAACGGAAAGTTTATCCTGAGGATAGAGGATACAGATCTTCAGAGGTCGACAAGAGAATCTGAAATGGCCATCATTGAATCTCTGAAATGGCTTGGCATTGACTGGGATGAAGGACCAGATGTTGGTGGAGAATTCGGGCCCTACAGACAAAGTGAGCGTGTGACAAAAGGCATATACGATCATTACGCTCAGCTATTAGTACAAAAACAAATGGCTTATTACACCGTTTATGACAAGGTAGACAGGAAAAAACCTATTCTAAACTCCTTTGAGTATCCAAAATCTTATGCAGAACAAGGGCACGATATAACTGTTTCGTTCAAAGTGCCAGAGGGAATCACAAGATTCTACGATCTTCTAAAAGGTGACATGGAGTTTCAGAATTCAACGATCGAAGATTTTGTGATGATAAAGTCTGATGGTTTTCCAACTTACAACTACGCGGTCGTAATCGATGACCATTTGATGGGTATCACACACGTGTTCAGGGGCGAAGACCATCTGTCTAACACTCCAAAGCAGGTGATGCTCTACGATGCCTTTGGTTGGGAATATCCCAAGTTCATGCACATACCGCTGATTCTTGGATTTGACAGAACACCTTTGAGCAAAAGACACGGTGCAACTTCCGTCGAACATTTCAGAGGCATTGGCATACTGAACAAAGGACTGATGAATTACCTTGCTCTACTCGGTTGGAGTGTTGGAGAAGAAGAAATCTTTGATGTAAAGACCAAGCTTGAAAGCTTTGATCCATCGAGTATATCCAACAAGGGAGTTGTCTTTGATCCTCAGAAACTCGAGTGGGTAAACGGTAAGCACATGAGAACTATGGAAGTTGAGAGACTTTGGGAGGAGTTTGTCGAATGGACTCAGTTCACCGGCAGAAAAGCACCTCAAACAGAGAAAGAATATGCCTTGAAGGTGATATCTATATGCAGGGAAAAGGTGAACACTCTTTCTCAACTTTATGATCTCGCCTATCCATTTTTCTTCGATGACTATCTTTATGAAGAAAAATTTGTCGAAGAATACCTCAAGAGTTTATATGCAAAGGAACTTTTAGCAAAAGCACTCGAATCTTTCAGCCAGCTTGAAGATTGGTCTATTGAAGGTACCGAGAGAGTTTGTAGATCACTTTCAGAGCTTCAGATTGCCTCAAAGAACAAAGTTTTTCAACTTCTAAGAGGTGCAGTGACCGGTAAACTCGTCACCCCAGGTCTTTTCGAAACGCTGTCTGTACTCGGTAAAGAACGCGTTGTCACACGTGTTCAGAAAGCTTTATCACACAGCTGAGCCATTGGGCTCAGCTTTTTTTCTTTTTGAGTTTTCTGTAAACTCATCACCTGAGAAGGCTATTTGATCTGTGCTCACTGAATTCTTGTTTTCCCACAAGAATGATATAATTATGCCAATCATCCTCTTAGGGGAGGGATAGGTATGAAGAAGATGATCGTTTTCATCCTGCTCCTTGTAACAGTCCTCATTTTGGCAGACAGCTATGCGGTTTATCACCTATCAGTACCTGGTTACAGTACCAGCCTGTTAATATCGAATATGAGCGAAGAGAAGGCATATTTTCGAATCTCGGCATTTGATTGCTACGGTAAAAAGCTCTGGCAAAATTCCTACAATATGTCAGAGTATTCAACTATGTCCGTTGATCTTGCCAAATTCATAACGAGCGGTGATGACAACTGGGGACTTCTGCTGATCGAATGTGATCAGCTACTGAGCATAGCCGTTATGTATCAAGACGAGACCTATGGTCTACTCAACGGCGATCACGTGATCGAACCCATTCAGTACTCAGAGGATGCGAAATATTACTGGTATGCAGCGGTTTATGCAGTTAAAGGTAGTTCTTCTACCACTTTAGCCTTGATGAACCCCAATAAGAAAGAAACTGAGATTACAATTTGGATATGTGAATCAAATGGCGAAACGGTTGAAGAGCTTACAGCAACCTTAGAGCCTTTCTCATCTGCTTTCTTAGATTTGGCGAAGTACATCCAAGAAGATATAGGCGTTGTTGATATTCAAAGTGATTTGCCAATAGCTATCGGAGTTGAGCACTACGAAGACGACGAGCTTTGGACTGTGGACAACATTGTGGATTGGTACACGACCACCGAGTGGTGAGCGAGGAGTTGGTTAACAAAAAGAAGGCGCGAGGAGTTCCCTCGCGCTTTTATCTATCTCACATAAACAGTTTTCTTTGTCCCAACGTTGGTTGAAACCAAGAAATCTCCTGGTTTTGATATGCGAGTTGCAAATTCAATTGTTTGTCTTTCAAATGGTGGAATCACCAATGTTTTGGCTTCAACGGGTTTTTCGTCGATGTAGAGAATCACATCCTCTTGATACGCGAGTATACTTTTATTCTCCGCACTCAGAGAAACAGTGAATTCTTCGCCGATCTTCAGAAGTTGCTTTGACAAAGTCATCGAGAAACTCACATCTTTTTCGAAGGCTGGTAGAGTTTCCCATGAGAAATCTTCACCACAGCTGATTGGTTTCATTCGAAAAGCATAGTGATATGGCTTTGGGTAGAGTGTGTATTCTTTGTGTGGCAATGCTCCCCAGCTGTTGTCCCCACCGACTCCCATTTGTTTGTAGTCGACATTGACAGTTACAAAATCTCGAAGTGGTAACTCATTTGTGTGTCGAGCTTGTTCAAGATCTTCAGTTGAAAGCGGCATTGCGCTGAAATCTACTGTGGGTAATCCGGTGACGAGAATGCCTGTTTTGTCGTTTGTGATCGAAAACCATCTCACATCAGTTCTATTCCCAGTCTCCTGTGGCTTAACATATTTGTGGAACATCTCATCGATCGTTTTCGTGTAAATCGAAAAGATACCGCTTTCTTTTCGATCTTCGTATGTCTCGTGAGGACCTCTTCCATACCATGTGACCTTGGTGAAGGTCTTTGGCATCTTGAACTGGAGGCCTATTCTCGGTATTTCGCAAAGTTGATCGTTCGCAAAGAGTAGATAGTCTACAAGAATATCGTTATTACCGAATATAGTGTATGTCAGATACAGCCAAGAATTTCCCGGCAGATGATACACAGTAGAAACAATAACTCTATTGTACTCATTTCTGCACAGCATTCTGTGAAGCCTTCTGGAATAACTCGCTTCTTTCCAGATCCCAAGTCTTTGAGGCATGTTGTTTCCGATATCGTTGTCTGTCGGTGCCCTCCAGAAGTTTGGTCTGATTGGTTCACAGAGAATTTCTTCACCGTTGATTTGTATCTTTTCAAGGAAACCTGTGAATTTAGAAAATCTCACAGTTGTGTCTTTTGTGGAAACAATGTATTCGTTTGCCATTTCTTGGAGATTCACTTTTTCTCTGACAAAAAGCTCTTGATAAACTGGTGCTTTCAGTCTAAACTGTTCATATGCAACAACATGTCCTTTTTGCGCCCAACTTTCATCTTCATCCAGCACGAAAGAGATATGGACGAAGTACTCCCCATCGTCTTGCATCTGTGGTAATCTCAACTGATAGTGAGTTGTTTCACCAGATCTAAGCTTCACTTTGAACTCTTCTCTGTGAATCTCTGATCCATCTTTTCTCAACACCAAAATCGCTCTGAACTTTTCAAGGTTAGTGAAGGCATAATTGTTGTTGATCTTCACCAAGTCACCTATTAATTCCATCTTTATGTACTGATAAACCTTTTTGACCTCCTCAAGTTCTGGCTCTGGTGTTCTGTCAGGTAAGAGAACACCATTACAGCAGAAATTACCATCATTCGGTTGATCGTTGAAATCTCCGCCGTATGCCCAAAATTTTGTTCCATTTTCATCTACCTTTTCTATTCCTTGGTCCACCCAATCCCAGATACACCCACCGTACAAGTAAGGATTGTTTTCAATCAGCTCCCAGTAATCTTTCAAATTCCCAACGCTGTTGCCCATCGCATGTGCGTACTCGCACATTATCAGCGGCCTGTTCTGTCTCTTAGAGGAATACTCGAGAAGTTTGTCAAAGGTTGGGTACATCACAGAAACGACGTCCAGATAGAAGCCATCCCCAGGCTTGTCTGCACCGAGTGGGGCGTAATGAATCAATCTCGTGTTGTCTCGAGATTTTATCCACATAGCAGCCTTCTCAAAGTTTTTACCCGTACCCGCTTCATTACCAAGCGACCAAAAAGCAACAGAAGGGTGATTTTTATCTCTTTCAACCATGCGTTGAGCTCTATCAAGATGTGCCTTTTCCCACTCAGGTTTGTTTGCCAGGGTGATCTTTTCATCCCATCCAATACCGTGTGACTCGATATTGGCTTCATCTATCACGACAAGACCATAGTAATCACACAGATCATACCATTTTGTTTGATTTGGATAGTGTGAAGTTCTCACGGTGTTTATGTTGTATTGTTTCATCAGTTTTATGTCCTGCAACATTCTTTCTACCGTGACAGCATGGCCCCGCTGTGGATCGAATTCGTGTCGGTTCACACCTTTTATATAAAAGGTTTTTCCGTTGAAAAGCAGCCTACCATCTTTTACCTCGATCTTTCGAAAACCGAAGTTGATCTTTTTCTTATCTTGTGCAAGCTCAATGCCCAACACATACAGCCAAGGTGTCTCCCAAGACCACTTGAGTGGACTTTGTATCTCGAGCTCGAAGGAAAGTCTTTTTTCTCCCTCAATCTCTATGGGAATTTTTTTGAGAATCTGCATTTCACCTTGTGGGTTTGTCAAAGTCAGAGTCAAGATATCTTCAGATCTTTCGGCTTTGAAATTTCTCAGATCTACTTCGACGAAGAGTTTTGCGTTGTTGTATTGTTCATCCAGATCTGTTCTAACAAAGACATCTCTTATGTGCAGTTTGGGCAAAGCGTACAGATATACGTTGCGGTATATTCCGGCGAACCACCACATATCTTGATCTTCTAAGTAACTCGCATCGCACCACTTCAAGACAAATGCTGTAAGCAGGTTTTCTCCTGGTTTGACGAACTCTGTCACTCTGAATTCAGCAGGAGTACAACTGTCTTTGCTAAAGCCCACCTCTTTTCCGTTTATCCAAACCTTCAGAAAAGATCTGACACCTTCGAAATGCAGAAAAATCTCTTTATCTGTCCAATCATGAGGAATGACAAAGAGCTTTCTGTACAAACCAGTTGGATTGTATTCATGTGAAACATGTGGTGGATTGCTCGCAAAGGGATATACCACGTTTGTGTATATGGGTTTATCATAACCTTGAAACTCCCAGTTGGATGGCACTTCTATTTCATCCCAAGACGAGTCATCAAAATCATTTCGTTGAAAACCTTCAGGAACAAAAAAGGGATTTTCGGCGAACATGAACTTCCACTTTCCACTCAGCAAGGTGAAGTACTCTGGATATTCCCATTTCATTTCTTTGAAGTTGAAATAAGGTATGAAAGTACAGTGTGGTTTTTCAGTTCCTTGATTGGTCAACTCTGGATCTTCCCATTCGTACATTTTCAAACCTCCTCCGAATCCCAAAGGCAACTTTCAGATATCATTTTCTACGTCTTGATATTTCTTGTGACAATTTCTATTATACAACCCAGAATCTTGTGGGAATTGAGAGAAAGCGTTGTTTGTAAGTTGAAGGCTAAATAGTTCTCAACAAAAAACAAAGGGGACCGGTTGGCCCCCATTCAGATTCTTTTTCCGTTCATTTGACGAGTCTGAGATTACCAAGTTTTGAGGTATTTTGCCAACTGTCGTCTGTGGGATCACACCACTTGAGTATTCCTACCCTTCTGCCTTGGGCATTTGCATCGTTTACCTGTATGTCGAAACCTATGATCGTGTTGGAAGATGGTTTGATAGTCTTCCATTTGACTGCCGCTTCGACGAGATAACCGCCTTCGAGGAGCTTGACAACTGTTGCGAATCTGTCACGACTCGCACCTGTGCCGTACGATTGCTCGTTGAGATAGTTGACTCTAAACTGAGCATCGTCTTCTTGATAACTCGGTGTTTTGGCGTTGTTTTCGTCGATAAAGATTTCGAAAGAATCTTGTTCCCATGGGTTAGTGTTGTCTTTATTGAGTACAGGATCGCTTACAACTGCGAGTACGTACAAGTACTCCTCGTCCCAGAGCACTCGTGCCTTGGCTTTGGCATTCTGAAGTGAGCCTAAAACCGCTACATCGGTTGAAATCTCTTCAGTTGACTTCCACACCTCGTCTATCTCTCCATCTACGATGGGTGTTCCGTACTTCGCTGTGGCAGTAACCAAACCCTGCAATGTGAGTATTCCATAATTTATGGTCGCGAACTTTTGTTGAGTGGATGTGTCAGACCAGCTGTAGGTTTTCTCGCCGTCATGAACAGAAATATCGAAGCCGATCTTCTGATCTCTCTGTAATCTCTCAGTTGGCAATGTTATTTCGCACTCGACAGAGTATTTTCTGGCGCTTGGACCTACAAATCTTTGAACCTCTACATCTTCGCGGCTTTTTTCAACATTCCAGTCGGATCTTACGGTCACATAAAAAGCATCTTTGTGGAAATATGGAGCTTTGAAGTTTCTTGGGTCTATGAAGATCGTTATACCATCTTTTCCAGTCTCCTTTGTCGCATCGTAGACATCTGCGTAGATGAACAACTTGTTGTCTTTCCATATGACTCTGGCAGAGAGTTTTTCTTGATCATCAACGAAGATTTTGATGGGTAAAGATGCCAAGTATGAATCGTCCATCATTCCAACGACTAATGCACTACCTGTTGCGATGAACCATTCTTTTGGAACGACAGGTAAAACATTTGGACTGACTATAGCCCAATAGGCGAGTTTTGCTTGGTAATCTTTATCAAAGAGCAGAGGCCAATCGTTCCTGCGTTGGTTTTTCCACGAGTAATCGTCCTTCAAACCCCAGAAGGTGACGTTGGTTATAATGTTGCTGTATTTCTTGTACACATCGAAGAGTTTTTTGTAAACATCGGCTTGCTCGAGCAGTGATGAGTATGGAGCGGTCGGATAGTTGCTCGTCTGGTCTTTGTAGATGCTCATATCGATCTCGGTCATGTGGATTTCTATTCCCGGAATGGTACTGAACAAAGCTATGGCCTGTTCGATCTGCTGTATGCTTGTTGACACTCCTATGTGTTGTTGCATTCCTATGCCGTGTATCGGCACACCCTTTTCTTTGAGTTCCTTAACGAGTTTGTATATCAGGTCTCTCTTTCTTGGTTCGTACTCGTTGTAGTCGTTGTAGAAAAGTTTTGCATTTGGATCTGCCTCGTGGGCGAATTTGAAAGCCAGCTCGATGTACTCAGGGCCGATTATCTGATACCACAGCGATCTTCTGTACCCATTGGGTGCATCTGGATCTATCGCTTCGTTGACCACATCCCAAGCGTACACTTTCCCTTTGAAATGCCCCACAACTGTATGAATGTACTCTCTCATCCTTTCTATCATCGCTTCTTTTGAAAGCAACTTACCATTTTCGTCCCTGAAGAACCAATCAGGTGTTTGTGAATGCCAAATCAAAGTATGTCCACGAACGACCAAGTTGTTTTCTTGGGCGAACTTGATGTAGAGATCTGCCTGACTGAAGTTGTACCTTCCAGGGGCGACCAACAAAGACTCGGGCTTCATCTCGTTCTCAGCCGTGATGCTGTTGAAATGTTTCAGAACAAGTTGTTCGTCCAGCTCGTTTGCGAGCACCTTTGCTGGTAGCGCCACACCAACTTTGAAATGGTTTTTGAAGACTTCTTTCAAGGCAGGTATTTCTAACTCTGGTGCAAACTTCGGAACTGACATGTCGAATATCGCTACGTCATCGACGAAGAATTCCAACGTTGGACTGGTGGTCGATTCGAAATACAGAGTGAGATCTTCGACGATTTCCCCTGCTCTAACTGTGTAAAGACCCGAGATCTTAGTCCATCTTCCAGAAGGCACCGTTTGTGCTTTTATCCATTCGTAGCGTGTGGAATCATCAGAAGAATACTTTCTCTGCATCGTCATGACTATGGTTTGATCAGATCCCGAATTTTGATAGACCCATGCTTCGAAGTCATATGTTTTCCCATTTTGAAGGAGTTCCTTCACACTCAACTGTGCTCCGTTCCAGTTATTAGTTCTCCGTGAAACAAGCAGAGACTTTGCTCCAGAATAAGCAACGCGTGTCGATAGATCCACCAAGACCCCATCTCCACGAGGTTGCCAACCATCGATCTGTTTTTCAAAATCGTACTCAGCCACAAGACCTGGCCTGCTCACCTTGTTAGGACCAAGCAGCTGGAAATCGTCAACGAAAAAGTCAAAATCCACACGTGTTGGGGAAAAGATTACCAAATTCAATTCCTTTGGATTTTCCAGAGAAA
>JBBFME010000046.1:0-14081 GCA_037478695.1 Pseudothermotoga sp.
ATCTGTGAGGATAACTCTTCTGATGTGGCACTCACTTCTTCTGCTGTCGAAGCAAGGTTCTCTGCAGAAGCATGTATTTGGTTTGAACCTTCTGTGATGGCTTTCATGGATTCTTTCAAAGACTCAGCCATTTGTTCAAGGGCATTTGCCATTTGAGAGACTTCATCTTTGCCTTTTGCCTCAAACTTAACTGTGAGATCTCCTTTGCCAAACTCTACTGCTCTGTTGGCAAGTGCTTTTATTGGCTTGGAAATAGAAGAACTGATCAAAAAGATTAATATCAATAGAGCTGCAAATGCTGGTATGGTTATGATCAAATAGGTGAATATCTGCTTGTTGAAAGACTGTTGAATATCATCGATGTAAACACCACTACCTATGACCCAACCCCAGGGGCTGAACTTTTTCACAAAAGACAGTTTCGGGTACAACTCCTTTGAAACAGTTCCATCCTTTAAGACTTTGGTCCAAAGATACTGTACATAACCACCGTTCGGATCTGCGTTTGTAACCTCCACAAAAGCTTGAAAGAGATTCTTTTTTTCATCGGTTTTCGTCACTTTATGATCTGTAACTGTTTCCATCAAAGTTGCGCAGTTATATTTGGGATCGTTCAGAACTTTTCCATCAAGGGAAGGGGTGGTAGCATGCATGATCATGGTTGGATATGGCAGTTTGTCATCGTTTATCCAAAAATATTCAACAGTTTCGTAGCGCAGAGACTTGATGGTTTCCTTTGCTGTGTTCTTTGCCTGTTCTTCTGTCATGACTCCTTGCTGGGAGAGTTTGTAGTAGTTTTCTATTATTGAATACGCAGTCTCTACAACGTGCTTTTGCTTCAGCTTTCTTTCAGTGTAAATAGTCGTCCTGACGACGATCGAACCGTAGAAAACCAAGAAAGCAAGCACAGCAAAAGTGGGTAAGGATATAAGTAAGAGCAACTTACCACGCACTGATTTCACATGAACACCTCCTTTGAAAAGAAGCCGTGATTTACATTTTAGCGCAAGCTTCTAAAAATACCAATTAGTCATGACAAAATAAGTACTAATATGATTATCAGAAATGAGAACGTTTTTTCTCTATAAAAAGTAGAAATAGCCATAATAACTCAGCAGATTCATGAACAATACGAAGGTAGTTTTAAGTTAGTTATGAAAAAAATGCGGATGGAAGATAGGAAATACATGGTATGCAACCAGAGAAATCGAAAAGCGACTATAAGTAGTGCACAGAACAGACGAAACATCAATTAACTGTTGTGATGGTAATGAATAATTATTAACTGCATCTACATAACAGATCGTCATAGCATGCTGACTAACAATGACATCTTTGGATATTATCTACTACGGTAGCATTTGCACACCATAAACAGTATTTCATAGAATCCACCAACCGATAACCGAATCACATGAATGAATAACAGAACAGACACTCAAACCTGTTAGAACTTCAGGATAACAACAGGAAAATTCATATGATTCAGGGGATCTTGCATTCTTGACTGCTTAGAGCATCGCCAAAGTAAATGCAAAGCGCCTTCACCCTGCACAATGATTCATTTCAAGAATGCTTTATGATGTAATCAATGATTTCATCCAAATAACCGAAGGCTAAAGCCACATGAGTATCGGCCGCACCATAATAGACTGCCACTCTCATCGTTGAAGAATCACAAAGCATCGCACAAGGGAAAACAACATTTGGAACGAAACCACAGACTTCGTAGTCTTCTTCAGGCGTCATCAGATAACTTCTGCACCTATAAAGCACTTTCGAAGGGTCCTCTAAGTCTAACAAAGCCCCTCCAAAACTGTAGACATATCCATTGCATGTGAGAGTAACGCCATGGTAGATCAGAAGCCATCCTTCAGTGGTTTCAATTGGAATTGGGCCTGCGCCTATTTTGAGATTTTCCCACCAATTCTGATTGCTTCTTCCCATTACCCACTTGTGATTTCCCCAGTGAACCATATCGTAACTCTCACTCAAGAAAATGTCCCCAAAAGGTGTGTGTCCCATGTCACTGGGTCTATTGAGCATCATATATTTGCCTTTGATCTTTCTTGGAAACAAAACACCGTTTCTGTTGCAGGGCACAAAGGCATTCGGTAACCTAATGAATGTGGTGAAATCTTTTGTCATACCGATGCCGATCGTCGGTCCGTGATCGT
This sequence comes from Pseudothermotoga sp., assembly GCA_037478695.1. Taxonomy (GTDB): domain Bacteria; phylum Thermotogota; class Thermotogae; order Thermotogales; family DSM-5069; genus Pseudothermotoga_B. Next base: position 2,178 of record JBBFME010000046.1, read on the forward strand.
CGGTACAAAAGGTGATGTAATAACTATCTTCAATCTTCACAAGCCTTGGATCATAAGCATAGAAGGTTGGAAATGCTTTACCAGATTGATCAACCCAGTTGATCTCTTCTTCTTCGATCTTCCACTCAAAACCATCTCTGCTGAAACCTATGTGTAATCGAGGCCTTCCATCTTTGTGATCAATTCTGAAAATCCCTACAAACCCTTCTTCAAAGGATGTGACAGCTGAATTGAAGACTCTGCTGCCATTTGCCACAGGATTTCTACCAATCAAGGGATTCTTCTTGCTCCTCCAAAGAACGGCGGAAGATCCTTTAGGTTTTTCCTCCCAAGGTATGTTATCTATAGGTGCTTGAAAAACCTTCACCTTACACCCCCCCCAATTCTTGCTATCATCTTCACGCAATTTGCACGTTCTCATAGTACGTTACTGTACACGGAAGCAATAAATGATTTCTTTATAGTAGTTCCCCCGAAAAAGACTTGTCTCATGATTTAGAATAATACAAACGACAATGATTTTAACGAGACAATTTGAGAGACTCAAAAACCTTTGGGAACAAACAGAACGAACCCTTTCACTGAGAAATTTTGTCAGAATCGACATGTGAAGCAGTTGAGTGAAGGTGCTTTAGGAGATTTCTCTATTTCTCCTCTCAGACTTACTAAAATATGAGTTTCAACAGAAGCTAAACAGTGACATCTCAAAGCGAATTCAACTCATAAGGAGTTTTTTCGGAATTGCACAGAGGATGCCAAAAGTAGAGGTGCAAATGACCTCTACTTGAAGGTGAAACGATCAGACGTTGAGGTACTTTCTTATCTCCCAGTCTGTGACCGATATGCTGAAATCTCTGTACTCTCTTCTCTTGAGTTCGATAAACTTCCTGAAGACGTGCTCTCCTAAAACCTCTTTGACCAAATCAGATTTCCTTGCTTCGTCGAGGGCTTCTTTGAGCGAGCCTGGCAGAGAATCGATTTTGAACTCTGCGCGCTTTTCCTCGGACATCGAATAGATGTTCTCTTCAATGGGTAGCGGTGGCTCAATCTTCTTTTCGATCCCATCGAGACCTGCAGCTAAGATTACAGCAAAAGCAAGATATGCGTTGCATGAAGGATCTGGTGCACGGTACTCAATTCTTGTTGATCTGCCGCGTGCAGCAGGTACTCTTATAAGAGCAGATCTGTTCGCTTTGGACCAAGCTATGTTAACTGGTGCTTCGTAACCTGGGACGAGTCTCTTGTAACTGTTCACCGTTGGGTTTGTAACAGCCGTTATCTCGCGGGCATGAGATAAGATACCCCCAACAAAGTATCGCAGAACACTTGAAAGACCATCTGGTGAAGATGAGTCATAAAAGCCATTTTCGCCGTTCTTGAAAAGACTCATGTGTGTGTGCATACCTGAGCCGTTTATGCCGAAGAACGGTTTGGGCATGAAAGTAACATGGAGTTTGTGTTTCACAGCAATTGTCTTGAGCACGAGCTTCACAGTCTGAGTGTTGTCCGCTGCCTTTAGAATGTCAGCGTAGCGAAAATCTACCTCATGTTGTGAAGGTGCCACTTCATGATGAGATGCTTCAACATCTATACCCATGGTTCTCAAGGCTACAGCAACCTCACTTCTGAGTGACTCAACTTCATCAAGGGGTAAAAGATCAAAGTAACTACCAAAATCTAAGAGTTCAGGTTTTGGGAAGCCTCTTTCATCTTTTGGAAGAACGAAGAATTCAATCTCTGGACCGGCAAAGGCCTCAAATCCCATCTTCTTTGCCTTTTCGACAACAAGTCTCAAGCGATAACGAGGATCTCCTTCAAAAGGAGTTCCATCGGGCTTGTAGACATCGCATATTATTCTGGCACTCTTTGCTCCGTTTGTTGACCAAGGCAGAATGGCAAAGGTAGAAAGGTCCGGCTTCAAATACATGTCAGACTCCTCGATTCTGACAAACCCTTCAACTGAGGAACCATCGAACATGATGCCTCTGCTGAATGCCCTTTCAAGTTCTGCGGAAGGGATCTCAACATTCTTCAGATTTCCGTTGATGTCAGAGAACTGAAGGCGGACGAACAAAATCTGTTCCTTGGCTACCAGATCAAAGATCTCCTCTTGGTTCATCAAAATCCCCCCAATCACGAAAATTTTATATGCATATATGATAAAGATCTCTTATTGAACCACGAGTGATAGAAAGGTTAAGATCCAAGAAAAAGAAGATTTCAACTCTTGGTGACAGGCATAATCTTGCTGCTGAACAACCTCGAAAGCACTCTACATATTGGGTGGTAGAAAACTTCACACAAGATATTGTATGGGTGGTAGAAAACTTCCAAAATAGGCTCTATGAAAGAAAAACAAGGTGGTAGATATCTGTAAATTGGCATAGAATAAAGAAAAAGACGATTCTACACAATTCAGATAACTTCTCTCTGATAAACACATTTTGTACTGTACAAAGGCAATACACGATTTCTACCACCTCGAAATCCTCTGCTGAAGAGCTTTTGGGAAGTTATCTACCACTTATCTACCACCTATCTACCACGTTATCTACCACCTCCTTTGAAGACGAAAACGCTTATGAAAAGCGAATTTTCGATCGTAATGTTACAGAATCTACCACCCCTATTACTACTACTAATACTATATAGATAGATATAACTTATAGTAGTAATAACGTAGTGTAAGCACGAACTTGGAAAAAGCACAGCGACCTGCTTCATTCAATCTCAACATTTTGAGGTATGATTGAAATGAAATGATGAAAAATGAGAAGGAGGCGAGAATATGTTTGCAGCAAACTGGATGAATACAGACTTTCCCAAAGTCAGGGTAAGCGCTACAGTTCAGGAAACTTTATCAACGATGAGAAAGTATAGAGTCGACTACTGCGTGGTGACAGATGAAGAAGACAAGTTCGAAGGCTTAGTTTACAAAAACAGCTTAGCGAACTTGCAACTTGAAAGTACAATAGGTGACTATGTGGTCTTTCCAGATTTTTACGTTTTCGAAGACAGCTACATCGAAGAAGCAGCACTGACCTTTAGAGAATCTCAAGAAGCAAGTTTGGCAGTTGTTGATAAGGATCTCAACGTGAAAGGAGTCATAACTCTTACGGAGATACTTGAAGCCTTCGTTGCAATCACGGCAATGGATGAACCAGGTTCGAGGATCCTTCTGAAATTAGAGGATAAACCAGGCCAGTTGAAAAGAATTTTCGATGTGCTTGCCCAAAACAAGATGAACGTTCTTGCTGTGAACACAGCCAAGGATGATCAATACAGAAGAGTTTCAATCAAAGTAGATCTCTTGGACGCCCAGGAAGTCGCGAAGGTTTTGGATGCATATGGTGTGAAGTACGACAAAATAGCGAGGGAGGAAGGATTCTGAGCAACATATTTCTTGCAATCGTTCAGGGAATTACTGAATTTCTTCCAGTTTCGAGTTCTGGGCACCTTGTCCTATTGGGCGAATTGCTCGGCCTCGAAACAGAACTATCTTTTGCTGCAATGCTTCACCTTGGAACGCTTTTGGCAGTGTTTCTCTTTGCCTTTAAGCCATTGTTGAGGACTTTGAAAAATGCAAAAGTGATTCTCGATCTTGTGATCTCAACGATTCCAGCAGTTGTAGTTGGATTCACCATGAACGACAAGATTGAGAAAATCTTCGGCAACACGAGAACATTGCCTATATTTTTCTGCGTAACCAGCTTTTTGTTGCTCATTTCATCCTTTAAAGATGGAAACAAGAGCATCGAAGAAATGAAATTCTCTGACGCATTGATCATAGGTCTGTTTCAAGCAATAGCGATCTTGCCGGGTGTATCGAGAAGCGGTGCAACCTTGGCCGGTGCTTTGTTACTTGGTTTCAAAAAAGACGATGCCCTTGCCTACTCCTTTTTGCTCGCAATACCAGTAATCGGTGGTGCAGGACTTTTGGAATTTTCGCAGATGAACCCAAGTTGGTTTTACTTGGGTGTTATCTCTTTTGTGGTTGGATTTGGCTCACTTTTTCTACTCAGAAAAGTTGTTCTTTCTCAAAAACTCAAAATCTTCGCTAACTACTGCCTCCTGATTGCTGCAATCTCTTTCTTTCTGGGGTGATTTCTTTGAAATTTGAGATCTTGGTCATAGGCGGAGTTTTGAGGGCAATGCCTTATGTAATGGCTCCATATTCTACTGTGTCTATGCTGTATGATGAAAATAAAAAGATACTCATAGATCCTGGAAGTTTTGTGACATGGCAAGCCCTTGAAAAGAAACTATCAGAAATGAAATTATCAGCAGGTGAGATAACAGATGTTATTCTAACACACGTTCACATGGACCACATTTTCTCTTCGATCTTTTTCAAGCAAGCAACTGTTCATGTGCATGAAAAATATGCAGCAAGGGATTATTCATCTTTTGGAAATCTTTCTGGTCCACTGTACAGTATGATTCTTTCGAGCTGGAAGAATGTTCAGAGACTAAAAGGCGGTGAAAGGTTGTTCGATTGTATTGATGTTTTCTACACACCATATCACTCTTCTGATCACATCTCGCTCGTTATTGAAACACAAAACATGGGTAGAATATTCATGCCAGGAGATATATGCTATACAAAAGTTGAATATTTTGAAGCTGTTAAAGGTTATAAGAACGATGAGGCAGCAAAGTTCGTCAGAGAGACTTCCAAGAACTGCGATTGGGTGGTTTTCACCCACGATGAACCTTTACAGATTTCGAGGTGATTGAATTGATAGAAGAGTTCATCGATTACAGAGCGAGGTTGAACAAACTGATAAACGAAAAGGGTAATCTGCACACAAAGAGATTCATGAATCTCGACTCTCAGGTCTACGAAGAAGGTGCCTTGAGTACGAAGACAAAAGAGATGCTCGGTCTTGTTGCGTCGATGGTCTTGAGGTGTAATGACTGCATCACCTACCACATGATAAGACTATTTCAACTCGGTACGACCGACGAAGAGTTCTTCGAAATCTTCAACGTTGCACTCATTGTTGGAGGTTCGATAGTCATACCGCATCTGAGAAAGGCTGTTGAAGCTCTTGAAGAACTCAGAGAGAAGGAGAGAAATGGCGAGACTGTTTCTCTTTGATGGTACTGGAATTGCCTACAGGGCTTATTTTGCAGTAGATCAATCGCTTTCGACCAGCTCTGGTATTCCAACAAATGCTACATACGGTGTCTTGAGGATGTTGATAAGGTTCCTCAAAGAGCACATAAAGCCCGGCGATTGTGTTGCTTTTGCTATGGACAAAAAAACCAGAACCTACAGACATGAGTTGCTCGAAGAGTACAAAGCTCAAAGACCTCAAGCGCCAGATGCCATGATACAGCAGCTGCCGTACATAAGAAGAGGGGTTCAAGCCCTTGGAGTAAGTGTACTGGAATACGAAGGCTGTGAAGCAGACGATGTGATAGCAACTCTTGCGAAAAGGGGTGAAGAGGTCTTTGAAGAAGTTTTCATCGTCACCGGCGATAAGGACATGCTTCAGCTCGTGGGATCAAAGGTCAAAGTATGGCGGCCTACGAAAGGTATCAGCGACTTGGAACTGTACGACACAGCTAAGGTTAAAGAAAAATTTCAGGTTGATCCATCTCAGATAATCGATTTGCTTGCCCTTGCAGGTGACACCGCTGATAATGTTCCTGGTGTGAAAGGCATAGGGATGAAAACGGCCACTGAATTGATTCAGAGATATGGTGATCTTGAGAAGATATACGAAAAAGTTGACAAGAATAGCAGAGTAGGAAAACTCTTGCTTGAAGGACAGGCAGATGCATTCAAGAGCAAAAGATTGGTCACTCTGATGAAAGATCTGGAACTTGGAATAGAGTGGAAAGATTTGGAATATCACGGATACAAAGAAAGTGATTTGGTTGAGTTTCTCAAAGAAATGGAGTTCTCGAGTGTAATGAAAGAACTTGGGTTATACACTCAGCAGAACACTCAGAGTCCTTATGTGTGTGTGAACAACGAAAGAGCTTTGATGGATTTGATGCAGAAGATTAAAAAAAGTGAATACGTAGTTATAGATCTCGAAACAGATTCTTTGTCCCCTTTGGATGCCAAGATGATAGGTTTTTCCATCTCTTTACCTGATAGGACCAGTTATTACGTTCCATTGGCTCATAAGAAGGGTCCGAATGTGAACTCAAATTTAGCTTTGAATTACCTGAAGGAAATACTCGAAGCGCCGAACACTAAGATCGTTGGACAGAATCTCAAATACGATTACAGCGTTTTGAAGGTGCACGAGATAAATCCAGTTAAACCAACCTTTGATACAATGATAGGTGCATATCTTCTCAACCCAGATGAGAAGAGGTTCAATCTCGACGAGTTGGCGATGAAGTTTCTAAACTACAAAATGATCAGTTTCGAAGAGCTCATCAAAAACAACTCACCTTTGTTCAGTTCACAGACCTTTGCCGATGTTTCTGTGGAAGATGCAACAAGATATTCTGCTGAAGATGCGGACATAACTCGTAGGTTGTATGAAATACTCCATCCGAAGTTGCGCGAAGCCGATTTGCTTGATGTGTTAGAGAAGATAGAAATGCCACTCATACCGGTTCTTGTTGACATGGAATTGACAGGGGTCTACATGAATGTAGATTATTTGAGAGAACTGTCGGTGAGATACTCTTTGAAGATGGACGAACTCTCACGCCAAATTTTCGACTACACTAAGGAGTCTTTTAACCTGAATTCACCAAAACAGGTGGCGTACATACTTTTCGAGAAACTGAAGATACAAGGATCGAAAAAAACCTCTACAGGCGAGTTCTCAACGAGAGCTGATATACTCGAGGAGCTGTCTGATAAACACCCTGTGGTCTCACTGATACTCGAGTACAGAAAGTATCAGAAACTCAAATCAACATATTTGGATGTCTTGCCGAAACTCGTTCATCCAAAGACGGGGAGAATACATTCTTCATTTCACCAAACTGGTACCGCTACAGGCAGACTGAGTAGCAGTGATCCAAATCTTCAAAACCTACCTTCTAAGCAAGAAGAAGGAAGAGAGATAAGAAAGGCAATCGTTCCACAACAAGTTGGTTGGAAGATCGTGAGTGCAGATTATTCACAGATAGAACTGAGAGTCTTGGCTCACCTAAGTGGAGATCAAAAACTCATTGATGCCTTTCGGAGAGAAGAAGACATACACGCATTCACCGCCAGCAGAATCTTTCAAGTTCCTAAGGATCAGGTGACGCCACAGATGAGGTCTGTTGGGAAGATGGTGAATTTCTCTGTCATCTACGGTGTTTCAGCCTTCGGATTGTCTCAACGAACAGGATTGCCCTACGAACAAGCGCAACGTTTCATAAACGATTATTTCTCACTGTATCCATCTGTGAAGGAATACTTTGCCAAGATACTGGCTTATGCTAAGACATATGGACATGTCAGGACGATCTTCGGAAGGAAAAGAGAGATACCTCAGTTGAGGTCAAAAGATTCGAATGTAAAACAAGAAGGAGAAAGAATTGCCATAAACACACCTATACAAGGCACGGCTGCGGATATAATGAAATTTGCTATGATAGATTTGCACGAAAAGATCAAGAGAGAACGGATGAGATCGAAGATGGTATTACAGGTTCACGATGAACTCGTTTTTGAGGTGCCAGACGAGGAAGTTGAAAAGATCTCAGAGATGATTAGAGAATCAATGGAGGGCGTGGTAAAATTATCAGTACCGTTGAAAGTAGATCTCACAGTCTCGGAAAACTGGGACTAAGGAGGAATTAATATGGATGCAAGGGTTTTAAATGCATTGATTGCAGCTATTATTAATACCCTCGAAGTCTTGCTTGGGAAGAAGCCTGAGATTGGGAAACCTGGTGTGCTGAAAGAGATTAGGCCAAAATTTGACTTAGTGACGGTCATAGGTTTTGCTGGAGGCGTTGAAGGAAACCTGATATATTCTTTCAATCCAGAAACAGCTTTGAAAGTGGTTTCAAAGATGATGAACATGCCATATGAAACTCTCGATGAACTTGCAATGAGTGCCATAGGAGAATTGGGGAACATGATCGCAGGTGCACTCGCCATGAATCTTGAAAAGATTGGATGCAAGATAAACATCACCCCACCAACTGTAGTGACTGGTAAGGACATGAGAATAACTGTTGATGGACTTGCTTTACAGTTACCAGTTGGTGTCGAAAAGGAAGGCGATGTAGAGACGATTCTCTCGGTGAAGGGAACGGTTAAGTGCACCAAGGCTTAGGTAAGTACAGTATTGTATTGAATTTCGGTGTGACCGTTCTTTCAAACATAGCAGTTGGTGCCTTTCTTGGTTATTACATCGACAAATGGACGTTCAAGAACGGAGTACTTTTCATAGTTTTTATCTTGCTCGGTATAGCGTCGGGTTTGTACAACGGTTTTAAATATCTTTTGAGAGAAGCCGATAAATATGACAAACGTGATAAAAAAGATGTTGATAAACATAACAATACTGGGCACAGCTGAGCTGGTAGTGTTCTGGTTCCTGTTTGGATACAAAGGAGCATTAGGTGTGTCCTTAGGCACAACCGGAGCAATCATAAACATATTGAGCCTTTGGCGAGACGTTAAAAAATGTGTTGCGAGAAAGAAAAAGATGTCGCTTGTTGGTTATCTGTCGCGGTATACTTTTAGTGGAGCAATTATGGCTTTGGCTGCAATTTTGTCTGTTCAGGCGGTTTTTGGGGCATTTTTTGGTCTTTTGAATGAAAAACTCGCAGCCTTTTTGTCTTGGAGGTGACTCGGTGAAACTGAGTCTTGATAGAAGAACGAAGATATTACTGATTCTATTCTTGGTGATTTACGTAGTTGTAGGAGTTTTGAACGCTATATATCTGTCCAAGCAAAGTATGAGCGAGGCTTTCAAGAATGTTGCAAACAGATGGGTTGTAAAACTTCCTTTTGGAGAAGGTATTTTTTCTCGAATTAATCCTCTGACTATCTTCATGACTTGGGGTATAATGCTTATCATAATTGTCATCGCTTTGAGTTTCAGAAAGCCACAAATAATACCAGATAGAAAGCAGTCTGCTTTGGAATCTCTTATGGACTTTGTTTACCAGATGGTAGAAGATGCGATACCAGATCAACGTTTTGTCAGGCCGACCTTCTACTTAGCTTGTACCTTGTTCATATTCATTGTGTTTTCGAACATCTTAGGCGGAGCTATCCCAGGAATTTCAGTTGAAGCCAATGCTCAAGGGAATGTGGAAAAGATATATTTGTTCTCAGACACATGGTTTTCACCCACTGCAGATATAAACACAAATGCATTCCTCGCGGTCTTTGTTTTCGTGATAAGCCAAGTATTCGCGATCAAATCAAAAGGTTTCAAAGCGTGGGCCAAGTCGTGGTTTGAGCCTATTCCACTTATGTTTCCGATGAATGTCATTGGAGAGCTTTCAAAGCCTATATCACATTCATTGAGGCTTTTCGGGAACATTGCAGGTGGAGCATTGCTGACATACTTGTTGGCGTATATGGCGAAGTACTTTTTCTTGCCCGTAATCTTGTGGGGATTTTTTGGCCTCTTCGTGGGAGTCATTCAAGCTTTGGTTTTCACTGTGCTTGCAATTGCTTATATATCATCGGCTTTGTCGTAAAAAGGAGGGATTTTTGTGGAGAACGGACCAACTCTTGCTGAAGCTTTGATTCAGATGGGTAAGTTCATAGGAGCAGGTATATGCATGGGTGCAGGAGCCATTGGACCAGGTATCGGTGAGGGTCATGTTGGTGACGGTGCTATGCAGGCGATGGCTCGTCAACCAGAACTGATCGGAGTTCTAACCACGAGAATGTTGCTCTCACAAGCTGTATGTGAAACAACTGGTCTGTATTCTTTGCTCATCTCTATACTGATGCTCTTCGTTCTCTAAGGAGGACAGACCATGGGATTTGTCGAACTGAACCTCACGGGCATAATACAGCTGTTGAACTTCTTAATATTGCTTTTTGCCCTTTATAAGCTTCTCTACAAGCCATTCACACAGATAATGGACAAAAGGCGAGAAAAAATCGAAGCCGATCTCGCTCAGGCTGAGAGGGAAAGAAAAGAAGCTTTAGAGATGAAAAAAGAAGCCGAACAGATCTTGGTTGATGCAAGGCAGGTTGCAGAGAAAATCGTATCAGATGCAAAACAGAAAAGTGATGAATTGGTCAACCAGGCGAGAAATCAAGCCCGTGAGGAAGCAGAGAGAATAATCACATCGGCACGTGCCGAGATTGAGATGGAAAAACGGCAAGCCATGGATGAAGTTGAGAAAAAGGCGGGAGAACTCGCTATAGCGCTTTCTATGAAGATCCTTCAAGGTATTCTCGATGAAAAGGCGAAAAAAGAGTATCTCATGAACGTGCTGAAGAAGGAGCAGACAAAATGAGGCATTCTCATATTGCTCCAAAGTATGCCAGGGCATTGCTGAACGTCGCGTTGGAATTCGGCAAAGAAGAAGAATACGGTGAATTATTGGCTTTGGTCGTTACGCTGTACGAAAACGCCAAAGTTTTCTTTGATGATCCAACGCAGAATTCAGCGAAACAAGTTGAAAAGATCGTCAAGTTTTTGAACACAGCAGGCGTTACTGTAGATACACCCTTTTGGGTCTTTCTGAGGATTGTTTTCGAGAAAAAAAGGCAGATGGCTCTTTCGACGATTTTGGAATACTACAGAAACATGAAGACGGAGGTTCAGATGAAAGTACCTGTTCATCTGACTGTGCCATATGACTTGACAGACGATGAACTGAAAACTATCTCGGACTTTGTAAGGCGTTTCACGAAGAGAGAGCCAGTTTTCGATGTGAAGAAGGATCAGTCGTTGATAGCTGGTGCGATCATAGAATATGAAGGCAGAACCCTTGATGTGTCGGTTTCCGGAAGGGTTAGGAATATCGCTCGTGCTGTTTTTCAAAAGGGGTGATGTAGTTGCGAATCAGTCCAGGTGAGTTAACAAAGGTTCTGGAAGAACGGATAAAGGAATTCAAAGAAGAGATAGATCTTCAAGAGACGGGAAGGGTTATACAGGTTGGTGACGGTATAGCTCGAGTCTACGGTTTGAACAACGTTATGGCCAACGAGTTGGTTGAGTTTGTTGAAACGGGTGTAAAGGGTCTGGCTTTTAACCTTGAGGAGGATAATGTTGGTGTAATCCTACTTGGACCCTATTCACAGATCAAAGAAGGACATATTGTTCGTAGACTAAAGCGCATCATAGAAGTTTCAGTTGGCGAGGAGCTTTTAGGCAGGGTTGTCAATCCCTTGGGAGAACCACTCGATGGACTTGGCCCAATAAATGCCAAGAATACCAGAAAAGTCGAGATAAAGGCCCCCGGAGTTATATACAGAAGACCAGTCAACACACCTCTTCAAACTGGTATCAAGGCTATCGATGCGATGATACCGATTGGACGTGGCCAGCGCGAGTTGATAATAGGTGACAGACAAACGGGAAAAACAGCCATAGCAATAGACACCATCATCAACCAAAAGGGAAAGGGTGTGTACTGTATTTATGTCGCCATTGGCCAAAAAATAGCTGCTGTGGCTCGTATAGTCGATAAGTTGCGTGAATTTGGAGCAATGGATTACACGACAGTTGTTGTTGCATCGGCATCTGATCCCGCTCCTATACAATATCTTGCACCTTACGCAGGATGCGCTATGGGCGAATACTTCATGTACAGTTCCAGAGACGCTTTAGTGATATACGATGATCTGTCAAAACACGCCGCCGCTTACAGACAACTGTCGCTGTTGCTCAGAAGACCACCGGGAAGAGAGGCATACCCTGGCGATATATTCTACCTGCATTCCAGACTTCTCGAAAGAGCTGCAAGACTTGATGAAAAAGCAGGAGGGGGCTCTCTGACGGCTTTGCCCAT
>JBBFME010000047.1:0-13908 GCA_037478695.1 Pseudothermotoga sp.
GATCTGCTCTTTGAACGGCTTTTCTGTAGAGAGGATCTTCGACTGTTTTCACTACGATAGAGGCATTTGCGGTGACCACAAAGGTTTTTTTCCTGCTGCAGATTCTATCGATCAGCAATTCCAGAAGTTCATGTCTTTCTGATATCGTGATTGGCAGATCAAAGAGTTGCACTACTTCCAACAGAAGACCTCCGTCACAAAAATTCGAGGCCGACTTGGCGGCCTCTTCTGGTGCCGAGGGCGGGAGTTGAACCCGCACGGGAGAAACCCACATGATCCTGAGTCATGCGCGTCTGCCATTTCCGCCACCTCGGCACACGCTATCGACAACTATCATACCACATGATTTCTCACCGATCAAGTGAGATGTGATGGTCCAAGGTACCTGTAGTTGGCTGTTGTTACTCACACGTTACTGTTTAGAAATATGCGCTATTGAAAAATAGTGTTATATATAAGTAGAACACTATAACATTGGAGGTGTCGCCATGAAGTGGATCAAACAGTCAAAGTTCTTGCAGGCAACACTCTTGATAGTTCTTCTGGGTCTTTTGGGATGGCTATCACCTTTCTTTCCTTTGAAGGTGATCGTAGCCTTCTTGGGTATCTTGGTTTTTGCCTTTGTTCTGAAAGAATACGTTAGACACATTGTTGGATTCATCGTTCTGTCGATCGTTCTTTTTTTGGTTCCCTCGACCGGAAATTACTACTCACACATCATTCTTGAGAACTTTGAGAATTGGTTCAATCTCCCGTTTGTAACTGAAACTTTTAGAGAGGTAGGGCCATCGAGAACTGTAGAACTTGCGCGAAAGGTCCTCATTGAGGAGGTGGCAAACGTAGATATTCACTTCGTTGAAGGAAATCAAATCAGGTTACCCGAAGAACTGTCTTTATCTTCATATAATGATCAACTCAGAATCAGTGGAGGTTTTCCAAAGAGAAGATATGTAATCGAGATAGGAACTCAAGGACTCAGAGAACTAAACATCGACGGAACGGCTATCTCTCTTAGAGGTAATTGTGAAATTGAGTTACTGAACATCGACGGTACTGCCATCAATCTGAAAGGTAACATGTTAGTCAAAAGACTCTTCCTCGATGGAACCGGAGTGAACATGAGCGGAGATTTTCAGGGAGAGTCCCTCTACACAACTGGAACTGGAATCAACCTGAAGGGAAAGATCTCGTTTGAAACTGTTAGAATCGATGGAACTGGCATCTCGTTTGATCTAACGCTGGTGAATTGCAGAACGCTCACGGTGGATGGCACTGGTGTAAGCGGTAAGATAGTCAACGCCGGATCAGAAAAGTTGTTTCTCAGAGCGAGTGGAACAGGTGGAAAAATAACCCTGATAAACCAATCGAATGCAGATATATCCATAGAGAGTTCAGGAATAAAAATCGTGAGAGAGTGATCGAGATGTTCAGAAAAATCGACAAGCACAGTGGTGTACCGGCATACCTTCAAGTCATGAATCAGATAAAGTCAGAGATTTTACTGGGTAATCTCAAGGCAGAGTCACAATTGCCAACGGTCAGAGAACTTGAGAGTATTTTCGATGTGAATGTGAACACAATTCTGAAAGCGCTTGACAAACTCAAGATGGAGGGATTTCTGATGTCCGAACAGGGTGTGGGATATTTCGTTACAAAAAATCCATCAGTGGATGCTGTGGTTGTGAGCGATATCAAATCCCTGGTTAGTCAACTGAAATCCAAAGGACTTGATCTGTACACTTGTCTGTTGTTGATAGAGGAGGTGTGGAAGAATGAAAAAATTTGATGTTTACGTCAGAAAGCAATTACTCGAGAAATACCCGAGTATGCTCTTTTTTATCGTTGTGATGTTATACCCGAATTTCGGGGTTAAGGCATTTGCCGCTTTTTTCATACTGCTTTTTTCCCTTGCATCTGATATAAGACAAAAAAGACTCGATCTGATGACTTTTCTACCGTTCACCAAAGGTGAGATATTCTGGATGGAATATGCATTTCTTTCGACGATCGTATTGACAACCTTTTTCATAGGTCTTCCCTTCACAGAGGCTACAGTTCAAAGTTGGACGATCTTGCTGAGAACGATGATCTTTCTTTCTACTTACTTTGGGGTAGTTATAAGCGCTGTTAGTGTCGGATTTGATCCGTTCGGTGCTGCTTTTCTCTTTTTGCTTGCAGATTTGGTATTGGGCGGACTCGGCTCGAGCAAAGTTGGTTCGACCTTCAACCCTTACAAGTTGATAAGCCCAATCTATCAGGGAAATCTTTTGGCTTCATCGGTTTTGTCTCTAATCTTGCTCTACACGGCATACAGACTTTTTGTTCAAAGAGGTGGTGAAAGATGATTCGTGTCGAACATCTGAGGAAAAGACTTGGAAACAAACAGGTGCTCAGCGATGTTTCACTCAGCGTTGAAGAGTCAACTGTCTTTGCATTGGTCGGACCAAACGGTGCTGGAAAGACAACGACTATAAGGTGTGTTACTGGAGCTTTGGAAGTAGACGCAGGAGATATCTTTCTGTTTGGAGAGAAGATAGAGAAGACTCATCGATCAACTTTGAAGCAAAGAATTGCAGTTGTGCCCGAAGAACGAATAGTTTTTCGCAACTTCACGGCCAACGAATACATCCAAATGTGGTCGAAACTTTACCCGAATTGGAACGAGACTGTCCTTTCCAACTTCATCGCAAGGTACAACTTTGATCTATCACAGAAGGTTGAATCTTACTCGATAGGTATGAAAACACTTTTCTTTGTTGGACTTTGTATGGCAAGCCAAGCCGACCTCCTAATACTCGATGAACCCACTCAACATCTCGATCCAACCATAAGACTCGAGATAATGAACATGCTGAAAGAATGCGCAAACAACGGAAAAACCGTCTTCATATCATCACACGAGATCTTTGAGATAGAAGAGTATGCGACGCATTTTGGAATAATAAAAGAAGGTCGAGTGATTTACACCGATTCCATAGACAACGCCAAGGAAAGTCACAGAATTGTCGAAAAGGGAGAAAGCTTAGAGGCATCACAAGTCATAGGTTTGGTTGGTTCATCTGTTCTTGTGAGAACTGATTCACAAATCGGTAGGTTTCCGAAGTTGAATGAGATCGTCGTCGGTTATTTGACCGGGCATCTGGAAAGAACATTACCACTGAAGTGAAAGGGGCAAACGCCCCTTTTCACTCTCTTAAGAAGATGAGATACAACACGAAGAGAACTGCCAAGATCCATGTCAGCCAATGAACTTGTTTTGCTTTTCCGCTGAACAATTTCACAACAGGATAGGTGATTATTCCCAAGGCTATACCATTTGCTATTGAATAAGTCAAAGGCATCATCAAGAGAGTCACAAAGGCTGGCACCGCCTCGCTGATATCGTCCCAATTGATCTTCTTGAGGGTTTTAATCATCAGGACACCAACGAAAACCAAAGCGGGAGCTGTTGCTGCACTTGGGACTGTCATGGCGAGTGGTGAGAAGAAAATCATCAGAAGCATTAAAATAGCGACTACAAGTGCAGTCAAGCCTGTTCTACCACCTTCGGCAATACCCGCACTGCTCTCTATGTATGTGGTTACAGTTGAAGTTCCGAACATGGCACCAACGGAGGTCCCAACAGCGTCTGCGAGGTATGCCCTGGATGAGCGAGGTAGATCCCCATTCTTCATGAAACCAGCTGATTCAGCTAATCCCGTTAGCGTACCAAGTGTATCAAAGAAGTCCACGAAGAAGAAGGTGAAAACAACCATCCAGAAAGTTGCACTACCTAAAGCTTGAAGGTTGAAGTCCATCTTCATAAAGGTTGGGGCAATACTCGGAACAGCACCGACTATGCCTTGATAATGTGTCACATTGAAGATTGGTAGAGCCCCAATGAGAGTACTGGCAAGGATACCAATCATTATCGCTCCAGGTACCTTCAGTGCGAACAAGACAGCTATTATGAAGAACCCAATTATCGCAACCACAACATTTGGATCACTCAAATGTCCAAGGCTTACAAAGGTTGCAGGATCTGCTATGACAATCCCTGCTCCTTTTAACCCTATGAAAGCGATAAACAAACCGATACCGGCACCCGTTGCAAGTTTGACGGAATCCGGCACAGCCTTGACCACAAAACCGCGTGCACCAGTGATGGTTAATAAAATGAATATCAAACCTTCAACGAAAACTGCTGCAAGAGCCACTCTCCAGTCAATGCCCATTTTCAGACACACTGTGAAAGTGAAATAAGCATTCAGTCCCATTCCTGGTGCGAGTGCAAAAGGATAGTTCGCGAACAATGCCATTATGAGAGTGGCTGCAACCGATCCAAAGATGGTGGCGACCATGAACGCCCCGAAAAACTGTGTGTAGAGATCACTTCCAGGTGCGGCATTAGGGATAACGTTGATGAGGATCGATGGGTTTACGAAGACGATGTAAGCCATGGTAAGAAAGGTAGTGATACCTGCAACAACTTCTTTGCGCACTGTAGTACCGTTCTCTTTCAAACGAAAGAGCTTCTCCACTGTTCTCCCTCCCACGAGAAGAATGAAAACACACCAAGATACTACAGGAAATCCTTTAAATGTCATGCATTAGCATGAAACAATTTCTTGAACAGGTCAAAATCTAATCTCCTAAGAGTGGATTGGCAAAGAGATCTATAGATGGTTTTGAGAATGAGAATCTCACGAAGAATATCACAGACACTACAAAAAGCAAGATGATCACCATTCGCAGGCTATTGGTCGGAGCAATTCTTTCAAGGTTTTTCTCCAAGAGATGTCCAACTAATCCAGAGAGAAAAACAACAGTGAAAGCCCACATCAGTTCGATAACAACTGATTCAACATGGCCAAAAATGGCTGGCAAGATGTACCAGATGATGATTATCGACCAAGGCACAAAGATTGCAGAGAAGATTCGCGAATACCAAAAATTGCGCGAATCAAGAGGCCTCTTTACGAAAAAATATTCGATTATACTGACGAACAAGTAAGCCCAGAAACCCATCTTGATGTGTTCGAAGACCGATTCATCGACGCCACAAAAGGGTTTCAAAACAGACAGTCCTGTTAGTTCATAACCAAAATGAAGAACAGAGAAGATCGCGACGTAAAGTAAAATCTTGGACAGAGATTTCACATGAACACCCCCTTATTAGAGTATCACAGATATCTTTTCCAAAACTTTCTCTAAGCTTGGAAACAAACCGCTTCAACTGCCGTTTTTGTACTCTGATGATCTGCAATGCGCAAAAGCGCTTCTCGAAATTTACATCCATCGTGCTGAGCTTTAATATTTACCAGGATATCTCCTCACAGAACTCAGCATACTTGAGCATGAGAAAACGATGATGCTTGGGTTCCATGGAAAAACACGGACTATGAGGTTTTGTCAGAAATGAGCCCGGTGATACTTTTAGATATAAAAGTCACGTCTTCATAATGAATTTAGGAGACTACCCCAAGACTTAAATTGGTTATTCTTAAGACGAAATTTTCATCATGTTGAGTTGCAATTCATATGATATACTTTCACTTAAGATCTCTACAGGGGGTGAAAGCTGTGAGGAAGGTTTTGGTAGTCCTTTTGGTCACTTTTGCGGTCTTCTCATTTGCGGTGAAGTACGGTGGCACACTCAGATTCGTCATGGGATCAGATGCCGTGAGCTTACTGCCAGCTAACCAGACAGACAACATAAGCGGAACTGTGTGTCGGCACATCTTCGATGGTCTTGTAGAATTCGACGAAAAACTCAACCTAACACCCGCTTTGGCAGAAAGATGGGAAGTATCGCCCGATGGAACTGTGTACACCTTTTTCCTCAGAAAAGGCGTCAAGTTCCACGATGGCACTGATTTCAACGCTGCCGCCGTGAAGAAATATTATGATTACGTTCTCTCTGGAAACCTTAGAAGGACTGGGTTGTTCAAAGGAATCGTCAATGAGATTCAAATCGTTGATGATTACACTGTGAAATTTGTACTTGCAAAACCATTTTCGCCATTCCTGTACAGGCTCGCCCACGAAGCTGCTTTGATCGTTTCACCTAAGGCGATAGACGAATACGGTTCAGATCCTGCAAAGCTCGGCAGAAACCCCGTTGGCACAGGTCCATTCATGCTCAAGGAGTGGAAAATAGGTGAGAAAATCGAACTCGTTAAGAATCCAAATTACTGGCGCCAAGGCCAACCTTACCTCGATGGTTTGATCTTTACCATCATACCCGAAGACGTGACAAGGGTTACTCAGCTCAGAGCAGGTGATGCTGATGTCATGTTCAACCCCCCACCAGCACTTGTCCCGACGCTTCAGAAAGACGAGAAACTCAACGTGAGAATCGAACCAAGCCTCAGGGTTATATACATAGGTTTCAATCTAAGGAAAGCACCTTTAGATGACGTCAGAGTCAGACAAGCACTTAACTATGCAATAGACAAGAGCAAGTTGTGTTCTGTAATCATGAAAGGACTTGCGATACCTTCAGATTCTCCATTAGCAAAATACACCGTTGGATACAGCTCCACTGGTGGATATCCATACGATCCTGCGAAGGCAAAGCAACTTTTGAAGGAAGCTGGTCTTGAAAATCTCAAACTCGAATTGCTGACACCAAAGGGAAGGTATCTGAACGACTATGAGGTTGCTGTCGCTGTTCAAGGTATGCTGAAAGAGATAGGAGTTACTGTCGATGTAAAACCAATGGAATGGGCTACGTACATCAACCGTCTTTTCTCCACGAATCCGGATGATTGGAACTACGAGCTATTCTTGCTTGGTTGGGCACCTTCAACAGGTGAAGGTCACTGGGTACTGTATCCACTCTTCCATACCGACAACGTGAATCCAAATGGTACAGGCGACAACAACACCTTCTACAGCAACCCACAAGTCGATGAGCTGATAAACAAGATAGGTTTTGAGACAGATAGAAACAAGATCATGCAATACTACACCGAGGTTCAGAAAATAATTGTTCAAGATGCACCTTGGATTTTCCTTTACAACATGGCTAACGTGGTTGTTCATAGGAAGGAACTCAAGGATGTCTGGGTGTTGCCAACTGAATTTGTAATTGTCAAGTACGCCTGGCTTGATAAATGAGTTACGGTAGGGTGTGGTGTCAACCACACCCTTTCTTTCTCTCAAAATTTATCGAATTAGTTGTATAGCTTTCTAATGATTTGTTACTATAAAAGACAGTTAAGTTAAAATGTTTAGTGCAGCTTCGCATGTGATCAGACCTCCTTGACAAGCGCCTTTCGCTATGATAGAATGACAGCTAAATATACCGCAAAAAAAGGAGGTGAGTTCAGGTGAGAAAGGCTTTTGTGATCTTTTTCTTGGTTTTCGCCGTGTTGTTTTTCGCGGCAAAGTACGGTGGAACGCTGAGATTCTTGATAGGAGTTGACGCCACAACACTGCTCGGTCCAAACATTCCTGATTCAATAAGCAACATAATCACGAGTCATATCTGCGAAGGATTAATCGATGTAGATGAGAACTTGAAGATCATACCAGCACTTGCCGAGCGGTGGGAAGTTATGGAAAGCGGGACCGCCTACGTGTTTTACCTGAGAAAAGGTGTCAAGTTCCACGATGGTGAAGATTTCAACGCCTACGCAGTTAAGAAACACTTCGATTATGTTCTGAATTCTTCTCTGAGGAATGTTGGTATGTTCAAAGGTGTACTGAAAGAAGTAGAGGTTTTAGACAACTACGCAGTCAAATTCAAGCTCTTTCAACCTTATGCACCCATACTGTATCGATTGGCAACCTCATCAGCAGCATGGATTCTTTCACCAAAAGCTATTGAGAAATACGGAAACGATCCGGCTCTCTTCGGAAGAAATCCAGTTGGAACTGGTCCTTTCATTTTCAAAGAATGGAAGGTGGGCGAGAGAATCGAGCTTGTGAGAAATCCGAATTATTGGCGTGAAGGATTACCATATCTTGATGGTATAACCTTCTTGGTTGTCTCTGAAGACGTTTCTCGTGTCAACCAAGTTAGGGCAGCCGATGCTGATGTGATGTACAATCCACCACCAGCGTTGATCCCAGCTTTGGAGCAAGATTCAAGATTAGTTGTGAAAACAGTCTCAACGGTTAGGGTGATCTACATAGGCATCAATACTCGCAATGCTCCTCTCAACGATGTCAGGGTCAGGCAAGCACTCAACTATGCTGTTGACAGAGAAAAACTGTGTAAGGTTATAATGAGAGACATGGCTAAGCCATCAGATTCACCTTTGTCCAGCATTACCTACGGGTATGTCTCCACCGGGTTATACCCATACGACCCACAGAAGGCAAAACAACTGTTGAAAGAAGCAGGATACAGTAATCTAAAGCTCGAGCTCATCACACCAAAGGGAAGGTACCTGAACGACTACGAAACAGCAGTGGCACTTCAAGGTATGTTCAAAGAGATAGGTGTAACGCTCGATGTCAAGCCAATGGAGTGGGGTACATACGTTGCCAAAATACTCTCTTCTAAGCCAGAAGATTGGGACTTTCAGCTTTTCTTACTCGGCTGGGCTCCAGGGACTGCCGAAGGTCACTGGGTATTGTTCCCGCTCTTCCATTCGACGAATCAGATGAGCAATCCACAAGGCACAGCGAGATACAACAACTTCTTCTACAGCAATCCTAAGGTTGATGAACTCATAGACAGAATCGGTACTGAACTCGATGAGAAAAAGTTGATGGAACATTATGCCCAGGCTCAGAAGTTGATAGTCCAAGATGCTCCTGCAATGTTCTTGTACGAGATGAAGATAGCAACAATCATGCGCAAAGAAATAAAGGATATGAAGATCTACCCCACCGAACGCTTTAACATGGCATACGCTTGGATCGATCGGTGAATCTCATGGGGTGTGTCATCACACCCCATTCTCTGTGGGGTGTTACAGATGATCAAGTTCGTCACAAGAAGACTTTTACTTCTGATACCAGTTATAATCGGGGTTTCGATAATATCCTTTTCGATAATGCACATGATACCAGGAGATCCAGCTCGCATCATAGCAGGTGAAGGTGCAACGAAACAAGATATAGAGGCAATACGCCTTAAATATGGTTTGGACAAACCATTGGTCGAGCAGTATTTCAGATTCATGAAAGGCATTGTAACCAACGATTTGAGATCGATCAAGACGGAAAGACCAATTCTTCGGGAGATTTTACCTCGCTTCTCCAATACGATTCAACTTGCTTTGGTCAGTATAATCATTTCATCGTTCATTGGGATCTCACTGGGAATAATTTCTTCCGTTCGCCGCAACACATGGGTAGACAGTTTTGCGATGGTTTTCTCACTCATAGGTGTATCGATGCCAATTTTCTGGCTTGGTATACTTCTGATAATCATCTTTGCAGTTGTACTCGGATGGCTTCCCTCTGGTGGCAAAGGTGGTATTGAACACATCATCTTGCCTGCCATAACACTCGGTCTTGCCACCTCAGCCATTATAGCGAGGATGACACGTGCGAGTATGCTCGAGGTACTAAACCAAGATTATGTCAGAACGGCACGTGCTTTTGGTATAGCCAAGAGAAGGGTCATATACAAATATGTTTTGAGAAATGCGTTGATTCCCATCATCACCGTCATTGGATTGCAGTTTGGATATTTGTTAGGCGGAGCTGTATTGACCGAGAGTGTTTTTGGATGGCCCGGATTAGGTAGATATGTCGTCGATTCGATCTTCAGTCGCGATTACATAGCCGTGCAAGTTGGAATAATGATCATCGCAATCAGTTTTGTATTGGTGAATTTGGCTGTAGACATTGTGTATGCCCTTGTTGATCCAAGATTGAGGCGGGGTTGATATGCCTGGAAAAACTTCATTGACGATTACCTTCAAGCGAATCAGCAGGAACAAAGGTGCCTTAGTAGGCATGGTCATAGTGATGATCTTTGTGGCAGTTGCCATCTTGGCTCCAGTGGTGGCACCAAATGATCCTTACAAACAGGATTTGTTGTCAAGTCTCGAGACCCCATCTCTCAAGCATCCTTTTGGAACAGACATCTTCGGTAGGGATGTGCTCAGCAGGGTCATCTACGGGGCTCGCACCTCATTGTCAATATCTCTTGCAGCTGTTCTGTTTGCCATCTTGTTAGGAGTGGTAGTCGGAACAATCGCTGGGTATTTCGGTGGCGTGATCGACGAGATTCTAATGAGATTTCTCGATATACTCATGGCATTTCCCGACATACTCCTTGCAATCGCAATCGTGGCAGCATTGGGACCAGGCAAAACCAATTTGGTGATGGCGATTGCGATTTATTCTTTTCCACAGTTTGCAAGAGTTATGAGAGCCTCTGTTCTGACGATCAAGACCAACGAGTACATCGAAGCTGCAAGGGCAATCGGTGAATCACATCTGTCGATAATGATGCGATACATTGTTCCGAATGCCCTGGCACCGATAATTGTTCAGGCCACCTTGAGAATGGCGACTGCGATCTTAACCATATCGGGTTTGAGTTTCTTGGGACTTGGGGTTAAACCGCCTGAAGCTGAATGGGGCACAGACTTAGCGATGGCACGAGTTTACTTGGAAATCGCACCACATTTGGGCATCTTTCCTGGACTTGCCTTGTTCCTAACAGTTATGGGTTTCAATCTCTTTGGAGATGGACTCAACGACGCTCTAAACCCCAGGTTGAAGGACAGGTGAGGAACAAAATGAGTGAGCTGCTCAAGATAGAAAATCTAAGACTTTATTTTGATACAGAGGAAGGTACAGTTAAAGCCATTGAAAATGTGAATTTGACTGTGAACAATCGAGAGATAGTTGGGATTGTTGGAGAAACTGGGAGCGGCAAGTCGATCACGGCGATGAGCATACTCAAATTAATTCCGTCGCCACCAGCGAGATACCTCGATGGAAGGATCTGGTTTGACGGAGAGGAAATCACTCATTTTTCTGAGGACGAGATGGCAGAGATACACGGTAAGAAGATAGCCATGATCTTTCAAGAACCAATGACCTCCTTGAATCCAACCTTCACCATCGGTGAACAGATATGCGATGTGATCATGACCCACACGAGGATAAGTAAAGAAGAAGCTATTAAGAAAGCTATCGAAACTTTCAAACTGATACGAATGCAAGATCCAGAATCTCTGCTCACCAAATATCCACACCAACTCTCTGGCGGTATGAGACAGAGGGTTATGATCGCCATGGCTTTGGTGTGCAATCCAAAACTGTTGATTGCCGACGAAGCAACAACTGCGTTAGATGTCACCATCCAGGCACAGATACTCGGTTTGCTCAAGAGCATGAACGAACAACTGGGCCTGAGTGTACTCGTGATAACCCACAACTTTGGTATAGTTGCACAACTTTGTGACAAAGTAGCGGTCATGTATGCAGGCTACGTGGTTGAATTTGCCAGTGTGGATGAAATATTCCAACGCCCTATGCATCCATATACAAGAGGTCTTTTGAATGCGATTCCACCGGTAACTCACGTGACTGATACTTTGAAGGTGATCGAAGGAAGTGTCCCAAATTTGATCGAACCACCGAATGGTTGTCGGTTTCATCCCCGTTGTGAAAGATTCATCGAAGGTCTTTGTGACCAAAAAGTACCAGAACTCACTGGTGTGGAACACAAAGTTGCTTGTTTCAATCCGTACAATGGGGGTGAGAAGTGATGGAGCTTTTACAGATAAAAAGATTGGTGAAAACTTTTGCGGTGAAGAAAGGATTCTTTGGAAAACAATTTGTCATCAAACCATTGAACGAGGTATCCTTCTCGTTGAAAGAAGGTGAGACACTCGGTGTTGTCGGTGAATCTGGATGTGGTAAGACGACTTTGGGCAGAACTGTGATAAGACTTCAAAAACCCGATGGAGGCAAAATATTCTTCAACGGAGTTGATATAACCGACCTACCAGAGAAAGAGTTTCGTAAGTTCAGACGAAATATGCAGATCGTCTTTCAAGATCCCTTTTCTTCGTTGAACCCACGCATGACTGTCTACGACATATTAGCACGACCAATAAGAATTCATAACGCACTTCCGAAATCCGAAGAACGAGAATTGATAGTCGATACCCTGACTAGTGTCGGGTTGAAATCAGAGCACATTGGCAGATTTCCACATGAGTTTTCAGGTGGTCAAAGGCAGAGAATAGCTATAGCCAGAGCGATAATAACCAAACCAAAGTTTATTGTTTTAGACGAACCGACATCGGCACTCGATGTTTCGGTACAGGCTCAAATAATGAATCTACTCAAAAAGCTAAAGCAAGAGCTGAAACTCACTTATATGTTCATATCGCATGATCTGTCTGTAATAAAATTTCTAAGTGACACTATAGCCGTTATGTACCTTGGGCAGATAGTTGAAATGGCTAAGACAGATTTGATAATCAGCGAGATGCTTCATCCTTATACACAGTTGCTCTTCAGTTCCATTCCACTGCCAGATCCCGCGAGAAAGATGAGATTCACTCTCGATGTGAGTGAGATACCATCTCTGATCAATCTACCTCCTGGTTGCCCATTCTACGAGCGATGCCGTCACAGAATGCCAGAATGTGGTAAGAACAGACCAGCGCTTGTCGAGGTGAAGAAGGATCACTCGGTAGCTTGCTTTTTGTATCACAACAGACTCTATGAATGATAAAGTGCTGTCGCGTTAACATCTGTATCACATTGCAGTGATATGATATTTTGTGAACAAGTGATCTATCAAGGGAGCATATTAGGTGCGTAGAACAATATTATTAATTACTGTTGTTCTGTCTGTTGCATTTGTCTTTGCACTTTTCTTGATAGGTTGGAGCTTTGAACAGCGTTTTTCACTTGTGAAGTCGATCTATCAATTGAAGGTTGAGGAACTTGCAAAGGCGATCAGTCTTGGGTACTTTCAGTGGAACCACATGTATCAGACAGTCTCACAGAACGACACTGAGGAGATTGAAAGACAGTTCTACCAAATCAAAGAAGACTTCCCACAGGTAAAGGAAATTCGACTTGTTGAACAAGAATCTTTCGATTTTCCCACTTATAGGGTAAGTTCTCAAGGAACAGAGCTTATCCTTACCTTCAAGATCTTCAACGACGACCTTTCGAGGTTCATAGAAAACAAGGTGGCTTTGGCCGTTGTCGATGCACAGCAGATTCTCAGTTCACTTGAAATCAAAGAAATCAAGATCTCTGAAAAAGGTAGGGACTTCGTCTTTGACTTGAAGGCTCAAAGAGTTCGACTTAGTCTTGTTGATCTGCTCATCCTACTCTTCTGTATCGTCGGAGCATTTTTCTCTTATTTTGGCGCAGTATTAGTAAGAACTAAAACTAAACTGAAAGTTGAAAAGCAAATGAGGAAAAAGAGTGAGAGAGAGCACAAGGTAACACAAATCCTCCTGGAAATGATCGTGAGTTTCTTAGAGAATAAATTGCAGAATGAGTACGAATACTGTTTGAAAAAGGCTATAGAGGTTGTTCCGGGTTCGCAGGGTGGTAGCGTTTTGGTAAGAGACAGTGAAAGGTATGTCTATGTTGCGGCGGTTGGTTTTGATTTGCAGAAGCTGCGTGAAATTTCATTTTCAAGTGAGGAGATCTCTGAGTGGACTGGCAAGACTTTTTGTGTTAGAACAAATGTCAAGGAATATAACGAGATGAATATGCCACCAG
Source organism: Pseudothermotoga sp. (assembly GCA_037478695.1). Taxonomy (GTDB): domain Bacteria; phylum Thermotogota; class Thermotogae; order Thermotogales; family DSM-5069; genus Pseudothermotoga_B. The sequence continues at coordinate 13,657 of JBBFME010000047.1, forward strand.
AAAAGCTTGAAGTGCTTCGCAGATTTGCAAGAATAAATGAGATAAAATCAACGCTCATAATACCCGTGAAACTGAAAGAAGAGATCGTTTTACTGCTGAACTTAGACAACTTTGAAAGAGAAGATGCTTTCACAGATGAATCAGTAGAACTTGCTAAGTTATTTGCAAACTATCTTGGGATTGTTGTACAGAGAAAAATTCTTGAGAAACAGATACTACAACAAGGCGAACTGATGGAATATCTTTCGTACC
>JBBFME010000048.1:0-13574 GCA_037478695.1 Pseudothermotoga sp.
GTGATTGTATCGTATATGCTTCCTGAGCTGTAAGCACTGGCATATGCTATGCCGGCAAGAGTGACAAATTCGCTACCGATAAAATCACCTCTGAGGCTTTTAACCTTTGGCAGATCTTCAACGTTCTTCAGAGTGACTCTTTCCACTGGAAGCTCAAGAGCACGCGCAAGTTCATCGCGCAAACACTCGAGCTTAGCACCTCCACCGACGAGGAAAAGAGCGCTTGGCTTCCCAAGATTCAGTTGTTTGATTTTTTCAGCGATGTTGTTTGCGATGAGTTCGACGGTGGGTGAGATCGTTTTTAGCACAGACGAACTTTGCACAACTGTTTTTCTGCCTGTCACATCGACTACTTCGATGGCTGTGGCACCGTCAATTGATCTTTTCACGCTTTCGGCTGTGAGAAAATCGAGCAGATAGGTTTGCGCGATCACCTCGGTAATTTCATCTCCAGCCATGGGCACCATTTCGTACCCAACGATAACTCCACCCTTGGCAAGTGCAATATCACTCGTTCCCGCTCCGATATCTACAACTCCGATATTGAGTATTCTCAAATCCTCTGGTATCGCCACTTGTAAGACTGCCATTGGTTCGAGAGTGAGAAAAGAGGGTCTCAGACCAGCTCTGTGCAGTGAAGCAATCATCGCGTTGACCACTTGAATCGGCAAAAGTGCGGCAACCAAACGAACGTACAGCTTCCTTCCTCTGTGGCCAATAAGATTCTTTATCCAGAAGCCGTCAAGCTTGTATTCGATCACCGAATACCCAACGCAGTGAAGCTCTGAACCGCCTTCATCACTCAGTGGGATCTGAGAAAGTGCCTTCATCTCAAGTTCTCTGACGGTTCTTTCGTCGATAACATCTCCTGAAAACTCTATCTCTGCTTCAAGGACAATTGTTTTGAGAAATCTGCCAGCTACTGCAACTGCAACTTCGTTCAGTTTCAGTTCATTTCTTTCTTCGAGTCTTTTTCTCACTTCTTCAATAACTGAAGCTACACTTTTTATATCGTGTATTTGACCATCGAGCATACTGCGCACAGGATGTTCGATCATTTCAAAATCGACTACGTTCAACAGATCGTTATCGATATAGCCTATCAAGCCAGCAACTTTTCTCGTGCCAACATCGAGTGCGAAAATCAACTTCACACCTCCACGACTGTTACACCGGTACCCCCTTCGTTCGGAGTGCCAAATCGATATTTCTTGACTCTGCCATCGCGCCGGAGTATCTCCCAAATGCCAACGGCTAATCTACCAGTCCCCTTACCGTGAATCACATACCCAGTTTTGAAATCAGACAAAACCAATTTGTCGATGAAATCTTCTATGAGTGGCTCAGCCTCATCGACGGTAAGCCCACGCACATCTATCTCTGGCTTGCCCAAAGTACTGTACACCGTGTGGAAATTAACCTGTGGTTGTTCTTTCTTCTCTACAGAAACCTTTATCAAAGTGCGTGGATCTGCTTCCAACTTGATTCCACTGAAATCAACTATGAATCTTTCTCCTTTGGTAGCGACTATTCTGCCAATGGCTTCTCCATTTCTCAGCCTGACTGTGTCTCCCACTTCGAGCATCTGAGTCGGCAGAGATCGTTCATCGTTCACTTTGATCTCGCGAACTGTTTTGGACTGTCTTTCAAAAACTTTTGCAGCCGCTTTGAGTGTTTCCAAGTCTTGGCTTCTTCTCTTCACACTGCTGATTGCTTCATCGATCTGTTTCTTCATTTCCTTTATCTCGGCGTACATCTTTTTCAATTCATCATCGAGTTCTTCGATTCTCTTTTTCTTGAGTTCTTCGTATTTGTGCTCGTATTCCGCTCTGAGCTGCGCTATCTTTTTTCTTTCATTTTCGAGTTCCTCGATCTTTTCTCGCAAGATCGTACTCTGCTCTTGATATCTCTGGATTGTCTTCTCCACGTCCATATATTCTTGACCTATGAATCTCTGAGCGACTTCCAATACTGATTCGTCCAGTCCCAGTTTCCTGGCTATCTCGAAGGCATGAGAAGCACCTGGCACACCCATAAGAATGCGGAAAGTTGGTTTGAGCGTCTGAGGGTCAAACTCCACAGAGGCACTCACCAATCTCTCATCGCTTGCGGCATGGATTTTTATCGGTGTGAGATGGGTAGTCACGATGAACTTACAACCACAATCTTTGAGTTTTTGTATCACGGCAAGAGCCAAAGCAGCACCTTCAACTGGGTCGGTGCCTGAACCGAGTTCGTCCAATAGAACAAGGGTTTTCTCGTCAGCAAGCTCTAAGGCCTTCACTATATTGACCACATGTGAAGAAAAGGTGCTCAGACTTTGTCTGATATCTTGCTCATCACCGACGTCGATCACTATCTTCGAAAAAGAGGGAAGCACGGAATTCTCATCGCATGGCAAAGGATAACCAGCCATCATCATGCAACAGAAAAGCCCAACGGTTTTCAGTGAAACAGTCTTACCCCCGGTATTTGGACCGGTGAGCACCAAACCACATTTATCCTTTGGCAGAAAGATATCGACTGGCACAACTTTTTCCTTGTCTATTAAAGGATGTCGAGCTTGCATCAATTTTATCTCCATTTCTTCTGAGGGGTAAATCACAGTTGCCTTATAGTGGTGCGCAAAAACGGCTTTAGCGTGTAAAGCATCAATGTGAGCTAAAATCTGTATATCCTGCTCGATCTTTTCAAGACGCTCAAAAACTTTGAAAGTCAGGGCTCGCAGAATTCTATTGATCTCTTCTTGCTCTTGCTCTCTCAACTCTCTCAAAGTGTTGTTCATTGGAACGAACTCTTCTGGCTCGATGAAATAAGTTGCAGCTGAAGAAGAAACCGAATGAACAATACCCTTGACCTGCGTTCTGTGTGTTGCTTTGACTGGAAAAACTTGTCTGCCATCTCTTAAGGTTGCAACTGGTTCTTGAAGGTACACTCTGTTCATGTTGACAAAGCTCTCAGCCTTTCTCCTGAGCTGTTCCAACGTATGCCTGTACTCTATTCTCAGTTGTCTTAGTCTTTCTGAGGCGTTGTCTCTCACTGAACCATCTTCACCAATACATCTGTGTATATCACTGACGATCTCATCGTAGACAGAAAGTGGTTTGACAAATTCTTTGAGAGATGGACTTTGCTCGAAATCTGCCACGTTCTTTTTAACTGCCTTTATGGTCAAAAGAGCGCTTGAGATCTTTAGAAGTTCCTCTGCGTCAAGAACCTTGCCATCTCTTATCTTCTGCAATATTTCTTCGACATCGATCGAGGAAAAATTCGATGGAATAATCTCTTGCCCGCTCTCGAGCACTCTTATCATTTCATTGAGCATCTCGAGTTCGGGACGAGGGTTATCTATAGGCAGAAGTTTTCTCAGAAAACTTTTGCCAGCTGTGCTGAAAACAAACTGCTGAACTAAATCGACAACTCTGTCGAAATCAAGCCTTTCAAGAGTATAAACCTCTATTTTCGAGACACCTCCAACTACCATTTTATAGGATAAACCCAAGGATCATTCGATTACCTGCATCGAACTTTCGAAGTCTTTGGAATCAGAACCAGAATATACTCTCACTGTCAACTTGTAGATTCCAGCTCGCGTGATCGCTGGACTATTCCACGGAAGAAATTTGAATATCTCGTACTGTGAATAGGCATCAAGCCACAATCTAACAGATTTCTTCTGATAACTCAGCGAAGATGGTGGCAAGGTTACATCTATCTGGTCTATGAAAAAGAACAGATCTTTGTTTGTGGTGTTCTGTAAGTACACAGAAAAAGTTGGTAGATTTCTGATGCTCACTTGTTTTGGAAGATCTGAGTATATCTTCACCTTTTTCAAATCCTTTTCATATTCACTGGTACACATAACTGGAAGAGAAAGAGAAACCAACGAATTGTTGACAGAACATTGAACAGTGAGCACAAAACGCCCCTCACTCTGAAGAGAGTAATTTATCTTATCTGCCACCTTCACATCTTTGCCTATACCGACCTCCGAATATTTCAACTGTACGGGAAACTCTTGCTGCCAAACGACTTTATCACTTTCTTTCAATGACAGCTTCAAAGACTGTATGTTTATATCTCTAACGCTTGCGGTGTTGTTCACAAGGTATATCAACAAGCTCATGGTTTCACCAGGAAGATAGAAATCGAGCAACCCATCAACTACGAGCTGATATTTCTCAACACTGGTGAATGATTTTTGGGCAAAGATTTCTTCGTTGTCAACCCTTAGTCTTACGGTTATCGTGTATTCGCCAGATTTTAAAGAGGTCAACTCAGCTTCTCTTCGTAGATCAAACAAAAGGCGGCTCGAAAATGCATCTAAAGTTGTTCTAACGGTATCTTTTTGAAAAAAACTGTAGACAACACCCTCGCTACCAGAGATCTGCAGACTGAAATCTGAAAGGACGACCTCTCTTGATCTGTTCCGGTTGTTGTAAAGTCGCACTTTAACGTCCAGAGATGTACCAGAGGTATAGGGACTTTCGACTTGAATGATGAGCTGATTCATTTCTGATTTCTGTGATGGGAATTGTGAATAATACATCCTTAAGCCGAAAAAGAATATCAACACAATGACTATGTTCAAAAGCAGAAAATACATTCCTTGTTTTCTGTGTGATCGAGTCTTTTCCCGCTCGCGCTGCAAGAAGTCCTGTTCCTTTTTCTTCCACTCCTCTGGATCCTTTGAAAGATATTTCATAGTCCTGTGGTCACCCTGAGGACTTCGTCAAAGGAGGTAATGCCTTTGAGTACCTTTTCAAACCCATCTATAAACATCGGGCGCATGCCCTTTTGCAGAGCTAAATCGTAGATCTCCCTCTCTCCCCCGCCAGCGACTATCAATTCCCTCACATCGCGGTTCACCATCAAAACCTCTCCAATTGCAACACGGCCTTTGTAACCAGTACCTCCACACTCTTGACAACCACTACCAGCGGTGTACTCGACAGGGTCAATCTCAGGAAAGGCAGATTTCCACAGCTCTGAGTATTCCTTCCTCAGTTCTGCCTTGACTCTGCAGTTTTCACACAGCTTTCTGACAAGTCTTTGACTTATCACACCTATCAATGACGTGCTGATCATATGTCTGTCTATTCCCATGTTCACCATTCTATCTATCGCGGCTGCAGCACTGTTGGTGTGCAAAGTGCTCAAAACAAGATGCCCTGTAAGGGAGGCTTCTATGGCGAGAGTTGCTGTCTCTTTGTCTCTCATCTCACCGATCATTATCACGTCCGGATCTTGTCTGAGGAAGGATCTCAAATACCTTGCAAAAGTCAAGCCTATCTCTGGATTGACCTGACACTGAGTGATGCCATCGACCGTGTACTCCACAGGATCTTCAGCCGTTATTATGTTTATCGTTATGTCCTTTAATTTGTTTATCATAGCAATCAAAGTTGTAGATTTTCCACTGCCGGTTGGTCCCGTTATGAGAATGATTCCATTTGGTCTTCTCAGAAGATCTGAAATCCTCTTGTAATTGAATTCACTGAAACCGAGTTCTTCGAGTTGTTTGTATGCACCTGAAACTTTGAGAATTCTCAGCACAACCTTCTCACCGTGCACTGATGGCATTGTAGAAACACGAAAATCGTATTGTTCTCCTTGAATGTTCATGTAAAACTTCCCATCTTGAGGCAATCTTTTTTCTGAAATATCAAGGCCTGACATGATCTTTATTCTTGTGACAACAGCACTGTGTTGTGTCTTAGAATAGTCTGTGATCTTTCTGAGCAGACCATCCACCCTGTAGCGGACGCGCACATAATTTCTAAAAGGCTCGATGTGGATATCGCTCGCTTCCATCTGTACAGCTCGTTGAATTATCGCATTGACCATCCTCACAACTGGAGCCTCTACCTCGGCGAGGACTTCTTCCGTTTCCTCTTCGGAAACTGGTTCGATTTGCTCTACAGGTATTTCTTCAGCCAATGCCATTGGTGCACCTTGAATGTGTTGCGCGTACATGAACGAAAAAGTAGTCGGTGTGACGAGAAATATAAGAGGATCTTTTCCGGTGAGAAATTTGATTTCACTCAATATACGAGAGAGGTTGTAAACGCTATCTGTTATAACAACAAGCTTATCGTCTTGCCTATCAATCGGTATGACTCTCAATTCTTCGATCATCGCCCTCGGAATACTCCTGAGCACATCAACCGGCACTGTTCTTGGCAGATCCTTCAAGATGGGAACATTGTACTGTTCGCTCAAAGCTTCGGTAATCTGCTCCCAAGTGATCAAACCCATCTCAACCAAAATCTCGCCAAGGGCTTTCCTATCTTTTCTCTGTTGTTCCAAAGCCCTTGCTAATTCATCCTGGGTCACAAGACCCTTTTCGATCAAGATCTCGCCAAGTCTTCGATAACGAGGTTTCTCAAACGCCACTTATATCCTCCAAACCCAGCCTGTAAACAGCAGGAATCTCACTCTCTGGGAACAAATAACTGTCTTCCTCGTCAAAACCTGTCGCTATCAATGTCACGCGCATCTCATCTTGGGCAAGCTCTTCATCGATTATCAAGCCAAATTTGACGTCGGCGTCTTCACTGCAGCTCTGTCGAATTATGGCAGCGGCTGCGTGCATTTCGCGAAGTTGAACGGTCTTTGGAGCGGAAATGTTTAGAATAATCGCTCCAGCATTCTCCACTGGACGATCCATCAGCTTGCTCTCCATTGCCTTCTTCGCTGCTTCAATTGCTCTGTTGGCGCCCTTACCTATGCCTATACCGAGCATCGCTGCGCCGGCATTTCTCATGACAGATTCAACATCTGCAAAATCAAGGTTGATATATCCTCTCTTGGTGATTAACTCTGAGATTCCCTTAACACCTTGATGCAGTGTTTCGTCTGCCTTCAGAAAAGCATTTACAACCGTCACGTCTGGTGGGAGTTCCTCGAGCAGTTTGTTGTTCGATATCCTTATAAGTGTGTCAACACTCTTTCTGAGTTTTTGCAAGCCCTCTATTGCGGCGTTCCACCTTTCTTTTCCCTCAAAGTAGAATGGGGTGGTTATGACTGCAACTGTTAGAACCCCCATACTCTTTGCAATCTCGGCTATCACCGGCGTTGCGCCAGTACCAGTACCACCACCAAAACCCGCTGTTATGAACAACATATCGGTGTCTTGCAACATCTGTTCGAGTTCTTCGCGACTCTCTTGAGCTGCCTCTTCACCAGTCTTTGGATCCCCTCCAGCCCCAAGACCTCTTGTTCTCTTTTCACCGATCTGTATCTTGATGTCGGCTTTATTCTCTTCCAAAACCTGTACATCTGTGTTGACTGCAATGAAGGTGACATCTCTTATACCCATCTCCACCATCCTGTTTATGGCGTTATTACCAGCACCACCGACACCTACAACCTTTATAACAGGGACTCTTTTTTTCGTGAACTTCTCTTGATTGTTAGTCCTTGATCTTCCAAGTTCGAAAGGCATCATCATCTACCTCCCTGGAGTTACCAGAGATTCTTGAACAGTTCAACAAGTCGCTTGAAGAAACCTTCGCTCGATTCACGTCTAACTCTTTGCTCTGTCCTTGAGCCACTTTCGAGCAAAGATATAAACCCTCCAAGTGCGGGGGCATAGAGTGGATCGTCTAAAACATCATCTGAATCCTTTATGGGAACATTAGCAGAAGTATTATAGGTTCCCACTCGGACAGGACTCTTGAAAACATCCAAAGCTAAGTCGAGCAACCTCAAAACCTTGGCACCACCACCTATGAGTACTATACCACCAGGTAATCCTCTTGGAGAAAACTCAGGCATCGTTGAACAGAATTCCCTGTAAAAACGTTTCACCTTGTTCAAAATCTCTCTTAAACGCGCGTGTATAACCTTTGCCAGATCGTCTTTTGTGATACTCCTGGCAGATCTGCCATCGAGTCCTTTGAAATCTATAGATTGCTGTACATAGCTGGATTCACCGTAGATAGCACTGCCGTGAGTTACCAAAAGTCTTTCTGCCTCTTCAAGCGACGTGTTGAAGACTATTGAAATATCTTTGATCACGTGCTTCATGCCCAAGGGTATTGTCTCAAGTCTCACGGGAACACCCATTGAGTAGATCACAACCGCTGTACTGGAATAACCGAGCTCGACAACACAAACTCCGTTTTCTTTCTCTGTATCAGTCAGAACACTCTCTGCACCGAGAACAGTCGACGATGCGAAATCAAAATCTTCTGAGAAAGCATCTTGTAAGAACTCTAAGAGAGAACTTGTAGATCTATCGAATGCCACAACAGCCAACTCAACCTCGAGGTGATTCGCAGGCATCCCAATGGGGTTGAAAACAGTTTTTGTCCTGTCTATCGTGTATTTCTTTGGATAGATGTGCAACACTTGGTAATTGCCTCCAAGACTGTCGACAGCAGATTGCTTTAGATTTTCAACGGTTGCTTCATCGACTGGCTTTCTTTCACCCTCTGAAACAGCTATGTCCTTTTTCAACTCGTGGAGGATGAACTTTCCACAACTCGAAGACACAACAATGTTAGAACGCCCCAAGTTGGCTATCTCAGACATCTGCGACATTACCTGGTTCAATACTTCTCTCAGGGAAATCGCATCTTTGACATCTCCGCCGTCTATTCCACGCGTTCTCAATTCAGAATGCTCAAGTAATTCATAACCTTCGGCAGTTCCAGAGATAACTAAACTCTTGATTGAATGAGAACCAATGTCAATCGCGATATAGGTTTCACCTTTCCTCACCGCCACCACCTCTGATCTTGTAGACGAGTCCAACTGACGTCAGGAAATACTCTGCCTTAGGTTCCATTGTGAAGATCAAATTTTCAAGTTTCGAGATATGACTGACCAAATCTTTCCAATCACTGAGATATAATAAAACACCTTTCAGCAAAATTGCACATTTTTCATTCAATTTTACCTCTGCTACGTACGGACTGTTTACTACATCTTTCAATTGGTTCAGAACTTCAAGAGACTCCTTACTCAAAGACAAATTCTCTGCTTTCACTCCACTTACAACTGCTTTCTTCAAGATATCACTCGATCTTGCCACAGACAGAAATTTGCCGTTCTCTGATACCCACCACACCCTCCCTTTGTAGGATACAAGATAAACTGGCTTAAGATCTTCGTGTTTAACAGAAAACTTTGGTAGATACTCAAGCACACTGAACGAGAAAAATACAGCCAAGAATACCCCCACGAAAATTATAGCTTTACTCGAATTATACATCCAAATATGTCACCTTCAAAGCATGTTTTTCTATGAATGTCCTTCTCTCTGCTGGACTTTCTCCCATGAGTATGGTGAAAAGTCTGTCTGCCTCTTCGGCATTTTCTATGTTAACTTGTATTAACTTTCTCGTCTCCGGGTTCATGGTAGTTTCCCAGAGCTGTTCCGGATTCATTTCACCAAGTCCTTTGTACCTCTGAACCTCTATCTTTCTCGTTTCACCGAGCTCTTTTCTCAAAGCTTTGAAATCATCCTCGGTGTACAGATAGAGCGAATTGGAGGAAAAATCTACTTTGTACAGTGGAGGCATAGCAATGTATATCTTGCCGTCTTCTATCAAATCTTTCATATACCTGAAGAAAAATGTCAAAAGCAAAGTTCTAATGTGAGCTCCGTCTACATCGGCATCGGTCATGATTATGATCTTTCCATAACGTAGCTTGGAGAGATCGAAACTCTCACCAATGCCAGTGCCTATTGCTACCACAATATTTTTAATCTCTTCATTGGACAACAACTTCTGAATCGAAGACTTCTCAACATTCAAAATCTTTCCTCTCAATGGTAGAATTGCTTGATACTCCCTATCGCGTGCCTGTTTTGCAGAACCACCTGCAGAATCACCTTCAACTATGAAAAGTTCACATTTCTCAACATCCGACGAGACACAATCAGCGAGCTTGCCGGGTAGAGATGAACTTTCCATGGCATTCTTTCTTCGTACTAATTCTCTTGCCTTTCTTGCTGCTTCACGAGATTGCATCGTTTTTAAGACTCTATCCAGAACAGTCTTCAAGGTAGATTTGTTCAATTCAAAGTATTCAGAAAGCTTGTCGCGAAGAATCTTGGAAACAGCGGTGCCTGCACACTCGCTTCCGAGTTTTGATTTCGTCTGTCCCTCGAACTCAGGATCTTTCATGAAAACACTAACTACGGCGATCAAACCCTCGCGGACATCCTCACCTTGGAATGACTCGTCCTTTTTCAGAACGCCGAGTGATCTGCCGTACTCGTTCAGCATCTTTGTGATCGTGTTCTTGAAAGCAGTCACATGGGTGCCATGGTCTACCGTTTTGATGTTGTTTGCATATGAATAAATTCTCTCTTCGGTGTAGGAGTCTGTGTACAAAATGGCTATTCTAACAATAACCTCTTCCCATTCCCCAGACAGTTCAATGACTTCGTGTAAAGCTTTATCTGTCTTTGCAAGGAACTTAACATACTCGCTCAATCCTCCGCTGTATTGAAAGGTGTTCGAGTATTCGTTTATCTTGTCTTCAAAGATGATCTTCAGCCCTGGGTTTAGAAAAGCCAGTTCTCTGAGTTTATTCTCAATTATGTCAGGATCGAATTCCAGAGAGGAGAATATCTCTCCATCCGGTCTAAAACGTGTCACTGTGCCAGTTTTGTTTGTCTCACCAACGATAGTTACCTCACATTGGGGTGTTCCTCTCGAATACCTCTGGTAATATATCTTCCCGTCTCTGTGAACCCAAACTTCGAGTTTTTCTGACAGTGCGTTGACGACCGACGCGCCAACTCCGTGCAAGCCTCCACTGACCTTGTAAACATTCTTGGAAAACTTTCCGCCGGCATGCAATGTGGTCATAACTACCTCGAGAGCGCTCTTTCCTGTCTCAGGGTGCACTTCGGTTGGTATACCCCTACCGTTGTCTTCTATTTCAACAGAGCCATCCTCAAAGAGTGTGACTCGTATTGTATCGCAGAAGCCAGCCATTGCTTCATCTATACTGTTGTCGACAATTTCATAGACAAGGTGGTGTAACCCGCTTTTTCCAGTGGAACCTATATACATTCCCGGCCTCATTCTGACTGCTTCAAGGCCCTTGAGAATTTGAATATTTTCTGCACCATATTCAATGGTCATTGCTTACACCTCCTGAAAACAACATCTCTGATCTCTTGATCGCAGAGAATTTCATTGATTCTGTCTTTGAGTTTTCTGCGCATGAAGTTTGCCTGGGTCAACCACATCTGATCATCACATTCGAAGTACAAAGTGCCATCTCGCAACTCTGAGAACTTGCAGTGTTTCGCAAGCGACTCGCCCAGAAAGGGTTTCAAGTCTGACAAGATGACCCTTAACCGCAATTGCTCAAAGGTACGGTTTTGTTTGGACAGTGAATCGAAAATCTCGCCTATCTTTCTCATATCCAATTTTCCTCTATAGAATTTATATAGTCTTCAAACCTCTGCGATAAAAACTCACCAAGAGATTTTGAAAAGACTCTCCATCCATCGAGTTCGTCAACCGGAACAATTCCCCTGCTCGTATGAGTTAGAAAGACTTCATCGGCACCGTATAGTTCAGAAAGCTCAACCCAACGTTCTTCAACGGGTATCAACAAAGAGTTGCACAGACCTATAACATTCTTTCTGGTGATTCCAGGCAATATGCCACTGTCAAGACTTGGTGTTACAACACGACCGTTTTTGACGATGAAAAGGTTTGTAAAAGTTCCTTCGCACAACTGTCCTTTACTACCAAGCATCAAAACATCGTAAGCGTCACCTTTTGTCGCTTTTGCGAGCAGAATATCCGTCCTGCCGACGGCCTTCAGGTCTGCTGGTGTAGCAGTTGGGTCTATCTTTCTTATCTTGCTCACCTTTACCTTAACCTTCTCGTGCAAGGGAGAAACCTTCAATTGATCCATGTAAACAACCAACTCGCAGAAGTCGAGCTGATAACTGAAAGCACTTATCTTTCCCCGAGGTAGAAGCAACACCCTTATCGAAACATCACCATCGAATTCTTCCAAACCTTGCAGAATGACCTGGCGGAATTGTTCATAGCTCATTGGTATTTCCATACCAAGGTACTTCGCCGACACAGTTAATCTGTCATAATGATACTTTCCAGCGAATAATCTGTGCTGGTATGTTCTCAGTGTCTCGTAAGGCACACCTCCGTACAACAAACCTGGTTCATCAACAGACAAAGTTGCTTCAGGCTTCTTGAGCCATCTGCCTTTCCAGACAAGCAAGTGTTGACACCACCCCTGCACCGTTTGCATATTTCGAGACAACTGTTTCGAGATTTCCTACGCGACCACCTGTGAACTCGTGTCTAATGTAATACTCATCGTAACCAGAGGAAATACCAGATCTGTTCTGTTCAACCAGAACCCTTCTCAGTTTTCCAACACTCTGTTCTCGATATTTCTTCGAGCTTTCTTCTGCTACTGACAAGAGTTCCTTGCTTCTTCGCTCTTTCTCCTCTGCCGGTATCTGGTAATTCAACTTCGAGGCGATCGTTCCGGGTCTGGTGGAGTACTTGAAGATATGCACCTTAGAAAACTGCACTTTGCTGACTAACTCGAGAGTCTGTCTGAAATCACCTATTGTCTCACCGGGAAAACCGACGATGATGTCCGTTGAGATTGAAAAATCCGAGTTCAGTTCTCTCAACTTAGCAAACAATCTGTAAGCGTCCTCTACAGAGTACTTTCTGTTCATTTTCTTCAACACAACATTTGAACCACTTTGAAGTGGAACGTGAAGATGAGGGCAGATTCTATCGCTGTAGCCAAGAAGATCTATCAGTTCATCTGTCACATCTTGAACGTTTATCGAGCTGAGTCTAATTCTGAAATCGCCAGAAAACTCATCTATCAAAACTCTCAGCAACTTGCTTAGAGTGAATCCACTTTCAGCACCGTATTTTCCCAAATTGACGCCTGTCAAAACGATCTCCTTATAGCCGTTCTCTAAAAGTGTTTTTATCTCTGAAAGAACTGTTTCGGCATCCTTGGACCTTATCTTGAATCCCCTTGCCACGGGCACTATACAGTAAGAACAAAATTCGTTGCATCCATCTTCGATCTTCACATAAGCTCTCGTTCTGTCAGAAAGAAAACTCTCAACTGTTTCATCAACTTGATAAACTGGCTCTGAAACACTGATGAACTTCTTTTTCTCTTGAAAATATCTTTCAATGTGAGCTATGAGATCTTTTTTTTCATGATTTCCAAGAACCAAATCTGCACCTATCTCTAAGAGACTCTGTTGTTCCAAATGCGCATAACATCCTGTGGCTATTATCAAGGCATCTGGGTTGAGCTTTCTCAACCTTCGAAGAATCTGCCGTGATTTTCTTGAAGCTTCAGAAGTGACCATGCAGGTGTTTAAGATACACATATCTGCCTTTGAGGGATGTGGTGAGACAACATAGCCGTTTTTCTCGAGTTTCTCGATAATGTATTCAGACTCGTACTGGTTGACCTTACAGCCGAGGAATGTCACGTAAACCTTTTTCACTCAAAGGACTCCTTCCATTGCGGCCTTGAGAATATTCGTTCGACTGACTATCCCCACAAGCCTACCCTGATCGTCC
>JBBFME010000049.1:0-13377 GCA_037478695.1 Pseudothermotoga sp.
AAGCTGACGCACATAACAGTCATAACGTTCAGTTCTATGCCAAGTAAGGCAGAAAATCCATAGACAATGACTGTGGCGAGCAAGGGTATGAAAAGCGAAAGAAGACTTGCCTTCAAAGAACGTGTTTGTAGCCAAAAGACAACGAGTATTGCCGAGAACATTAACGTCGGGTAGACCAAGATCTGCTTTATGATCTCGCTGAAAAGACTGTCGTTTATAACAACTTGTCCAAAAACAAGCGGTGAGTATCTCTGATAGTTTTTCAGTACGCTCTCTATTCTGCGCAAAATAGGTCTTGTATCGTCAGTTGGTTGAAGCATACAGTTCAAAAGAATGTATTTCCCGTCTGCTGAGATGAGTGATTTCGCTTCAGGATCTTCTGTGATCTTTTCATTTATCGTTTTTCCGTTGAAATAAGGTGTTTTGAAGGTGTAATTGAGAACACTCAGGACAGTTTTTAGACCTTCCACCTTCGACAGCTCTTCTTGAAGTTTCACGAGCTCAGTGACATGTTCTTCCAGAAAGAAGGTATCCTCTGAGTGTAAGATCAGGACAACCTGAGTGCCATCGGAGAATCTTTCAGAAACCTTCAACAAAGCCTTCAAGTCTTCGTTGTCGATCTGTTGCATCGTTAGACCTGGCTTATAACCGGGAAGAAAAACGATATAATCTGCGTTGATTCTACCTTTGAGAAAAGCAAGTACCCCTAAGATCAGAGAAAGAAGCAAGAACAGAATCGTTGCTCGATATCTTCTCATAGCTATCCTCCAGCTTTCAAGATAGAATCTTCGTGCAGATTATATCGTTAAATAATTTAACCGTCAAGGTATTTTATCAATAAGATATGGTAACGGTTTCAGAGCAAAGTGCGTCTCATTTCAAGTGCTTGTCAAACCATTCTGTTATCTCCTTCAGCCTCCTGAGTCTGTGTTTTGGTTTTCCGCTTCTGCTCAGTTCGTGGTTTTCTCCCTTGAAGATGACCAACTTTGATTCAACTCCATAGTACTTCAGGGCTGTGAACATCTGAATCGCCTCGACCAACCAACATCTGTAATCTTCATCTGAATGAATGAACAGAGTGGGTGTCTTGACTTTGTCTGCATATTTCATCGGCGAACGCCACCAGAGTTTCTCGAAATCACTCCAAGGCGTCGCAAGATGCTGATCTTCAACAAAGAAATAACCTATGTCGGTGGTACCAAACTTTGAAATCCAGTTCGCTATACTCCGCTGCGAGACGGCAGCTTTGAAACGATCTGTGTGACCTATTATCCAGTTGGTCATATAGCCACCGTAAGAGCCACCAGTTACACCTATGCGATTCGTATCGATGAAAGGATATCTCTCAGTTGCTTCGTCGACAAACTTCATCAGATCTTCGTAGTCCAATGTGCCGTATTTTCCCCTTATGTCTGCAAATTCATTTCCCCTGCCATCACTGCCGCGCGGGTTCGTGTAGAGTACTACATACCCCTCATTCGCCCACAACTGCATCTCGTGAAAGAAAACCTCGCCGTACACTGTCTTTGGACCACCATGAATGTCCAATATCGCCGGGTATTTCTTTGTTGAGTCAAAATCAACAGGTTTCATGACCCAACCTTCCAAAACAATGCCGTCGTCAGACAGAAAAGAAAATCTCTCAGGCTTCACAACACTTCTTTCTCTGCAAACCCATTCGTTGAAAATGCTCAGTTGTTTTTCGCCATTTTCGTGCAACTCGTAAAGTTCTTGAAGTTTCATATCTCTCAAACCAACAAAGATCACTCTACCTTCGTGAACATCGAAACCGTCCACTGAGCCATTGTCTGCGGTGAGTCTTTCTATCTTTCCGTCAAGATCGATTCTGTTGAGATAAGAGCTGTGCCACTCGGTAGAGACAAAGTAAAGATATTTCCCATCGACTTTGGTTGTTCTGTTTGCCCCATATCGACAGTCGGAGTTCACGCTGTTGTGCAGACTCAGATCGAGATCGGGCGTGATGACTCTCACCTCTCTTGTCTTTGGGTTGAGCGAATAGAATTTTGGATTTTCGTTGATGCCATATCTCTTCATATTCGTTCCAGCAAAAATGATCGACTCTCCCAGAAAATGGCAGAAGGCATAGTCAAAGGACTCTTTGTGCGTCAATTTGGAAAGTCTCTTTTGATCGATTTCGTAAAGATAAAGGTCTGAACGTATCTCCATTTTGTCTTTGAAAGAATTGCCGATGAACAACAGCTGCCTTGTCTCTTTATTCACCGAGAAGTGTTCGACATTTGTCAGCTCATCGCTGATGGGTGTGAGCTCACCCTTATCGACTTCAAACAGATATAGTCTGATTCTCTTTTTGTTGGTGAACCCACTGCCATTGGACCAAAATGGTATTTCATCAAGCACTTGATAATCTTTTTCCTCTTTCTGCTTTTTCAAAAACTCTTCTCTCTTTTCACGCTCAAAATTCATGTCTTTCTCAAAGATCGCTGTGAAGACAAAAGAGTTCTCTGAAAGCGCCTCTATCTGTTTCACCAGCAAAGGTACTTCAAAGGCTCTCTGTGCCTCACCACCAGAGATCTTTATTCTGTAGAAGACTGTGAAAGGTTCACCGGCTTCTTTACGTTCTTTGTCCTTCTTTTCTCTGAAAGCTGGGAACAATACGGTTTCTTTGTCAATCCAGATAAAAGAGCTCTCTTGAAAGCCCGCGGTGAGTTCTGTGAATCTACCACTTGCCAGTTCGTAGATCCAGATCGATGAAAGATAGCGGTTTTCTTCAAAATCACTGCGGTGAAGCACAAAGCCCAGATAGTTGCCATCCGGAGAGAAATTCAGATTTGACAAATACTTGTAAGCCAGAAAATCATCGATCTTGAGTTTTTCCACAGTCATTCCCCCTTTTGTTCGCATAGAGTAACATTTCCATTCTACCACTCTCATAGCAGCAGTCAGAGTGAAGAGAGATATTAGACACAGCTAAGTTCCAAAAGCCTCATGAACAGCCTTGATGAGTTTAAAAAGATACTCTTTTTCTTTTCTGGTGAGGTTTCTCAGAATTTTAACCACTCAGGGCAATCGTATTATATATTGTGGAAAAACTCACCCGGGGAAGTTTGACCAAAGGCGCCTTCGTAAAGTTGGGATAAGTCTAAGCTGTTGGGAAAAATTAAAGAGTAATTATAAATAAGGATATAAACGGGTGAGTGTTTCACTTCTTGAGAAAATGAAAGGATAAAAAAGAGCTTTTTGGACCAAGAGTTTTCAGAATGGAAAGTTCTTTTGGAAAAAGTGGAAAGCAAAGCTGACTGAGTCTATCCAAAAGGTTAAAGCAATCAACTGTCTGAAAGTAGAAGTTCAATCGATCTGTTTATGATGAATCAGATTTTCTGTGAAAGTTTCCGGCAGAACGAAAGAACTATCTCAAAAGAAATCTTTTCTTCTCTCTTCAAAGAAAATCGAAAAACCCAGAGATTGTGAAAGTTCTTCTGCTTGAAAGACCTTCAATAGCATTTGATGATTTACAAGCACAATCTTTTCACCGTCAATCGTTATAACAGGGAGGCTTGATCCTCCCATTTTCCTTTTCAGTTCTCTTTTTCAAGATGCTCAAAGTGAAAACTTGACTTTGCTCTCGTTTGGGTGTAAAATCCTGCCAAAGGAGTGTTATGAGTTGTTGGTTCTGAAGGTACTTGAATTTGGTAATTGTGTTGTTCGCAATCAATGGTGGTGGTACTGCCCCAGTCCGGTGGGGTAGTACCCTTTTGACGTACTGCACTGGATTGGGGCTCTCTTAATTTAAGAGAGCCCCTTTTTTATTTTAAAACAATCAGGAGGTGGCTTTATGAGAATCAGGGTGGATTTAGGTGTTGAAGAAATTCCGAGGTATTGGTACAACGTTTTGGCAGACCTGCCATTCAAACTCGATCCTCCGCTTGATCCAAAGACGAGACAGCCAATTTCACCAGATGCACTGTCTGCTATCTTTCCAATGCCGCTGATCGAACAGGAAGTCAGTGACAAACGCGAAATCTCGATCCCAGAGCCAATCCTTGAAGAGTATGCCGTTTTTAGACCAACACCGTTGTTCAGGGCAACCTATCTCGAAGAGTTCTTGCAAACTCCTGCGAGGATCTATTACAAGTATGAAGGCGCAAGCCCAACTGGAAGTCACAAGACGAACACAGCCCTTGCACAGGCATACTACAACAAGATCTCTGGTACCGAAAGATTGGTTACGGAAACGGGTGCAGGTCAATGGGGAAGTGCCTTGTGTTATTCAGGGGCAAAGTTCGGTCTAACGGTCAACGTCTTCATGGTGAAGATCAGTTATGAGCAAAAGCCCATGCGCAAGTATTTGATGAAACTCTTTGGTGGAGATGTTGTGCCGAGCCCAAGCGATCGCACAAACTTTGGTAGATCTCTGCTTGAGAAGAATGGAGATATGCCCGGAAGCTTAGGAATAGCGATCAGCGAAGCAATTGAAGTGGCCGTGAGTGACAGAAAGACCAAATACTCACTTGGCAGTGTGCTCAACCACGTGCTCTTGCACCAGACGGTGATAGGTTTGGAAATCAAAAAACAGTTGAAAGCCCTCAACGAGCAGCCAGATGTCGTAATCGGTTGTCACGGTGGAGGTTCTAATTTCGGTGGGACCGCTCTGCCCTTCATACCAGACAAACTCGCAGGAAAGAAGGTCAAACTCCTTGCGTGTGAACCAACCGCATGTCCTTCTTTAACTGAGGGTAAATACGAATACGATTACGGTGACACAGCAGGTATGACACCACTTTTGAAGATGTACACACTTGGAAAGGATTTCATTCCTCCAAAGATTCACGCAGGTGGTCTTCGCTACCACGGCGCCGCGCCAATCGTTTCGAAGTTGGTGAATGAAGGACTTATAGAAGCAATTGCACTCGATCAAGATGAGGTTTTCAAAGCCGCAAAGTTGTTTGCGAGAATCGAAGGTATCGTTCCAGCACCCGAAAGTTCCTATGCAATAGCAGGAGCCATCAGAGAGGCTCAAAGGGCAAAAGAGGAAAAAACCGAAAGGGTAATAGTCTTCACACTCAGTGGTCATGGCCTCTTCGATCTGACTGCCTACGTCTAATCCCTCCCCTCTGGCGGGCAGATGCCCGCCTTTTCTCGTTTTTTCAGCATATTTTGAGCATAATTTCAGCATATTGTCAGGATTTTATCAATATTTTTTCAACGTCCTGAATAAATTTGTACCAGGAGGTTGTGAGGGTGTGTAAATTTCTAACTTATAAGTGGGGGGTCAGAAAATTAATAACTGTTCTCATCACTCTCATAACCGCGGTTGTTTTCTGCCAATCACCGAAGGTTTACAAATACGATCCGATTACGGGTCTTTGGAAAGTTGCAAATACTGACGACTCTCAAATAGTAGTTTTTCCGTTGCCACAGAATGGTTTTTCGAACTCTCCTGTGTCTTTTCAGATCCAAGGAACGATTGTCATTGAGCCAACTGAGGTTTCGCCGAAGACATCGATCGATCAGTCCACAAAATCTGGGCAATGGTACTATTACATAGAGTATGTGATAAAGAACAACACCGACAGAAGCTATTATGGGATAATCGCCGCTCAAAGTTACAACATAGGAACGACTATTGTTTGGAACGATGCCAATAACCTATATGTCCGTTTTGAATTGGAAGACGGATGGCTTGCCACCAAGTCTCATCTGAACATCACCGATCAAGAACCAACTGGAAATCAAAATCCGGGCCAGTTCCCGTACAAAACGGTGCACAATCCACCTGTAACGCAGTATCAGTACAGCGTGAGTCATTCGTATGAAGTCGGCAAGAAGATCTACACCCTTCTCCACATATCTGTCACGAAGAATGGTAATTCGGAAACTGCATGGGCAGGCGGCGAACCACCATCAAACATGTGCGTGACCATCTCAAACGATAAGGCACTCTGGTATCTGAGAAAACCTGGTACTTACGCAGCCAATATCTGTCAGATAACGGTGGAGGCTTCAAGACAAGTTGCCATCTCCTTCAGCAATTTTGACAATCTTCAACCGCAAGGAGGGATAGGGGTAGAGAAGATAGATGTAAGTTATGCACTTAGTAGTGATTTTCCAGATCCTCTTGACTGGATAATTGCTCCTGATCTCAACAACAAATCTGTGATCGTGAGTTCTGGTCTGACGTCCTTGAATCTCTATCAGCTTGTGAACCTGCAAACTCAGTCGTCGGGTATTTACACCAATTCCGGTACGATAACCTTCACGCTCCAGAACACAAAGGCTTACATCGATTCAACCGGCCGTTCGGGCAAAAATTGAGGAATTTTTTACGACAATCTCACCCAAGAGGGTGAAAAGGAGGGAATTTTTATGAGGAAACTGTTGTTGGTTTTAGCGGCTTTGCTTGTGGTTTCAGTCTTCGCACTTGAAAACGGTGCTAGTCAACTCACTGTGTGGAAAGATGTAGATGGGGAATGGGTAGCACTCAGTATGACGGATCCGTTTGCAGAGGCAAGAGCGTACAAACTTGGTGCAGCAACAGGCTCGTGCAACAAGAAGAATTGGACTGTAGACATCGAGACAGAGGTCCAAGTAGCACAGTGGATCAACTGGCAGCTCGATGGAACAAAGTGGCTGTGGTATGTCAGAAAACCTGGAAAGTACATCACTGACTGCATCAGCTTCTGGATTCAGAGCAACGGAGAAATAGTTATCAGCTTCAGTGGTTTCGAAAGTCCAACATATGCATCCACCTTCACTCATGTGAAAGATACTGTTGACGCCTGGTACGGCTATGGTCTTGGAAATCTTCCTGAAGAAATTCAAGAAATGGCAAGTGCAGAAGAACTGAATCAGCTCTCAGTCTTCATACCCGACAGTGCAGATCTGCACGAAGGGATCAGCAGAAAGCTGTGGAATATGATTGAAGTCGTCAACTGCAACTCTGCATGCAACTACGTTGGAAGAGGAACAGTTACCATCACACTGCAGAGGATCAAGCCTTGGATCAATCCAGCGACTGGTGGATTCAATTTCTAAAAGTCTCTCGATCACTGAATTAGAGTGAAGAGAGTTGACTGAAGTAGGGGGATTTTCCCCCTACTGTTTTTAAGAAAAAGATAAAGGGGTGAGTACTTTGAAAAAGATGGTTTTGTCTTTGTTGATTTTTCTGATCGCAAACTTGGCATTTTCGCAAGGAACCTTTAGCCTGAGGCTCGATCCAATGGTTGTTACGAAGAACGTCTCTCAGGGTGATAAATTCAGTTACAACATCTTTCTTGAAAACGCCGATGAATTCAACCCTGTGGGCATAGAGGTTTTAGTGGCAGATGTAGTACAAGACATTGAAGGAAATTACAACGTAGCGCAAGCCGGAACTACAAACTACTCTGCAGCAAAGTGGATAAAGGTTTCTCCGGCCACTTTCACCCTTCAACCAGCAGGAGGACAGATCATTACAGTCGAGGTCACGGTGCCAAGAGGTATCGTTGGCGGAAGATATGCAGCGATCGTCTTCAGGATAGTCCCGCCTTCTCAGAAACCCGAGGTACTACCAGAAGCCATGGGCATCGCAGCACAGTTTCAATTTCAGTTGCCAAGCTTTTTGGAGTTGGTAGTCGAAGCCGGACGAAAGAGAATGGAAGCTTACGCCACAGAAATCGAAGTTCAGAAGATAACGGAAATTCCATCTTTAGCAGAGATCATGCAGACAGTCGGTAAAGATGCCAATGTTTTCAGCGCTACCGTCGTGAACAAGAGCAACATACACGTGGAAGTAACTGGAGAACTGACAATAAAGACGAAAGAAGGCAGAACCATAGCCAAGATGCCTCTCGGTGCAGGTAGAGGTGTCATTCTGCCAGAGGCGAAGGTGAAGATCAGAAGCATTACCTTGCAGCAACTACCGGCTGGAACTTATACGGCAAAAGGTGTGATATATTATGGAGGTCACAGACCTGCAATCATAGAGACACAATTCACAATTGAAGAAGGTTCGGCGAAGATTTCACAGACCAAGGCATCTGAGGCACCGATGTTTTACATCGAGCCGGGAAATATAGAACTGAAGGCACTGCCAGGCACCTTCAGGAGTACAACCGTTCAGATCACCAACAGAGGCCAGCAAGCGGCTGACATCACAACCTTTGTTTATCCTCTCGAATACGATGAATATGGTGAGCTTGTTCCGATCGAAGAAAGGACAAAGGCACCGGAATGGGTTGAGATAAATCCAGGCTCTTTCCAGCTGAAACCCAACCAGAGCAGAAGAATTAGAATCACAGCCAACCCGCCAAAAGAAGCATTAGGAGGTTACTACTTTGATATCGTCTTTTCTTCTGCCACAGAAGCGATCAAAACTGAATTCGGTGCCAATCTTTTGGTTTATGTTGGTTCAGATGAGACGATCGTCAAGAAGCTCACAGCAGACTTCCAGCTTATTAAACTTACCGAAAGCGGTCTTGAGATAGATTTGATGGTTAAGAACGATGGCACAGTTCATCTGTTGCCGTCCATAACAATTGGCGTCGAAAAAAGAATACCTCCGAAGGAAGAAGAGAGTGGAATCATACTGCCTGCCACGACTCAAAGACTCGCAACTGCTTCTTACACCGAAGAAACTCCAATTCTACCTGGAACGGAGAGATTTTTCGGAGTCGCAATGCCCATCCAGCTTGAACCAGGTGAATACGATATCGTTGCGAGGATAGATTTCGGTGCGAATGAGCCGATTTTGCTCAGAGGCACAATTAAGATAGAAGGGGGAGAGGGGAAATGAAGAAGATCATCGTGATTGCCTGCCTTTTGGTACTTGCTGTCACATTTTTTGCAGAAGAAGAACCACTTGTCTCGAATTTCTTTCAAGACACCTACATACTCGATGCACTCGCAGACATCTCTGCTCAGACTGGCATTCCCATTATCGCTGACACTACAGTCAGTGGTTTTGTGACAATAGAACTGAAGGACGTTCCTTTAGAAAAAGCACTGAAGATGATTCTCATGCCCGGCGGATATCCTTCATAAAAGTCGATGGTTTTTATTTCGTTGGTGCACCAGATCCGAAAAACCCAGCCTTTAGATATCTTGCACAAACTAAGACCATCAAGCCAAACTACATCAAGGTGGACGCAGTCAAGAGCCTTTTGCCATCCTTCTACGAACCATTCGTGAAAATAGACACACAGAACAATCTGATCACGATCACCGCACCTGAGCAGATCATACAGAGTTTTGAAGAAGATCTCAAGAAGATGGACATTCCGCCAAGGCAAGTGAAGATAAGCGTTGTGGTGACAGAGATATCAAAAGATGTCATGACCAACCTCGGACTCGATCAAGTTGGGTACACCTTTGGGGCAAATCAACAGCTCAACGAGAACTGGACTACCACCTTAGGTTTGATCTCAGGCGTTCTGTCAGTTCAAACAGATGTCTTCGGAACTATCGTAGCAAGAATTCAAGCACTCGAAGAACAACAGAAGGCTAAGATAAAGGCTGACCCTTGGATTATCGTACAGGAGAACAAACCTGCCAAGCTTTTTGTTGGACAAAGAGAGATCATAATCATCCAACCAGAGGGTGGTACAGCCACTACTCAAACAGTAGATGTTGGTGTTGGACTTGATATAACCACGAGAGTGGTGGGCGAAAACCAGCTCGAGATTTCAGTTGCACCCAGTGTGAGTCACTTCACAACCGCACAGACCACAAGTTCATTATCGACCAAGAGAAGCGAGCTTTCAACAACTCTACGCATTCAGAGTGGCCAAACTGTGGTGATCAGCGGACTGACTGTGGAAAAATCTTCCGACTCCTATGTTGGTTTTCCGTTTTTGAGTGGCATCCCAATTCTGAGATATCTCTTTGGCGTCAAATCCGAAAGCGATAGTAGTAGAGAACTGGTTATATTTCTGAGCGCAGAAGCACTGTGAGGAAGTGCTTAGTATGAGGGAAAGACTCTTCATCGTCTTGTTTCTCGTACTCTCTTTCTTCGCCTTTTCACAACCAATAGTCATCTATCAGCTTGAAGTCGTTCGACTGAGTGATGAGACCATCACGAAGATCGGGTTAAAAGAAATAGAGATCAGCAAACCAGATCTTTCGGCATACCAATTCAGAGTCACCTATGAACCTGCTGTGATGGAACTTCTTTTGAAGATTCCATTCATCAGCACAACGATTGAAGTTGGAACCAAACACGAGAAGACAATGACATCGGTAAGACCATGGGTTTCTACAATACTTGGTAAATCTGCTGTGATCTTTGCAGGGGTCGATGAACTATCACTGAGAACTGGTGTAACAACGGGTACTGGTTTGAGAGTAGAACTAACGCCTTTGAATATTGCAGATGAAAAGATTCAGACAAAGATCGCAATCTCAGACCCGTATAGTCCAATGATCTTTGACAACGAACTGAATATCGGCACAGATTTTTCACCGATCTGTCTGCTCACGTTGAAAACTTCAAACGGCTTCGAGTACTTTGCAGTTTATGCAAAAGCTTCTTCAATTGGAGAACCTCCGAAAGAGAATATCTACATGATTGGGAGTATGGATAATTTTGTCAATCTTTTTAACTCTTCTTCAGTCGAGAGAACGACTGAACTGTATGGTTTCCTCTTGACTGATTTTTCCAACTACAATGGTGAGATCGGAACATCGATTTGGATGAGTGACTCAATAACTCTTCAGTCGAAAGTACTGTTCATGCCAATGAATTTCATGGCCGGAATCGAGGCTCTTGTGAGTGAAGAAGGTTTGAGAGCTGGGCTGAGATTCTTCTACGACGGTGATTTCTACATCGCAATAGGTGTGTCTGATTACTCAGAACTATCAACTTTATTGACGCTGTTTGCAGAGTTCTACCCTTTCAAGCTTTCCATTTCACAGTTGAAGTTTGTTGAGCCATCATGGAAAGTCGGAGCGAACTTTGATTTCGACAACTTTGTTTTGACTCTCGGCGCTTACGGCAATGCGGATATCAATTTCTGGATCGATGGAAGAGTTAAGGTTTTTAATGGCTTTTACGTCCTCGCCGGCTGTCGATACTCGCTGAACGGAGAGATATACCTGTTGGCAGGTATTTCTATCAAATTCTGATTTAACCCCTATAGCCAAGTTTGCGCTTCCCACGCAGTTTTCCTATGAAAACTGCGTGGTCTTTTTGCAAAGTCAAATCTTCCCGCCCTCATATTCCTGCAATCCAAGTTTTGTATTGCAAATGCAGAAAGATTATGTATGCATATTTTGTCATGCTATAATATTGAAAAACACTGAGGTGATGACTCTGAGAGAATTAAAAATCATACCCTTGGAATCATTCGTCAAGATATTCAGCTCTTTTGGTGTTCATGAGTATAGGAATATAATTGTGCATTCGATACAGGTTGCAAAACTAACCAGGCATTTTGTGCAGTCCCTGGATCTGCGAAAAAATTTGGAGCAAGTGTATTTAGCGGGGCTCCTGCACGATGTTGGTCTCATCTTCAAAGCCTCCATTGAGAATTACGAAGTCTTTGTCGATGCTTTCAGAAATATCCCGGATATAGAAAAAATAGTCATCACGCTTGATAAGCGAGACAGACATTCTTTCATATCATATTTGCTCACTTCACGCCTGAACTTTTTGTGCTCCTATTGCTCGAGGGCTTTGATCTATCACCACACACCATACGATGCGATATCTGAATCTGACATTGCACTCTTGGCAAACTGTATCAAAGCAGCAGACATGATCTCTTTGACCTTTCTGAAAGATGGTAGAGGGATCTTCAGTCCAGAGTTGATAGAGTCGATGATTCATTCTGTTGAAAAAGATAACAGTTTGAATGAAGATGTCAAGAAGATTTCTGTTGAAACGCTTAGGGACTATAGGGTCTTAGAGGATCTTCTGAGCAGCGAACACGGCTTTGAGAGTGATCTCACACTGTCATGCAATGAATTTGAACCTGCGGCGAAGTTAATCGCTGGACTTCTTGATTTGAGAAGTCCTTACACACGAAGCCATACTTTTTGGGTTGCTCGAACAGCGAAAGAACTTGCGCGCGAGCTTATGACCGAAAAAGATTCCGTTATCATGAACGTTGCGGCACTCTTGCACGACATCGGTAAAGTGACTACACCGCTCGAAGTATTGCACAAGAGAGGTACTTTGAACGATTTTGAGCTCATCTCTATGCGTATGCATGTGGTGAAGACAAACAAGGTACTTCTGAATAGTGGTCTTGGAAGTTTTTCGTTGATCAGCAGTTCACACCACGAACGTTTGGATGGCAGTGGATATCCATATGGATTGAAAAGTGATCAGATAAACTTGCAGATGAGAATTCTTCAAGTGAGTGATGTTTTCTCTGCTCTGGTTGAAGAAAGACCATACAGGCGTGCATTGGAAATTCATGAAGCGCTCGGTGTGATAGAAAGGGAGGTCAATGCAGGTAAACTCGATGGGATTGTCTTTGAAAAGCTGAAAGAACTTGTGAAAAACGGTCTTGTTGTTGGTGGGTTCAACCACGTTCTTGAAGATTTTTTCGGTACCGAAGTTGATTTTCTCGATCAACTGATGGACAAACTTTGAAAGGAGGGAGAATTTTGAAAGGCTTTGTCGTAAATGTTTGGATGCAAACTTGGACAAAGCTTTACGGGAAAGATTTCATTGAAAAGATCAAGAGTTCTTTCGGTCTGAAACCGGATCATGTGTATAGTCCCTTAGATGACGTAGCAGACGAGCTGCCCATAAATATGTCCAAGCAAATAGCTCAGGCGAAAGGTATAAGCCTCGATGAACTTTGGTACAAAACTGGAAAGGAAAATCTCTACACCTTTTTCGATCACTATCCGGAATTCTTCAAAAAGCCTGGTTTATTGTCATTTATGGCTGCAATGGATGCCGTTCACAGGGTTCTAACCAGAAGAATAAGAGGTGCGACACCTCCTCGTGTCTTTTTCAGACTCAAGAGCGATAGATCTGCCGTAGTGCGTTATCAATCTAAGAGAAACTTCAAGAAGTACTTTCTGGGTTTGATGGAGAGTGCATCTGAGTTTTTCAAAGATCCCATGCAGTACAGAGTAATCTCAGAAGGTACTACGGACGGCCAGAACTACCTTGAGGTCGAAATACGTGCCACAAAACCTTATGGTGTCTTTGAAAAGCTTTCCAGTATAGCGATAGTTGGATCGGGATTCTTGAGAGCCATCTTTCCAGTATATAGCTTCCTTCTACCCATTTATGTTTTCGTTCTGAGTTATCTGTCGTTTTTCTTCCTACCAGGTGGAGCTCTGATCAAATCAGCGGTTGTTGGTGGCGTAACTCTCATATTATCACTTTTGGGCATGCTCGATTTCAAAAAAGGTAAGAAAGCTGTTGAAGATACCTTGAAAAGAGTCTCTCAAGCCGATCTG
>JBBFME010000050.1:0-13168 GCA_037478695.1 Pseudothermotoga sp.
GCGTTGTTGAAAAAGGCACAGGCTTGTGTGCTGGACCTTCAAAATTGGCACGAGTTTCTCAAGGTGATCAAGCGTGCGGGGTATATACATCCGGCTCTAATTACCTCTGAGACGTCGTTGATCTATACCTATGCTCTATGGCTCATCGGCAAACGCGACTTTGGAATGGATATTTCCACGCTGCGTGATCTCATGGCGCGCTGGTTCTTCATGAATTCACTCACTGGACGCTACACCGGCTCGCCAGAAACACGCATGGAACAGGACCTTTCTTTGTTACGCGGATTGAGCAAACCAAATGACTTCATTGAAGTTCTGGAAAAGGAGATGAACGCAGTACTCACCCGAGATTATTGGGAAGTTACTCTCCCCAACGAGCTGGCCACAGCTACAGTACGTAGCCCCGGATTGTGCGCTTACTTTGCGGCGTTGAACCTCTTGGATGCACCGGTTTTGTACTCGAAGATGAAAGTACGAGACCTGTTGGACCCCACGGCGAGGCCTAAGAAGCAAGCCCTGGAGCATCACCATCTTTTTCCGCGTGAATATCTCAAGAAACAGGGTATAACCGATCGACGTGGTATAGATCAGGTGGCCAACTACGCCCTGGTCGAATGGCACAGAAACATCGAGGTGAGTGATAAGCCGCCCTCAGAGTACGCCAGCAAACTCGAGGAATATTTCGAAGCAAGAGATCTGGAGAAGATGTATCATTTTCATGCTTTGCCGCGAGGTTGGTATGAAATGGACTACTGGGATTTTCTTGAATCGAGGAGAAAGCTCATGGCTGCTATCATAAAAGAGGGTTTTGATTTGCTTTCGGGGGGATAGTCACATGAACATTGCAAGTGAACGTGACACCGTTCAGAACCGTTTTATTCGTTATGCCCAAGAGGCTGGCTGGACTTACTTGCCGACTGAAGAAGCTCTGCGTTTGCGCAAAGGAGAGGACAGTCCAGTCTTACATACAGTGTTAGTAGAACAATTACAACGCCTCAATCCCGGCGTGGTGACTTCAGTTACCAAGGCAGAAGAGATCATCAATCGTTTGTTGCGTTTGAGATCCGACATCGAGGGAAATTTGGAAGCGTGGGAGTATCTCAAGGGTTTGAAAGCTGTCTTTGTTGAGGCTGAACGCCGAGAAAAAAACTTTCATCTGCTTGATCTGGCACATCCTGAAGCAAACAAATTCCACATCACCGACGAATTTGTCTTCAGTGATGAACGATTCCGTGTTCGTGCTGATGCAGTACTGTTGGTGAACGGCATACCTGTCATCGTGGTAGAGACTAAGGCCGCCACTCGTGCCGAAGGTATTGCCGAAGCACTGGACCAGCTCCAGCGCTACCACAACGAAGCCCCACAATTCATGGCACAAGTACAGCTCTTCGTGCTCACCAACCTGGTTCGGTTTTTCTACGGTCCGACTTGGAATCTCTCTCGTAAAACACTTTTCAACTGGAGAGATGAGCAAGCAGGCGATTTCGAAACCTTAGTCAAGACCTTTCTCTCCCCACGACGCATATTGCATTTGTTGAGCGATTACATCCTTTTTGTTCGCAAAGACGGCGAACTGTCGAAGGTTGTATTGCGTCCACACCAAATGCGTGCAGTCGAGAAGGTGCTCGCGCGCACTGCCCAATCTGTCAAAAAGAGTGGTGCTGCGCCGCGCCGTGGTTTGATCTGGCACACGCAAGGCTCAGGTAAAACGTACACGATGATCACCATCGCCAAAAAACTGCTCGAAGACCCACGGTTCCAAAATCCCACTGTGCTCATGATCGTGGACCGCAATGAACTGCAGCAACAGCTCTTTCAAAACCTGCAATGGACTGGTTTGAATCATGTACAAGTGGCCGGAAGCAAAAGACACTTGAGACAGTTACTGCGTGATGACACGCGCGGACTAATCGTTTCCATGATCCACAAATTCGATGACGCCGATGCCAATCTGAACACACGCAACAACATCTTCGTGTTGATCGACGAAGCTCATCGTACTACCGGCGGTGATCTGGGCAACTATCTGATGGGTGCTTTACCCAACGCAACCTTCATTGGTTTTACGGGAACTCCCATCGACAGAACGAGTCACGGCAGTGGGACCTTTAAAATCTTTGGCGGAAATGATACTGGTGGTTATCTGGACAAATACTCTATTCGAGAATCCATCGAAGACGATACAACTGTTCC
Source organism: Pseudothermotoga sp. (assembly GCA_037478695.1). GTDB lineage: Bacteria > Thermotogota > Thermotogae > Thermotogales > DSM-5069 > Pseudothermotoga_B. Next base: position 2,194 of record JBBFME010000050.1, read on the forward strand.
ATTGCACTACCAGATGGCTCCCAATGATCTGATAGTAGATCGTGAAGCTATGGAACGTGAATTTTGGAATGTTGCAGAACTTGAGGGCGTGGCAGATATAGAAGAACTCAACCACATACTCGACCGCGCCGTCACACTGCGAAACATGCTCAAGAATCAAAATCGTGTGGAACGCATAGCAAAATTCGTGGCCGAACACTTTGAGAGTGTGGTCAAACCCATGGGATACAAAGCCTTTCTGGTAGCGGTAGATCGAGAGGCATGTTGTCTTTACAAAGAAGCACTCGACCATTATCTACCACGAGAATACAGCGAGGTCGTCATCAGCCGTAATTACAACGATTCACCAGAACTCAAGCGTTATCATCTGAGCGATGATGAGGAAGCATCAATACGCAAGGCATTCCGCAAACCAGATGAGTCTCCACACATTCTGATTGTCACCGAGAAATTGCTCACCGGCTACGATGCACCCATCCTCTACTGCATGTATCTGGACAAGCCCATGCGCGATCATGTCTTACTTCAAGCAATTGCCCGTGTCAATCGTCCATTCGAAGATGATTCAGGCCGCCGCAAGACTAATGGATTGATCATAGATTTCGTGGGCATCTTCGACAACTTGGAGCGTGCCTTAGCTTTCGATTCTCGAGATGTAGAAGGCGTGGTCGAGGGACTGGATGTTTTGAGGAAATACTTCGCCGAACTGATGAACCAAGCTCGTACGAATTATCTGCCCATCGCTCGAGGTGAAACCGAAGACAAAGTGGCTGAAAGTGTCTTGCTCTATTTTCGAGACAAAGATGTGCGCGAAAGGTTCTATCAGTTTTTCTGGAAGCTGGAAGAAACCTACGAAATTCTCTCGCCAGATTGTTTTTTGCGACCTTATCTGGAAGATTATCAACAATTGGTGGAGATGTACAAACTGTTGCGTAGTGCTTATGAACCGCACGTGCAGGTAGATAAATCTTTTCTACGCAAGACTGCCGAGATCGTCCAACAACACACCAAAACACAGACGTTAAAGGAACCGACCGCAACTTACGAAATTGGTACTGCAGCTCTGCTGAGTATTATCAAAGAGGATAGGTCAGAAACAGTAAAGGTCTTCAATCTTTTGCGAGAGATACACCTACTAGTTGAAAAAGATGGCCGTGAACAGCCATACCTCATACCCATCGGAGAGAGAGCTGAAGCCATTCGACGCGCTTTCGAAGAACGACAACTGGACAGTCAAGAAGCGTTGGCTGAGCTCGAAAAGTTGGTGAAGAGTTTGCGAGAGGCTGAGGTACAGCGTAGCAAGAGTAATCTTTCACGCGAAGCCTTTGCTGTGGTTTGGTGGGCACGTATGCAAAAGGAAATGAATGCCATGGAAGCCGAGCGTTTGGCTGCGGGAGTAGAACCTATCTTCCAGCAATTTCCTCACTGGATGACCAGTAGCCAGCAAGAGCGAGAAGTGCGTCAAAAACTCTATAAAGTTTTGATGAACTTTGCGCGTGGCGAAGTCGTTCATTGGGCCGAAGAAATACTCAATCTGTTGCGGAGGTTTATGGTATGAATCTGCCATCGCCGCTGGACGAAGCGATCAGTCGAGATCTGTTGGTTGCAGAGACTCGAAGTTGGGCACAGCGAATTGGTGTGCAAGATCTTTTGCGAGAGATCCACGTGCGTTCTATGAAACGCAAATGGGCTAGTATCTCGACTAATGGGCGTCTCACCTTAAACAGTGATCTCTTGAGGCAGCCAGCATCTTTTCGACATGAGGTTATCGTTCATGAATTGGTGCATCTGAAAACTCGCAGTGGAAAACATGACAAACTGTTTCGTACCTTAGTTCGCGCTTATCTTGCCGATCTTTTGTCATCTTCTCAGGAGGAGAAACCACACAAGACTCATCAACTGTAGTGTTGGCTTACTCTCTTCCAAAATCATCACCCAAAGGTATTCAGAAGGCGAAGCTATTCACCAATACATAACTGAGTCACAATAGTCAATCACTCACCGCAAAGATTCCAACCAATGTCGCTAAGTCGTGAACTGGCTCCACGCCCTTCCACCATCAGCAGAGAGAAACCGCCTGTTAGAGTACTTTGAGTCACAAGTTTTGAGTGGACCAGATCTGAAGGAATTTCGGAAACTTTGGCGAGAGCGCACGGCACTGTCTCATGAACAATGGATGAAAAAGCTTTTAGAATTTGCTGAGACTCACAGACAATCTCAATCTTTGGTGAAAAGGCAAGAAAACCTTGTGCCACCAAGTGAGGATCAATTGGAATGTATCGCGTGGATGAAGGTGGTATGAAATTACTTTCTCTATCAAGTCACAAAACAGGTAGGTGCATCGCCTTTGCAAACACCCCCTTTCTAACAATCAAAGAGCACGACTGCATTATGTGAGATTTTTGTATGGGGGCTCATGAGACTCACCAGTACAAGAGGCTATGGTAGTTTTTGCAGAGTGTTTTGAAGCGGCTTAGCTGAACTTCTGGATTCATCTCTCTTGGAGGCTTTCTTGTTCGTACCTCTTTGATTTCTGTTTGTCCATCTCTGAGTTTTCTCACTGCCTCTACCGCTAAATTATGAGCAAGTGTATTGTAAAAGTGACCATCATGAGCTTTCACCTTTTGAAAGTCTGGCTCAACAATCTGTGTGAGTCTTTGTAGTTCGTCGACAAACTCTTGCATGTATGGTCTGCACGCTCTGTAGCCTAACGCAAGAAATGGAATGGCATCAAAATCATGAACTATGAGTGGTTTGTGAATATCATAGTTCAAGCAAAACTCAAGAGACTTTGAGACAGCAACAATCTCGGCTATCGTTGAACTCCCATTTTCCAAAACGAAGGCGTCTGATATCTGTTTAATCACACGGTCTTCTACACAGCAAAAGGCATAACCTAATATACCTGCTTGCTCTGAGTACGAACCATCTGTGTAGATAACCAAAGGATCTGCCCCCTTTCTCTTTTCCCTCCATTCATAATTCTATTCATTTTTCAAAGGCTGTTTCTATACCAATATTAATGAGTCAATTGACTGTGAAATTCTGACAGTAGACAGATAGGAAGTTCTTTATCTCTGCACAAGATCAACCGCCGATCCGTACGCACAGAGTAAGATCTGCACTGCTTGAGTATAGATTTGTCGTTCCTGTCACAACGGAGGTCAAAACCCGCCGTCTTTGAAGGGTGTTACAAGTGCAACCGCAGTGCCTATGACATTTAGACAAAAAGCGGGTTATCCTGTTCGGATAACCCGCTGAACCTATATTTATAGTTTGTACTTTCGTGAACTACCCACAACTGAAGTCGCGAGCTTCCTGCTTCATCGACCGAACTTGCTGTCTGTGTTTCTCAACAGTAGAGGTTCAGTCTCCACAAGCATTGCCGTTAAACAGCTCGGATCGTCCCAACCCTACAAGTTTTCTTACGTATATTGTATCACATGCAAAGAAAGTTGTTAACGAAAGAATATATACCGCCCTTACTCATGTTTAAAGACACGAGAGTGCGGGCGGTTATTCTTCAACAAAAGGTTGTCTGTCAAGCTAATGTACAACGTGTTTTGCCCCTCATCCTAAAAAGATATGCATGGTTTCCTGAGCTTTAAGCAGTATACTCGTGATCTTGCATTACAAACCTACTCATTTGCTCGTTTTCTGAATGTCTATCATGCCGATCATAGAGTGTCAAGAGATATCAAAGCAAAACTACTCACTGATGTCAAAAAGATTCCCAACTCTTTCAAGATATGAGCATTTTGCCTATGGAAATTTGATTGCAACCAGCTAACAACAAGAAAAGCACGCCATTTGGCGTGCGTTCAAGAATATCTTTGCTTCAGAATCTGGCGCCAGTATCTTTTTCAACCGTCAATATGAGTAGCCCGTGCATATCGATCGAACCATCTTCTTTGATCGCTGGCACCACTTCTGTGTTGAGATTTTCAAACCAACTTTCTAATACCTGTTCACCGTTCATATTCCTGTCATCGAAATAGTTGGTTGGGTCTTGTTTTAAACTCTCCAATTCAACTATGTCTGCCTCACCGCCTTTGAAAGAAACAACGCCTTTGACCTGGAATGTCCTGGGTGCGTCCCCTCTACCGTAGAATGCATAGTTCGACTTTGTGTTCAGTGCAGATGTTGTTCTTTCAACTATGACAGCGGGATTACTGTTGCTTGTAACACCAGCGCCAAAGTTCAAGAAAGCCACAGAGTTTCTTAACACATGCTGAGTTGGTATCCCTTCTCCACCGAGTTTAAATCCATTTCCTTCACCTGTGCGCCCGCTCAAAGTGACTCCATTCTTGAAAGCAACACAGCTTTCTATCACCACAATCCCTATCTCTCCTGTCTCTACCTTTGAATACAGGTCCCATCCATCGTCGACGTTGTTGTAAGCGATGCAGTTTCTGAAAAGGTTGCCTTCTCCCACCGTGAGCTTTGCTGCGAAACCATCTGCGTTGTTCGCTGCCGGATCACAGTTGTTGAACGATACACAACTCACCACCAGGTTGTGCTTAGGCCAATATTCTCTTGGTTCTGTCGAGAGCGAACTTATCTGAATTCCCGTATCACCATTGTTGTAGGCATTCACTCGCTCCAGAATATTGTGATTGCCGGCGATGACAATTCCCTTCACGTTTCCATCACTGTTACAGACGTCGATGCAACTCACATGCCAATAGTCTGCCCACAGTTCAAACGCAGCTGCGAGCTTGCCTCCACCTGCTTTCGCAAAATTGAGTACAGCTCTGCCAGTGGTTGTTGTCATTGTGATAGGTGCACCTTCCGTGCCATCTATGCCTTTCGAAATGATCAGAGGGTTCGTCATCTTGTAAGTTCCTGGCATGAGCAAGATCTTCTGACCTGGCTTCACGTAACTCACAGCAGTGTAGATGTCAACAGGTGAGTCTGTTGTACCAAGATTGTCTGGTCTCCCATCTGGCGAAACATGAATTACATTGTCTGGAGTTTCGAAAACTCTGTGGTTCACCACGAAAGTCTTTTCAGAGGTCTCGTACGAACTCAGCGGCGCTCCATCCTTCGTTTTATACTTTGGATCTGGCTTGAACTTGACGGTGAACTTGTTATCTCCCAAGCTAACTCTTAGCTTGCTCTTGAAATCGACAGATGCTTTCACAAATTCAGAATCAAGAACTACATTTCCAGTCGAATCAACTATGCTTATCCATCCATCTGCATTAGATCTGAAAATGAATGTATAATCACTGTTCCCTGTTTTGAGTGGTGAGAGGATCTGATAGTTAGGCTCTATAGCCTTCGGTGGTTCTGGTTGTGCAGGTGGGTCTTTTTCAGGATCTGATGTGGTGAAGGATATATTCGTGATAGTCACATTGCAACCTCTCGCCACCGCAAAGCCAACGTAGATTTTTTCCGGGTCCAGAACCATGAGTTTTTTCCAGTAATTGTCGTACATGATTATCTCCGTGGAAGGATCGTTGTTGAGTATGGCATGATATCCCGTGTTGGTCTTCTTCAAAGTGAGAGTATAGCTTTCACCCTGTTTTATGAGACTATCGGGCGACCAACTGAAGGCACTGTATTGTACTGTGGCACCCGCTGTAGTGTTCTTCTCTATATGTTCCTTCGTCAGGCCATAGGTGAACCGCGTACCGAGCGCATCTTTCAAAGTGATCTTTGTGCCATCGGGGAATATCTTTTCCATCTTAGTTGCCAGAATTGCCGCCGAGTTGGTCATGAACAACTCTGTGCTTCCATGAACACCAAGGCTGTCTCGCATCAATATTCCAAAACCCTCTTGCCCATCGGGTGTTGGATTCAGATAATCCACATGGAAAGTCGCTGTCAGAACGAAGTTTTCTTTCTTTGGGTCGACTTCAGTGTAATAGAAATATATACCGTCAAAGAAGGATGTGAACTTTCCGCCTTTTTTATCGATCGTTCCATCAGGTTTGTAGGTAGCAGAGGTCAGCTTGATAACCCTCCCGCCTTCAAGAACTTGGCAAGTATTTGTCAAGGCACTCGTAGATTGGCCAAACCATATGAATTTCCACTTGCGCTCAGGTTCACTACTTATTACCTTGTTGATCTGTGCTGAGGCCTCTTCATCACCTCTGATGGCTACAACTTTCACCAAATACTCATTACCAACTTCTAAGGTCGGAATCAAGAAAGAACACTCACTTGTTTTTTCTACGGCAACCTTGAACTCGTCTTCGTGAATCTTTTTATACTCGACTCTGTAACCCTCTGCCTCTTTCACACCGATCCATTCCACCAAGAGATCACCGTTTTTCTGAGTGTATGCTTCGATGGTTGGCTTTGCCAGAGGCAAGAGAAAGCTCATCTCGACAATGTTGGATTCTTTGATCGTTGTCTCGTCATTTCTCATTGCCAATACTTGAAAAGAGTATGTTCCACTCTTTTGCGGACTGAATATGACAGTTCTGGTCTTCTCTTCAGCCGCTCCAATCAAGATCGATTCAACGACGTTCCCATCCCGATCTTTCATTTGAACCTCTGCTTTATCTGCCCCTTCTTCGCCAATAACCATTTCAAAGGTCAGTACGACTTTTGAGCAATCTTGAGGATCCAGCGCCACAGAAAGAATGACTGGAGCAATGACTTGATCCCAACTTGGTCTTTGAGCTTTTTGTTCCTGTTCTTGCCCCACGCTGATGTAATAAATGTTCACACCTTTGTTCGGCGAAGCCAAGTAATACGTCCCATCTTCTGGAATCTTCACGACAGCTCTCTCAAGGTTTGCTCCATAAGCGATGATCTCTGCAACAGCGGTACCATCGCTCTTGTAAAGAACCAATTTTCTGTCCTCGCTGCTGCTGGAGCTCATTGCGTAGACGACGAGTATGTCGTTTGCAGAAGCGGTGAAGTGAATTGATCGCTCTCGTGCATTACCTGCTCCATTCAACTTCAGCCTTTTTGTGAAAGTTCTGCCATCTGTAGCTGTCTTGGAATGTGGTTCAACAGTGACGTTCTTCTCCATTGTGGCGGCGATAAGAAAGTCTGCTATCTGTTTGTTAGTGGTGATGTTTTCATCGCTCAGCTGACCGATATCCAAGATTTTCATATTCGTCTGTGCAAATATTCCTACCGCGAAAAGAGTTAATGCAAAGACGACTAAAATCTGAAAGACTCTTTTCATAACACCACCCCTCTATCCAGTGTTATAGAACTTTTCATCATCACGATAAAAGTTGATACTCTCCTCAGTTAGATCTTAGGGGCATCAAGAGTATGTAGCAGTTCTTGGCAAGAAACCATGAGTGGTTCGTCGCATATCCAAGAAGTGAACAGCAGCATTCAGGAGTGATTCTCAGTTACCATCTTTCAGAAAGAAACTTTCACACTCTTTTGATCGAGAAAGTTCAGCTTCTGAAATTCTAATCTTCTTTCTCTAAGAATACCCTCTCGGTCTGTTCATTCAGCGCTCAAACTTTTCTCACTGGTTGCTTGAACTTTAGAGTTGGAGGCTTTCGCAGGCTTTTCTTCAAATGGCTCTACTTTCGCTCCACACTCGTCACAGTTCAGTTGTTCGTCCTTCAACACAGCCGCAGAATAGTACACCCTTCCACACTTTGGACATTTGTAATACAAGACGCACACCTCCACGCCGGCAAAAGAAAATAGATGAATATCACCTAAAATTTTAGAATTATTCTGTGACATATAATATATATGTATGTTGCAAAACCATGACATATCATAAGTTTCAAATTACCTTCTTTGACAATTGAGTTCATCTAATACCTTTTCAAAACGTTTTTTGGTGTGATAATATTTTATAGATAACAACACAAACAATCCAAGAAATATACTTTGACTAAATCTTGTATCTCTTATCACTTGGTCGTGTTTTCAGCCAAAACTCACAACTATGTGCGTAGGCAGACAAGAGGGGGTGTTTTTATCTTCTATAAACTATCTCCCAACAGAATTTTAACAGAGATGACTGTCAGAACCCACCTTCACAAAGACTCATTAATAAGTGAAAAGGTGGGTCATTGAAAAGTGAATAGGTTTACCGAAAGATCCAAGAGAGATCACGCATAAACAGAATTTTCAGATAGCGAGGCTCTCAAGGAGGTGGATAGATGACTATTTACACCGATGGTTCATATTCTAATCAAACCAACGTTTTGGCATATGCTTTTTGTCTTGTAGAAAACGACACAGTTCAGCATTTCTCCGATGCCTTCATTCTGAAAAACGGCAGCTCTACAATTGCCGAGATCATAGCAGTGACGAAATCTCTTGAGTACTGTCTGAAAAACGGCATTCAAAATCCTGTTGTCGTCCACGATTACAATGAACTGCCATTCTTCGCCTTCGGCTACAGAAAATGCCCGCCCTCGATGTACAAATTCGTCAAGACATTACAAAAACTCACACAAGAAGTGAAACCGAGATTCCGCAAGGTAGAGGCACACAAAGATGACCTATACAACAACTCTGTCGACAAACTGGCAAGAGAAGCCATGCAAAAATTAGTCTCAGAAAAGACAAAAAAGAATTCTTAGACTACAGAGCGACAAAGAAAACGCAAGTAACGATATTTATTTAATTTAGTACTGTATTGTGAAATCACTAACTTAGTGTGTTAGAATAAAGATATAACTTGTATTTAAAGCTCGCAGATCTAAATCTTGCCATCTTTGTCTGGGGGGGAAAGCATGAGATTACAAATTACGTTCAAGACAACTACGTGTTCTATCCCTATAAATTACCAATATCAGTTGTGTTCATTTGTCTACAAAAGATTGCTGCACATCGATAGAGATTTCGAGAGTTTCTTGCACGAAAAGGGCTATAAGGGCTTTAAGTTGTTCACCTTCTCTCAGTTGTTTTTCGACAAAGCTGCCGCACGGTTTGGCTCACTTTTGATTTGGCCAGCAAGGGGGAGATGGTACATTTCTTCTGTAAGCCAAGATTTCATCATGAACTTTTTCTCATCTCTCATTGAGATCCCTCAGATAGAGATTGAAGGTGTTTTCTTTCCAATCGAAGAAGTCATCCTCTTAGAAGAACAAAATTTCGAAGAGTGTGCAGAATTTTTCATGTTATCACCACTCGTTGTGAGTGTTCCAATTGATCGAAATGGGAAAATCTATCACAAATACCTCTTCCCCGGCGATGAGCAATTTGAAGAAACGTTGAGCAAGAACTTGGTCAAGAAATATGAAGCCTTCTACGGCGAAAAACTCAGTTCAACCATTTCGATCGAACCAGACTGGGAATACATAAAGAAGCGAGAGAAGATCACAAAACTTGTAGACATACACGGAATAAAAGTAAAGGGTTCTGTCTTTCCATTCAAAGCAAAAGGCGACAGTAAGTTGCTAAAAATGGGATATGAAGCTGGTTTTGGAGAAAGAAACAGCCTCGGTTTCGGAATGGTTGCTCCAGTAGTTTCAGAAAAACCAAATCAGAAGTTGTTCAATTCAAATGGAGAGTGAACGCGTGATCACAGGAACTGTCTTGTTGAGCTCAATTGTATGTCACAGAGAAGCTTGGCTTATGGCCCATCAAATAGAACCAGATCAAGCAAATCCTTTCATAGAAATAGGAAGGCTCATACACACAGAGAGCTACAGAAGTAACCAAATAAGAGAAATATCTTTACCGGGTATGAAGATGGATATGATCTACGAACAAGGACAATTGATCGTTGTTGGCGAGATCAAGAAATCCTCTAAATTCCTTAAAGGAGCAAAGATTCAACTACTCTACTATCTAAATGAGATGAGAAAGAGGGGAGTCAACGCCGTCGGTAAAATCCTAATTCCAAAAGAGAAAAAGCAAATTACTGTCACTCTTGACGAACAAGCGTTTCTCGAACTGGATGAAGCGATCAAGATTGCTGAGAAAATAATCTCTTTACCGAAACCACCAGAAAAGCAAAGATCCACTTTCTGTTCCAAGTGCGGCTATGAGGAGTTTTGTTGGTCTTGAGGTGATCTTATGGCAGAACCAATTTACATTTTTTCAAGCGGCACCTTGAGACGCGTGGAAAACACCATTGTACTGGAAATGGAAAATGGAAAGAGACACATTCCTGTGGAAAACGTTTCAGAGATATGCATTTTTTCAGAGATTGACTTGAACAAGAGATTGCTTGAATTCCTAACTCAAAAAGAGATCATAGTTCACTTTTTCAATCACTTTGGGTATTACGTGGGAAGCTATTATCCAAGAGAGTTTCTCAATTCTGGCATAGTGATACTCAAACAAGCTGAATACTACTTAGACAGAGAGAAGAGATTGTTTCTTGCGAGAGCGTTTGTAAAAGGTGCATTGCTGAATCTAATAAACACACTCAAAAAATACAACGATGACGATCGCTTCACAAACAAAATTCAATCTGTGAAACAGCACGTGGACAACTTGACCTTATGCCGCGATGTCGAACAGTTGATGGCTCTCGAAGGAAATGCGCGTGAGATTTATTACAGTTGTTTCGATGGAATGACAAAATCTGAAGATTTCAAATTCGACTCACGTTCGAAAAGACCACCAGAGAATGAAATGAATGCCCTCATGAGTTTCGGCAACAGCTTGCTGTACACCGCTGTGCTTTCACAGATATACAGAACTCACTTAGACCCAAGGATAGGTTATCTCCACACGACAAACGAAAGAAGATTCACACTGAACCTTGATATTGCAGAGATCTTCAAGCCAATCATCGTGGACAGATTGATACTCACCTTAGTCAACAGAAGACAGATCAAACCCTCAGATTTTCACCAGATAACAGGTGGTATATCGATGAAAGAAAACGCGAAAAAACTCTTCGTTGAATCTTTCGAAAACAGGCTCAAAGAAAGTGTTCACCATAACAAGCTGAAAAGGTACGTGTCCTATCGTTCTCTCATTAGAATGGAGGCTTACAAACTGGAAAAACACATTCTCGAAGATGAAGAATACGAGCCTTACATTGGGTGAGCGGCTTTGTACCTGACAGTCACCTACG
>JBBFME010000051.1:0-13162 GCA_037478695.1 Pseudothermotoga sp.
CATCGCAGCAAGAAGCGGAAAAATTAGTTTTGGACAGGCCAGACTTGAAGGCACAGCTTATGGCCGTTGAAATAGCGAGAAGAAAGAATGAAAGGGCATACCAACAGTGGCTGCCAAACCCTGCTTTTAGCTTTACAGTGAAACAAGACGACAGTTCAAACAAGGGCTTTTCTCTTTCACTTGGTTTTTCTTTTGGTTATAACATAATCGATCGCGGTGAGAGGAATTATAGTTACGGTTATGCAAAAGACAACTACAGTTTACAGCAACGTATTCTCGATGAAAAGATTGACAGCTTGAAAAAATCAGTGCAAAAAGCTTATCTTTCCATGAAGATTGCCGAATCGACAAAAAAGGTAGCTGAGTTAGATTTGCAACTGAAGAAAATGGAATATGAAAGAGTTTTGAATGCGTCTGCTTTTGTTTCAGCAGATGATCTTGAAAGTGCAAGATTGGACATGCAGGATGCAGAAGCAGAGCTGCTGAAAGCAACTTACAATCTTTTGGTTGCAAGATTGAGTTTGTTACAGGCTTTAGGCTACGACTTGATCAAGCTCGCAGGAGGTAAGTGAGATGAGAAAGCAAATAATTTTTATCGTTGTGGTTCTAGCGATCATACTTCTATTCTGGTCTTGCAATAGATCTGCACAACAAACTTCGAGCACAACGTCGTCTACAATTGAATACACAGTGAAGAAAACCAACCTGACGGACACAGTTTCTGTATCTGGAAAGATCATGGCTGAAAGTTCAGCCGAGGTTAAGGCACTCGTCAGTGGTGTCGTGAAGAAGATCAACGTTCAAGAAGGAGACAGTGTGAAAGCCGGGGATGTCTTGGTTGAATTGGATGACACAGATTACAGACTTTCCTATCTAAAAGCAGTTCAAAACTATGAAACGGCGAAAAATTCTGGATCGAAACTTTTAGTGGAACAACGTCAACTGGAACTTGAGATAGCGAAAAGAGATCTTGACAGATGCAAGATTACGTCACCTGTTGATGGAGTTGTTACTGCTCTGAATGTGAAGGTCGGTGATTATGTTTCAAAGGGTACGAGTGTTGATGTCGTTGCAAGGGTTGTGAGCTTGGACAACTTATATGTTTCTGCTTCTGTTGAGGAGGTAGATTACTCGAAGGTCAAAGTGGGACAGATGGCGAGCCTAACCTTTGATGCCTTCGAAGGTGTTAACTTTCCTGCACAGGTTACATACATTGGTAGTGAGGCCCAGACTGCCAGTGGCATTGTGACAATTCCAATAAAGTTAAAACTCATGGTGCAGGAGCTTCAGGCAATTGGTGCTAAGACTGGTCAATCTTCGACACCTCAAATATCTTCAGAAGCTACACAAACCTTGGCTCAGCGTTTTGCACAGCGAACCGGCCAATCAGGAACACAGCTCAGAGACCTTCTGAACAAGATCATTCCAGGTCTTTCTTGTGAGGTAGAAATTGTCGTGCTGTCAAAGAACGACGTCATGATCTTGCCAACGGCGGCTGTGACCTTCGAAGGTGGAAAGGCCTATGTGAACGTCAAAAATGGCTCAACAACTGAGAAAAGAGAGGTCATCGTTGGAGAGAAAACTTCAGCAGGGTATGAAATCACCAGCGGTTTGAAAGAAGGAGAAGTAGTAGTGGTAAACAGAACTTCAAGCAACTCGACAAATCGAGGAGTGCAAATGAATATACCTGGGTTTGCACCACCGCGATGAAAGGTGGGATATGTCTTGAAAACGGTGATAAGGGCAGAAAACCTTCAGAAGATATACAAAATGGGTGATAACGTTGTCAGAGCCGTTGATGGTGTGAGTCTGAATGTATTCGATGGCGAGTATTTGGTGATCATGGGACCATCGGGCAGTGGCAAGAGTACTTTGATGCATTTGATGGGATGTCTCGACAAACCAACAGCCGGTGAGATCTATATAGGCGATGTAGCTGTATCTAAATTGAACGATGTGCAACTTGCCAAGGTGAGAAACAAAATGATAGGATTTGTATTTCAACAATTCAACCTTTTACCACGCTTGAGCGCACTTGAAAATGTTGAGCTGCCTATGATATACGCCAAAGTGCCAAGAGAGATAAGGAGAAAAAGAGCAAAAGAATTGCTTGCACTGGTTGGACTGGAAAATAGAATGCATCATAAACCAACTCAACTTTCTGGTGGCCAGATGCAAAGGGTTGCCATCGCTCGAGCATTGGCAAATGAACCTCAGATCATTCTCGCAGATGAGCCCACTGGGAATCTCGATAGTAAGAGCGGACAAGAGGTGCTAAAGATCTTTTCGGATCTTCACGACAACGGTTTGACAGTAATTGTCGTGACACATGATCCTGAGATCGCTGAACTGGGAGAGCGTGTCATACACATGAGAGATGGCAAGATCGTTTCTCAAGAGGTGAGAGCAAGTGTTGGAAATGTTTAAAGAGGCATTCAGATCGATTGCAGCCAATAAACTCAGAACAGCTTTGTCGATGATTGGCATAATCATAGGCGTTGCAGCTGTGATTGCCGTAGTTTCTGTGGCAGAAGGTACGAGTCAGAGTATTAAGCAACAACTGTCTACGATTGGTTCAAATTTGATTCTGATCTCGCCCGGTTTCTCGAGAGGTGGCGGTGGACGAGTCGCGACAGCCTTCAGCGATCTTCTCACGAAAGAAGATGCAGAAAAGATTGCCCAAATGAGTCCTTCAGTTGCCTACGTGACACCCATACAACAGGGAAATTTCATCATTCAGTACGAAAGGCAGAACACTATGTCAACGGTCTTGGCAGCTTATCCAACGATATTCAAGATGATGAATTTAAACCTTGCATATGGTGACTACTTCACAGATGAGGACGATGTCGCCAGAAGAAGGGTTGCCATAATAGGTACAGAGATTGCAAACGAGCTTTTCCCTGATGGCGACGCGCTTGGTAAGACAATTAGAATCACGAGCCAGAACACCAGGCAGAACTTCAAGGTAATAGGTGTCCTCGAAAAAAGTGGTAACCTACTTTTTGTGAACCCTGATAGATCGATAATAATACCGTTTTCCTCAGCTGAACAGCGTGTCTTTCGAAGATCGTATGTTTCATCGATCATCGCGCAAGCATACTCTGAACAGTTAGCTTCTCAGGCAGTCACAGAGATTGATTCGGTACTCTACAGCAAATTTCAAGATACCGAGAAGTATAGGATAGTTAGCCAAGATGCGATGTTAGAAACGATCAATCAGACGATGGCACTTTTGAGCTTTATGCTCGGTAGTATTGCGGGTATCTCTCTGTTAGTCGGTGGCATTGGCATAATGAATATCATGCTTGTTACTGTCACAGAAAGAACCAGGGAGATTGGCGTGAGAAAAGCAGTTGGTGCTAACAGAAGAGCGATCTTGCTTCAATTCTTGCTGGAATCGATTATTCTCACCTTTGTGGCTGGAATAATAGGTGTCGGTGCCGGATTTGGCCTTTCGAGAGTGATTGCACTTGTTGGTTCAATTCAGACTGCTGTGACGCCGTTGGTGATTCTGATCGCAGTCTCTGTTTCGGTAGCCGTAGGTATAACCTTTGGTGTGTTTCCTGCTATGAAGGCAGCCAAGCTCAACCCTGTTGAGGCATTGAGGTACGAATAACTCTGGTGGAGGCGGGGGGAATTGAACCCCCGTCCGAGAGTGAGTACCCCCGGGCATCTCCGAGTGCAGCCTGTGTTTTCAATTCAGTTCACAACACCCACAGGCAGGTTTTGTGAACTATATCCCTTCTGGCTTTCCCGCTGGGCAACGAAGGGACAATTGCTCAGCGGTAGGCTGGCTGTCTCACGCCCCTATCCGAGCGCCAGCCAGACTCGGTAGGAACGGCTGCCTATCTATTAAGCAGCAAGTGCAAGTTCTTCGTTGGCACCTATTTGTTGTTCCACCTTATTTTCGAGGAGGTGGAGACCTCGACTCGCTTCCCGGGGAGGCTCAAACCCGTCGAAACCGTTCGCCCCCCGTTTCAAATCTTAACACAGAGAGGAATAGTTTTCAAGTCACAGAGTTTGTACACCGAACTCTGAAAGGCGCTTTCTGAGTACCCTGAGAAATGCATCGTACAGCTGTGGACTGAACTTCGTTCCGACCATTTCATTTTGAATAATCCGAAGTGCTTCATCGATGCTCATCGCTGGACGATAGGGTCTTTCTTCGATGAGTGCCGTGAACACATCGACGATGGCTACTACTTGAGCCCGCATGCTTATTTGATCACCTGTTAAGCCATCTGGATAACCGGAGCCGTCCATATTTTCGTGATGATGCCTCACGATATCTGCTACCAGATCCCAACCAGAGATATTGCGAATGATCTTTTCCCCATACAGTGGGTGCTTTTTCATTATCTCAAACTCTTCGAAGGTGAGCCTGCCTGGTTTGTTCAGTATGTGCTCAGGTATGCCTATCTTTCCAATATCGTGTAAAAGTGCTCCAAACTTAATTGCTTCTAAGTCGGCTGGATCGGTCATGCCCAGTTCTTTCGCCAAATCCAACGCAAGACTGACTACTCTGCCAGAATGTCCATAGGTGTTGGTGTCTTTTATCTCGATGGCTTCGGCAAGCGTTGCTATTATCTGTGTGTTCCTCTCTTGTAAGACTCTCTGCATTTCTTCAAGTTCGTTGACTGTATCTTGCAAGTTGTTCATCATGGCATGCATCTCTGACTGTGAAGCCTTTTCGATCTCAAGGAGTTTGACAATCGAATCCTGCAATTCGTTCAGTTCTTCTATGTTTGTTCTGACTGGTATGTAGTTGACATCTTTGCTCTTGGTAATCTGCTCGGTGCTCTTGTTTACACTGTCAACGACCGTCCTAACCGCCCCGATAAGCCGTGTCTCAAATCTCCAAAAGAAGATCATCCAGAGTATAACTCCTATCATAGCCGCTGAAGATATGAGTAAGTAAGGAGAGAGTACAACGAGATAGCTGCGGATGGGTATGAAGACAGCAGCTCTTGCGTTTGTGATTGGAAGGTCTTCAAAATAGATATAGCCAACCACATCATTTAATTTTGCAAAACTGCTCTTGTTCTTGGTGATCATGCCAGCCATCTCAGATTTCGTGGACAGCACAATCTGGCCGTTCCCCGCGACAAGAAGTACATCAGCCAACTCGCTTGTGAGGAAACTGTTGAACAAACTCTGTGGGAGTTCAACATAGAGCAGATTATCACCGTTGTTGAGCAAAAATTTCGCGGTATTTGAAGCAAGGAATAAGCCTCTTGGGTCTGCAACAAGCCATGGCAGCTTTTCGTACGCCAAAACTTTCGAGAGATCGATGCCAGTTTGTAGATCCACAAGATCGCGGCTTAGAATTCTTCTGATAACATCAACTTGTTCCTTGCCCTTTGTTGCGTTGTCAATGATGCTTTGCAACAGCTGCCTTTCGGCTTTCAGATAGGTTTGAGAGTAATACCTGTGGATGTTCTGAAGAACTATGAAAGATCCAATGATGAAGATGCAAAGAAGCGTGAAAATCAAGAAAAGTCCGTATCTCGCCAAACTCTTTGTTGCCACTGAAAGCTTCATCTTTTCACCTCATCCACAACAAACTGTTCATTCTTGACGGTCACAAAGGTGGTCAATCTTTCAGCAGATAGATCACTTCTCACAGTGAAAGTTCCGCTGGCACCTTTAAAGGCCTTACCTTGAAGATAATCATGCGCTTCGTTTGTTTTGACCTTCGCGCTGATCAAATTCCATATTACCATCAAGGCATCGTAACCACCGGCTGGTCCGATTTCTGTATAACCATGGCTGATCATTTGCGAAAGATCAAAAAGCCCATATATCGAAATTCCTTCAACTGCCCAAGAACCAGTTGTTATCAGAGCATCTGTGTAAGCATAGTCAGAACAATAGATCTTGCCAGTGAATCCCTTCTTTCTGGCGAGCTGCGCTATCATTCCAGCAACTCTTCCATCAACGATCAAGGCAATCGCATTGTATTGTTGGAAATTCAAATCCGAGAGGTCTTCGATAGACTCAATGTAGCAACACTCAAAGCTCAGTGGCACAGTCTCTTTCATTATCTGAAAGAAGCTCTCGGTGTAAACCAAGTTGCCTTTGTCACACACCACGAAGACTCTTTCGTTTGAGTCATTTCGAATTCTTTCTGCCAGTTCCTTTGCCTGCACGTCATCTGAGACGCTCAGGGTCATCAAATATCTACTCTTTCCAACCACTCTCGGTGAGGTAACCAAAGGGGCAATTGTGAAGATCTGATGTTTTTCGAGGTACGGAATCAAAGCGAGGGCTTGGGAACTCAACCTTGGCCCGATTGCATAACCACCACTGTATCTCCGTAGTACTTTGTCTACTTGCTCAGCGTCTTGATCTATTCGCACTGTTACAAGATCGACTTTCAAATTGTTTTGCTTCACATATTCTTCAACACCTTCACGAAACTCTGTTTGACCATCTTCTAAAAGCAGAACAGCAGCCTTTGGTGTTTTGAACGATACTATCACAATCAAAAGAGCTACAACTGCAATGAGTGCAACTACTAAAACACGTTGCTTCATTCAACAACCTCCAAGCTAAAGCCGGCAGTTCCTGGTCCAACGTGTGTAGTGATTACTTTCCCCATTTCTGTGAAGGAAGCGTCGAGAACATTGTAGTGTTGTTTCAGCATCTCCAATATGACCTTGGTACTTTCTCTTGCATCTGCATCGACCATGATCACTCTGACCTTTGAACCTTCTGGGACAAGACTCAGAATCCTCTTGATGAGCATCTCTTGAGCCCTCTTTGTGCCTCTTGCTTTCTCGAAAGGTACAAGCTTTCCCTCTGGGTCGATCCACAGTCCAACGTGGATGTTCAACAGAGAGCCAAAAAATCCTTGCATTCGCGATACTCTTCCACCTTTGACCAAAAAATCGAAGTTTGATACATAGAAGATGGCCTTGTATCTCGTCTGTTCAACATCCTTCAGGAGTGTTTCGTAGATTTGCTGAGTAGTCAAACCTTTCGCCTCAAGTTCCCTTGCTCGTCTTGCTGGCAAAGGCATTGCCGCAGATGCGAGCTTACTATCGATTACATAGACGGGAATGGTGACCTCTTTTGATGCCGCGAGTGCCGAGTCATAGGTACCTGACAGTTTCGTTGAGATGCAGATAGCCAAGATCTCTTGATAGCCTTCCTTTTGAAGATTCTGATACAGTTGAACGAATTCGCCTACCGAAGGTTGCGAACTCTTCGGCAGTGCTGAAGCCTTCGAAACTCTGTTGTAGAAATCTCTTATCTGTTCTAAATCTCTCGTGTCGTCTTCCTGCGTTCCATCGGGCCAAGTGACGTGTAAAGGTATGACAGACAGATCGTATTTGTCAATCCACTCTTTAGAAACATCCGATGTACTGTCCAAAACTATTTTCAGTCTTTTCACAAGAACACCTCCCTCACGTCTTGAATCTCTCGATATGTGCTCGAAGATCACCAATTGATTTTAGCAAATCACCAACGATTTCTGCTAATGTGTTGATCTTGTCAGATCGTTGCTGCACGAATTTCGATAGACTTGATAGTTCTTCACTCGCCTTCAAGGCTGTCATCGAGACATTGTCTGTTGCTGAGGAAACTTGAGTAACTGAATGACTCTGTTGCTGTATTACTGACACAACTTCATTGAAAGCATCGATCATCTTGTTCAGGTCTACGAGTGTAGTAGTCAAAAACTGAGAGATTTTTTCATGTTCTGAATCAACTTCTTTGACTATGGCTTCAACTTTCGTGGTGGAGTCTACAACATCTGCGATTTCCTTGCCAATCACGCTGAGCAGTTCTTCTATGCGCCTTGCTGATTCTTTGGTCTGAGTAGCGAGTTTTCTGATTTCATCGGCTACAACGGCAAAACCTCTACCGGCTTCGCCGGCTCGTGCTGCCTCAATGGCGGCATTCAGTGCCAACAGATCCGTCTGTTCGGAGATTGTTCCTATTGTCTCGGTTATATTCGAGATGTTTTCTGAAGATCTTTCGAGCTTCTCTATGAATTGTGCTGTTTGTTGACTCAGTTGCATAGCTGTCTTGACGATCTGCTTTACGTGTGCAGCAGATCTCTCGCCTTCCATGACCCTTGTTCTCATTCTCTGTGATACGTCACCAAGATTTCTTGAGTTTTCTGCGACATTTTGTATGCAGTTATTGATATCTTCAATGGAGGCGTTGATCTGTTCAAAGGTCGATGCAAGATTGCGCATCTTGTCGTCTATTCGAACAAAACTGTCCTGCAAAAGGTTGATCTGCTTTTTTTCATCATCTGTGTACTGATCAATTACTTGTGATATATTGCATACCGTATTTGTAGCTTCCTTGGTAACAGAAATCAGATCCCTTAGACTGTCAATCACTTCGTTCAGGTATGTGGAAATCTGCGCGAGCTCGTCTTTCTGATGAACGGTGAGTTTGTTTCTCAGATCTCCCTCTTTCAAAGCACGCATAACAGGTAAGAAAGAGTGAATACGCTTGCCAAGATTGCGAGCGACAAATAAAATCAGCAACGCTAAGGAAATCAAAGTCACTACTGCTGTCAGAAGAGTTATCATCATCAGTGAATTTACAGGATGTTGAATATATTCCACAGGCACACTCAAGAACAGTATCCAATCAGTCGATGGAATTTGCTCACCCATCAAATACACTGAAGAGAATTTTCTGATTTCCCTTATGTTGTAATCCATTTCAAAGGGTTTGAGAGATTTTTGAGGAACAGTACTCGCAAGCACCATGCCATTTTCATCCACGATGTAACAATCAATTTTCTCAGCGCGTATCTTGCTGAGCATCTTCTCTAAAATACTCAGATCGAGGGCTATACCAGCGATGCCGACGAAGGTTTCTTGTTCAGATATCGGCGAAGTGACCAAGATAGAGGGTTTTTCTGCGATTTCTTTTATCTGCGCTAAGAGAATTCTCTCAGTCTTGGGATCAATACTTTCAGACAGTTCGCGTGAGTAGTAGATTTCTCCTTCAGAGTCATTCGTCGCAAAACGTCCATCGGCAATCATTAGGAAACACTTTGTGATCTCATTTGGCATCTTTGATTTCTCAGTTGTCAAGATGTTTGGCAGGGTTTTTGCTGCCATTTCGAAATCCAATTTCAAAACAGGTTTCAGCAAGGGTGTACTTGCGAGTGATTTGGCATAACCAACGATGGAGTTCATCTCAGAAGAAAGGATCTGAGCGTGAGAGTTTGCCAGATTTCGAATATTCGAAAGCACTATTTCTTGTAAGTCCCTTTTGACAAGGCTGTATGTGACAAAATTCCCCACGAGCAAGACGACAGTAGCGAGAGGAAGTAAGATGAGAATCAGTTTGGTTCCAATCTTGCTCATGATGAATTCTCCCTTCATCCTGCGCCAATGCCGAGATAGGCTCTCCTCACGTTGTCATTCCCCAGTAAACTTGAGCCTGCATCTTCAAGAACAATACGGCCTGTTTCTAAGACATAGCCATAATCAGCAATCTTCAGCGCCGCAAAGGCATTTTGCTCTACAAGTAGGATTGTCACGCCCTCTTGCCGTATCTTCTGAATTATCTCGAAGACTTCTTTAACAAGCAGCGGTGCAAGACCAAGCGATGGTTCATCGAGCATCAGCAATTTTGGTTTAGACATCAATCCACGTGCAACAGCGAGCATTTGTTGTTCGCCACCAGAAAGCGTCCCTCCCAGTTGTTTCAGCCTCTCTCTGAGTCTTGGAAAGAGTGTCAAGACCCATTCAAGGTCACTTTTCAAACCATCTTGGTCTGTCCTTGCATAGGCACCCATCATCAAATTCTCGTAAACAGTGAGATTTGGGAAGATTCTTCTACCTTCTGGCACAAGGGCAACTCCGTTGTTCACGATCGCGTGTGTAGGCATGTGTGTGATGTCCTTACCGTTGAGGAAAACCTTACCTTCTCTCTTTCTCACAAGGTTTGTGATCGCCTGGAGTGTAGTTGTTTTACCAGCCCCATTTGCTCCTATCAAGGTGACAATCTGACCTTTCTGAACCTTCAGAGAGATGCCTTTCAGTGCGTGGATGTTTCCGTAATAGACGTGCAAATTCTCTATCTTCAATACTTCTTCGCTCACAACAGCACCTCCTCGCCGAGGTAAGCTTTGATCACCGCGGGATTTGATTGAATCTGTTTGGGATTTCCCTCGGCAATGAGTTTTCCATAATCCATGACATAGATACGCTCACAGATACCCATTATCACCTTCATATCGTGCTCGATGACCATGATCGTCAAAGAGAAATCATCTCTCACCTTCTTTATGAACTCCATCAGTTCATGAGTTTCTTGAGGATTCATACCAGCAGCAGGTTCATCGAGCAGCAGCAACTTAGGGTTGGTGGCGAGTGCTCGTGCTATCTCAAGTTTTCTCTGAAGACCGTAAGGTAGTGAACTGGCCTTCTCTTTGGCTAAAGTTTCTAATCCAACTCTTTCAAGAAGCTTGATCGCTTCTTTGTACATCTGCTTTTCCATGCGAATACTGCCCGGAGTCATGGCTATACTCCTAAAAAGCCATAGCCAATTTCTCAGTTTCAGATGTTGTGAGACCATCACGTTCTCAAGAACACTCATGTCCGAAAAGAGTCTTATATTTTGAAAAGTCCTCGCAATGCCACTGCGAGTTATTTCATGAGGTTTATGACCCGAGATGTCTTTACCGAGAAAAAGGATTCTGCCCTCATCTGGAGCGTACATGCCTGTTATTACGTTGAAGAGCGTTGTCTTCCCAGCGCCGTTGGGTCCGATCAAACCCAAGAGCTCACCTTGTCTTGCATACCCATCAAAGTGATCAACTGCCACAAGTCCACCAAAGCGTTTTGTGACGTTTTCTATACGGAGGACCTCAGTCATCTTTGCCACCTCTTTTTTTCGATCTCTTTGTCACAAAACCATAGAGCAAATCCCATGAGAGCTCATTTCTGCCCATAATGCCGCGTTGCCAAAAGAGCATGAGAACTATCAACAAAACAGACAGAACAACCATTCTCATGCCGGGAATGCCTGGAAAGTTTATGAACCATATTTTGAATGGACTTTCGAGTACTCTCAGGAACTCAAGTCCAACGGTGTATATCGAGGCTCCTATGATGGCGCCACTTATACTTCCCAAGCCGCCGAGTACGACCATGATGAGTATCTCAAAGGTCTTGGTGAAAGCAAAGGACTTCGGATCGATTGTTGTAATGAGATGAGCCCACAGTGCTCCTCCAACGCCTGCGAAGAAAGAGCCAAGCACAAAACTCATGACTTGGTGTGAAAAGACATTTATTCCCATTGCCTTGGCGGCTATCGAATCTTCTCTGATCGCCTTCAAAGCCCTTCCGTAACTGCTCTTGACTAAGCTTGCGATTACGAAAACCGTTACAAGTGCCCATCCCCAAGACCAATATATGTTCGTGTAAGGTGGAATTGCTTTCAAACCCAGAGCACCGTTGGTTATAGACCATGCATTGTTCGCGATGATGCGTATAGTCTCCCCCAAACCAAGAGTGGCAATGGCAAGATAATCACCTATGAGTCTCAATGAAGGTGCTGCGACGATGTAACCGAAACCAGCGGCAACAAGGCCGGCGATTATCGTTGCAGGTAGAAACGGTATTTGAACCTGATTGAAAGGGTAAATCAAAGGCTTTATGAGAAAGGTCATTTCTTTTTGTGCCACAGGTAAAGTCAAAAGTGTGGCTACATAGGCTCCTATGGCGATGAATCCAGCATGACCAAGTGAGAAAATGCCGGTTATGCCATTGATGAGAGTGAGTGAAACTGCAAAAATTATGTTTATCGCCATGAGGTTGAGTATCAATATCACATACTCGCTCGCCATTTTGTTCGCCATGAAAAGAAGAAGGCCTACAACAATGATCAAGAAAGTGGTGAGTAAAAACTTCACACCGTTTGAAAGTGTCTTACCCATACCATCACACCTTTTCCGATACTTCTACACCCAATATTCCCGTTGGCTTGACGAGTAAAACAAACAACAAAATTGCATAAGCAAAGGCATCTCTGTACCCAGCTAAGGAAGGCACGAATGCAACTATCATGATCTCGCTTATGCCCAAAATGAAGCCACCGACCATCGCCCCTTGAATACTGCCTATACCACCAACTACCGCGGCTATGAAAGCTTTTAGCCCAGGAATCAGCCCTGTGTATGGATACACCTGTGGATACTTCATAGCCCAGAGAATTCCACCTATAGCCGCAAGACCCGAACCAAGCATAAAGGTGAAAGTGATTATTCTATCGGCATTAACACCCATTAATCTTGTTGTTGGAATATCCTTCGATATAGCCCTCATTGCCATCCCGACTTTGGTCTTGTAAACAATCCACATCAACAGAATCAGTGACACGATGGCTATCGAGAGTGTCAGGAGTGTGAGAACGGGTATCTTCACAGTACCGATTTCAATCATATTGAGAAAGCTCGTAGGATAGATACCTGTCTGTGGGTTGAAAGACTTGGCTCGTCCACCGAAGGCAACTACTGCAAAGTTCTCCAAAAAGAAGGAAACACCAATAGCGGTTATCAACGCAGAAATTCTTGGAGCATTTCTCAAAGGCTTGTAGGCGATTCTTTCAATGAATGCACCGAGAAAGGCTGTCGCAAAAATTGAAAAGATGAAAGCCACCCACCAAGGCATGAGGAACAACACCACACCATAAAAAGCAAAGTAGATACCATAAGTAAAAACATCCCCGTGTGCAAAGTTGATCAATCTCAATATGCCGTAGACCATCGTATAACCAATTGCAATCAGAGCGTATATACCTCCAAGAGAAAGCGCGTTGATGAGATGTTGCAAGAACGCTGCAAAGCTCAAAGAATCACCCCCACTTTTGTAAAAGCCCCCTCTTCGGGGGCTTCATTCATGGACGTACAACGGTCATGAGTGTGAACTGGCCGTTCTTCACGGTGTTTATGACAGCAGGTTTGATGGGATCGCCAGAACCTTCTGGGAAGGTGATCGTTCCACCCACACCTTGGAAGTCTTTTGTTGCTGCAATCGCATCTCTTATTGCAACTGGATCGAGTGACTGGGCTCTTTCTATTGCGTCGAGAACAAGGTTGTAGGCGTCAAAGGCGAGTGCCCCGAAGGCATCTGGTCTTCTGTTGTATTCCTTTATGTAGGCTTCCACGAATGGCTTG
>JBBFME010000052.1:0-13145 GCA_037478695.1 Pseudothermotoga sp.
TATTGCTTTCTTGTCTTCATCTGTCAAACTCTCACTGAGCCCTTTTAGGAGTTCGTTTAATTCATCTTGAGTGAGAAAATCACTGTTCATCTTCTTCCACCTCCGGCTTCAAGATCCGGGTAACCTTCACGGCTTTATGCCCTTTGAAGACACCCGGTTGAGCCATGAACTTCGGCTTACCATGAACTTCGACTGTGATTTCATCGTCTTTGTGGGTTTTCAACCTAATCACGTCACCTACTTCCAGATCAAGAACTTCTTTGACAGTCAAAACACTTTCACCCAGAATTGCTGAGAGTTTTACGTTCATCGTCCTGATATTCTGCTTGAGATCCTCGAGCATTTTTTCAGAAAGTTTCTCACGTTTCATAGTGAACCAACTTCTTGAAGTGAGTCTGTCCATGAACGGCTCTGTCAGTGAGGAGGGCCAACAGATATTCAAGAATCCTTCGGTCTTGCCTATGGTTATGAACAGAGAAACCAACAGTACCATCTCGTTAGGAGGAGCGATCTGAACAAACTGAGGATTGTTCTCGATACTCTCTATGCTTGGTACGAAGTGATAGACTTCATTCCATGCCTGTGCAAGATTGGTCAATATGTTGAGAACTTCTTTTCTCATTATGGATACCTCGATGTCTGAAGGGGTACGTTTGACATGTGGAATACCTGGTCCTCCGAGTATCAAATCCAATATGGTGTAGAAGATTTCAAGATTCATCTCCAATATTGCATTTCCGACGAATTCCGGTGCTGTGAATATCACTATGAAAGATGGTGTGGGAAGCGATCTCACAAACTCCTCGTAAGATATCTGATCTATACTGGCGAGATTGATATTTGTGAAGGTGCGAACCCTTCCTGAAAGGTACGTCGAAACAGACCTTGCGAAGTTTTCATGAATCATATCGAAGACCCTTATGTGCTCTTTCGAGAACTTGCTGGGTCTTCTGAAATCATAAGGTTTTACCTTCTTGGTTTCTTCCTTTTTGATCTCTTCGATTGAAACCTCGCCGGTGCTTACAGCTTGTAAAAGCCTGTCTATTTCTTCCTGACTGAGTACATCAGCCACGCCATCACCCCTCATTCAACGGAACTGATGGCTTTTATGTACAGATAAACTCCCACAACACCTAATCTTTCTCTATCTCCTGTAAAACCTGTTACTTCGTTCACCATTGACCTTATCTGTTTTTTCAAAAGTTCTATGCCAGCAGCTGTATTGAGCTCTGATTTCTCTTTGCTCAAGAAGATCAACATCAAACCATCCATTATCTCATCGTTCTTGTTTGCTATAGCAGCTCTACACGCATCACTTGCAACAGTAAAGCTAAGTGAATCTATAACAGCTACCTCTTTTCCTCCTTTTAGCATAAAGGTAGTGTAGGTACCTGATTGTATGACAACGGCCTTTATTTCGACAGGGGTGATAACTGTTTGTTGTTCTTTCTTCGGCGTTAAATTCGTCCCTAAGAGCATAACGGTAGCCACCGTTGCGCCTACTGCAACCACAGCGGGTACCAAGATCATCATCAACAGACCGCTGATACCTTTTTTCTTCTTTTCTTCATCTGCCATTCAACCACCTACTTTGCACTTTCTCTCTTTATGAGTATATCAATCCTTCTGAATCGATTCCTCAACAATGTCAAGAGTGAATAGTACTCGTTGTTCAGTCGATTCAACGTGCCGTTGTACGTCGTTTGGTCTATCTCGTTCTGTTGATACTTCAAAGTGGCCAGTTGTTTTTCTGAATCTATGTATTTCTGAAGTGCGTCTATTTCTTTTCTTATCGTCCAATCTCCCATTCCTATAGGGTAGAACCTCTGCTGATCGTAGAAATACTCTGGATCAAACCTACCTGCTCTGATATCCGCTAATCTCTCTATGGATCTACGCTTCTTGAGTTCTTCTGTGAAAAACTGTACAACGCTCGAAGCCCTCGCAGCACTCAGATGCCAATTCGAAGCGTAGATGGAATCTTCTGGCACTGGCTGATCATCTGCATAGCCAAAGACTTGAAGAACATTCGTCGTATGCTCAATCACGATCGATCCTATTTTGCCGAGTAATTCCTTTGCTTCCACCGTCAACTTCGCACTGCCAGGGATGAAAAAAGCCATATCTTGCATTATGATAACCGTTCCTTCGTCTCTTTCCTCTATCGTTACCTTGCCTTTGTACTCCTCGGCAATCCTCATCAGCTCTTGATACACACCTCTTCGCGAGGTTATCAAAGGTTCTTCAGCCAAACTCTTGCCACCTGTTAGAATACTCGGAGGCATTCCCGTCAAGGCAGATCTCAATCCAACAACCACCTGTTGAAACTTCCCTGGGCTTATCGTTGCCATAGAAAACAGCAAGACAAAGAAAGTGAGCAGCAGTGTCACCATATCACCATAGGTTGTGAGCCAACTACCCTTTGGTGCCTCGGGCTGTTTCTTTTTCCTCGGCATTAAGCTGTTGCCTCCTGAGTAGCTGCTTCATAGGCTGCCTTCTCTTGAATGTTCAAGAACGATTTGAGTTTCTCTTCCAAGACTCTTGGGTTTTCTCCAGCCTGAATCGAAAGAACACCTTCGAGTATCATCTGTTTCTGCCTGAGTATCTTGGTAACCCTTCGACCTATCTTTTCTCCCATAGGCAGAAAGACGCTGTTGGAGAGTATCGAACCATAGAATGTGGTGATCAATGCTACAGACATACCAGGTCCAAGCGTCTCTGGGTTGTTCAAGGTCTTCAACATCGCTATCAAGCCTATGAGTGTTCCGATCATCCCATAGGCTGGTGCAAAGGCTCCGGCAGAGTCCATCAAAGCTTTCTCAGCTGCAAGATCTTCTTCAATCAAATCCATCTCTGTTTCCATCATGCTTTTCAGAATATCAGGATCGGTTCCGTCTATCACCAACTGAACGGCCTTCTTCATGAATGGATCATCGATGTCGTTCAAATTCTCTTCCAAAGACAACAAACCTTCGCGCCTTGCCTTTTCAGAAAAAGAGACAAGAGTTCTCACAAGTCCTATGTTGTCTACCTTTGGTTCCTTGATCGTTGACAACATAACCTGAATGATCTTAAAACTCTTCTCTTTCGGGTGAGAGGCGATCGTCGAAGCTAAGGCACCACCAACTGTTATGAAAAGCGATGGCAAGTTGTAATAGGTCATCAACGACGACTGGTTTGAAATGATACCAAAAACTATCATGCCAAAGGCCAAACCAATTCCCAAAATCGTTGAT
This sequence comes from Pseudothermotoga sp., assembly GCA_037478695.1. GTDB lineage: Bacteria > Thermotogota > Thermotogae > Thermotogales > DSM-5069 > Pseudothermotoga_B. The sequence continues at coordinate 3,237 of JBBFME010000052.1, forward strand.
ATATCCATCTAACCACCTACCTACTGCCGAGGCAAGTATTTCAAAAGATCGAGCATCGGATATGCCTGCTTTTTGTATTCTATCACCTTTGAGACGACCTCTTCGACTCGCTCTTGAACGATGTACTTTCTGCCGTTGAAGAGTGTAATGGTAGTGTCGGGCAGCGCCTCAATCGACTCGATCATCTCCGCGTTCAAAACAAACTGTTTACCACGCAGATGTGTCAGCCATATCATCTAACTTCACCTTATCTCCTCAAGGCAACAAGTTCACCCAAAATGGTATCCGCCGTTGTTATGACCCTTGCGTTGGCTTGAAAACCACGCTGAGCGATGATCATCTTAGTGAACTCTTCTGCCAAATCAACATTTGACATCTCGAGTGCTCCCGGTATCAACGTACCTCTTCCACCACTTCCCGCAGTTCCTATTTGGGCAAGCCCACTGTTTGGAGATACCACGTACAGAGAGTTACCAACATCGTTCAAGCCAGCCGGGTTGTTGAAGACAGCCAAGGCTATCTGCCCTAAAATATCTGTCAAACCGTTGGTGAATGTACCGATGATTTCGCCGTTCTCATTTATCGCAAAAGACTGCAATGTTCCAAGCGCATTACCATTTTGATAGTTGAAAGCCGCTGAGTTACTGCCCGCGAACTGAGTCAAAGAGGTGAAATCAATCGTCGCCTGAACGGTACTATCGCCCATATGCGCTGCGTCAAACTTTATAGTTCTCAATTCATTACTACCAACGTCAAGAGTTGCACCATCCCAAGTGACGCCGTACATACCGCTGATTCTACCAGACTCGTTGAAGTTTATGATTCCACCGACATATGGATTAGTTCCATCGTTGTCACTTCCACTTGCGTCGATATAGCTTATTGGCTCACCGCTTGATGTATAAGCCCTCCAAAGCCACGCATTCTGCATGTTGCCAAACCGACCAATTCTCGTGAACTCAAAGTAGACCGAGTAAGGATTACCAAGTGAATCGTACATTTGAACTGCCGTTACGTATTTTGGACTCTCGTACTGTAAAACCGAGAAATTGGAAGGATTGTCTGACTCATAAAAGCGTGGCTCACCTGCCGTTGGTATGGAAATTGTCGCATCACCAGCGATTGCGATTTCATCTCCAGCACTTGCATTCCCAAAGATGACGAAGTATCTTTCTCCAGCATCTATGTCCGTATCACTTATTGTGAAATTCCCACCAGTGATTGTAACATCACCTTCATAGACTATATCCCCATTCTCGTTCTTTACGACTGTGTAATAGTTACCATCTGCTAAAGTAGGAAGTCCAGTAAAATCAGTTTGAGTTAACTGGTTATCATTGGCAGCCGCGTTAGACCTGAAAGCAGTCCCCGAACTCTCCACCCTACCAAATTCATTCAAGACGATGAATCCCACTGCGCCCACTGTTCCATCCTCTGTGTACATGTCCCAAGTGTAACTCTGCGAGTTAGAGAACGGATCAGTCTGCCTTACAAAATCTGCCGATGTTCTTGAAAAGACAAATCTCACCGTGTAATCGGTGTTGGTTGTAGTATCAGTGACATTCATCGAAAACGGTATTGGACCAACTCTTGAGTTCAGGTTCCCTGCAATCGTCGCTGCGGTAGTCGCATTCGCCGGCATTGTCATGCCCGCGCTAATCGTTATATCGCCTATGGGTTGATTTGGATCAACATATCTTGTACCGGTGGTTGGATCTTGTATTGCCCTCCAGCCTTGAACCTTGAGGCCTGTGGAACTCTGTATGAGCGTACCGTTCGCATCGACAGTCAACGCACCTGCTCGGGTATAGAAGTACTGACTACCGTTACTCAGTACGAAGAAGCCATCTCCTTCGATCGCAAGATCTGTCCCATTTCCGGTGTTTTCGAAAGATCCTTGAGTCATTATCTTGTCGATTGTGGCGAGCTGAGAGCCAAGTCCAATTTGAACTGCGTTCGTGCCACCTATGTTGTTTTGAGCGCTTCTTGCGGCCTTCAAAGTTTGAGACAAGGCTGTTTGGAAGGTCACACGAGAGCCTTTAAATCCTACGGTGTTCACGTTTGCTATGTTGTTGCCAACCACATCGATTTCGTACTGAAAGTTTCTCATTCCGGCAACGCCACTGAACATAGAGCGCATCATGTGTTATCACCCTCCTCCATAATCTCGATGATAGAAGCAAGAGGATACTCTTTACCATTCACGTAAACATAGATCTGATTGCCCTTGAACTTCACAGAGGTTATCTTACCTCCTTCGACACCACCTATCTCCGTTTCACTGCCATCTGAGTTGATCTTTGAAACGGTATAGGTGTAGGTACCATCTGAAACTGGCAAGCCACTGTTGTCTCTTGCATCCCACACGTAGGCATGAGTTCCTGCATCAAGAGAGTTTGATGTCGCTTCTTTCACAAGATTTCCGTTTGAATCGTAAATTCTCAGAACCACAGGAGCTGCTTCATCCAATTCAAAAACAATGCTCTCTGCCGTACCATTACTCACAGATATCTGATTAACCTGCACAACTGCATACTTCCCAATCAAAGATGCCGCTTGTGCTTGCAACGCACCTTCTTGCAGTGTCAGGAAATCTTGTATTGACTTGGTCATATTTGTTATCTGTTCAAGCGTGGAGAACTGCGTGAGCTGGGCGATGAAATCTTTGTTGTCCATCGGTTCGAGCGGATTTTGATTTTTCAGCTGCGTGATGAGCAAAAGCAAAAAGGCATCTTTGTCAAGTGTGTTGCTTGCCTTTCTTTGTTGCGTCGCCGAATAGGTACTGTAGGAATAATCAATCGCGCTGATCATCTTCTTTCACCTCCTCCTGCTGCCTTTTGTGCCTTTTCTCGTGATTTTGTTCTTGCTCTTGCTGATCTCTGTTCAAATAATCTTCCTCGGTCTTTGGCAGCGTCTTGACCTCAACCTGTTCGACTTTGAAACCGAGTGTGTTCAATCTTGAAATCAGATCTTTTGAGCTCTTTTCGAGCATCTCTTTTGCGTCGTCTGTGACAACCTTGAAGGTTATGACTAACTTTTCCTGCTGCTTGACCAACTCTATTTCAAGTTTTCCAAGATTTGGTGGTGATAGATCGACTACAGCTTTCTCAGTTGTCGTGTTGTGCATCTGTTTTATCGCGTCAACGATCGTTTGGAGATTTGAAGCTCTTTCTTGTTGCTCTAATCTAACCACGATCGAATCTATGTCTTTTCTGAACTCTTGTTGGGTCTGAGTCGTTTGCTGGTGCTCTGCTTCGTAGGTCTTTCGAGCACTCCTGTTGTTGAGTAATTCTCTGAGATGTTCTGTCTGTTCGAGCTTTTCATTTCGTGGTTGTTCGATTATCTGTGGTGTCTCTTTTTTCAAATCTCTTGCGATCTCGAGCTTGAAGTTTTCTATCTTGATGGGTTGTGATGTCTTCAACTGATCTGGGATCTCTCTTTTTATCTGTTTGAACTGGCTGAACTCATTAGTGCTGTCTTGAATCTGCAAGATCGCATTTTTCACAACGACTTGAGCTTGCTTGAAGGTGAGTCCACTTTGTTGGGTTTGTTCAACAGTTTGCTCATAAGATGATTTGTTTGAAACTATGTTCTGTGCAAGTATTCCACTCTGTTTTGAAGCTGAAGACACTTTTTCCTTTACACCCTGAATTACCTGCGAAGCATTTTGTGGTTGGCTGATCAGATATTCAACAATTTCTCTGCTGAGCACAAGTCTTTGTTGGCCTTGCAAAGGTATATCGATGGCTTTCTGCGCGTTGATAGTGTTTTTCGTAGCGTTTTGCGTAGCAGTTTCTTTATCTGAAGTCGTGTTCAAAGTTTTCTTAAGATCAAGCTTTTTCACTTCTCCTTGATACTGTTCTGTATTGATTGCCTTTGGCATATCTGTTTTCTCAGAGGTCTCAAGGTTAGTTATCTGTGGCTGTGCTTTTGCAAAATTCTCTTGAACGATCTTCTGTGCGTTGTTCTCAGAGGTCTTGAATGACTGAGCGGCATTTTTCACACCGTTCACAAATTCGGTTTTCCTGACGTCTTCTTTCGTAAGGACGCTGTACTGTACGTTCATTGTTTCCACATTCACTGAGGTGCTTTGAGAGACTTTTTCTTGAACAACACTCAACGGAGTATCCTGAAGCGTCTTTTCTTGAACAATTGTTGCCTCTTTCACCGAGAAATTCTGTGTGTTTGAACTACTCTGAGTAGTTTTTTGATCTGTTGTGTTTATGGCATTCAAAAGATTTTTTGAGATCGAATTGGTTTTATCGCTTTGATCAACGATCTTTTCTTGCTCGATCTTTTGAGAAGCCACTGAGGTGTTCTTTTCAGATTGAATTGTTGTAGGAGCTTTTATTTGCTCAACTGTTTGAAAAGATCTATCAGTGATTCTTTGATCTACAGTCTTCTGTTGATTCTGTGCGGTGTCTGTGATGGAACTACTTGTTTTTTTAGATTCAACCTGTGTACTCTGCGAAGGGCTTTTCTGTACGAAGTTTTGATCTTTGCTTTCACCTTCACTTGCTTTGACAAACTCTTTTTTCGTTGTGGGTAGTTCGACAATCTGTTTTTGCACTTCTTGTGGCTTTTGATCTTGTTGTTTCACAGTTCCATCAACAAAGGCCTTTTTGTCTAAGAGTTCAGCAGTCTCTTCTTCTCTCTTTTCTTGGTTTATAAGACTCACAGTCTCTTGATTTGGAAGATTTTTCTGTTGAACCTGCAAGGTTTCTGTTGCCTTTTGTTTTATATCGCTGTTGATCTCAACATTTTTGCTCACCTTTTCTTGAACTGAATTAGATTGAGTTTGTTGTTGATTTGAGTTGTTTTCAACCTTTACAAAATTGACAGATGGCAACTGCCCATTCTGAGCCTTTGATTTGACCAATTGGAGAATGACTGCAAAAGGCACACTCGAAGATGATTTGACTGCTTTTTGCTCAGAAAAATCACTGTTTGAAACAGGTTGGGTTGTTATAGACTCACCCCCTTGAGCACGAGCTTTTGAAAGAGCAAGGGCTTTTGTTCTTTGATCTGTTTCAAGATTTCCTTAGATCTTTCTGCACTCAGAAAAGAGAGCATTACCATAACAGAATTTTCATCGAGTGAAAGTGAGTCGATCATCTTAAGAATTTCATCGTTCGTGAAATCTTTCAGAGATTGAACAGCAAGATCTCTGATCAACCTTGCATCGATCAGAGAAGACAGTTCACTGACGAGCTGTCTTTGTCTTTCTTCGAGCTGTTTTTCCTTTTCTATCAGATCACCGATGATATTCTCCACAGACGCAATTTTGTTCATCACCTGTGCTGCCTTTGCCGCGTTGATCTTTCCAAGTTCGCTGAGCAGATCAGCCCTCAGATCAGATGAAAGATAGACGAGCGCGGCGGCAATCGAGTCCACAGAGTACTCATCGCTGGCAAGAACCACCGCCATCGCTGCTGGATCTGCGCTTGAGATCGTTTCACTTATTTTCTTAATGTCTTCTGGACTTTGAAGCCTTTTCAACGCCGCTTCCACTTGAAGCATTTTATCTTCCCATTCCTTTCTCATCTTCAAAACCGTTTGTCTCTCTGCCTCGACTACCTTGAGTTGGTCTTGCGCCTGAGCCATGGTCTTTCTCGCTTCGTCGAGTATCTGCTGAGCCCTCAAAGCAGCGCTCTTCGATATCTCCTCAAAGTACTCTTGTGCGGTGAGTACCTGCAGTGGTTCATATTTCACGTACTTGTTCACATAAGGAATCTTTGACATGAGAAAGGCGATATAGCTTCTCCAATCTTGTATGGGATTGAAGGAAAAACCCTTCAATCTGTTGTATTCGAATGCAAAATAACCATATACGAGCACCGTAAAGCCAATCAGTATGGCTATTAAAAGAATTCTCAGAAAGGCTTTCATTCTGCCTTTCTTTCGCTCTTTCTTTTCTGCCAAACACTGCCCTCCTGTAAAATTTTTCTGTACAGGTGTGAGATACTCCTAATTTTCAGGTTGAGATAGATTGGAAGTCAATTGAGTGGGAAATTCAATCTGCGGATCACCGTCTTGCCTTTCCTTGGATGTGTTCAATCTGTATCTCTATGACGGCAACACTTTGGAGGGATTCTTCTATGATTTTTTCTGCTTCTTGTAAATACTCAGAGCTGTACTTTTTTGCTATCTTTCTAAGAGGCTCAGCGGCTTGTTCTCCAAACAAAACTCTTGCCTTTCCAAAGACAACTACACTTTCATATCTTGTGGAAAACTCTTGTGGAATAACTTGACAATCACCAACGACAACAAAACAAACTCTATCAAGCTTCTTTATGCACTCTATCTTGTGCCCCTCTTTTGCAGAGTGAATGTATATAAAGCCATCTTCATAGACATAGTTCACAGGTATTCCATATGGATAAAAACCATCAAAAGTGCAAAGCACACCATACTCGGACTCTGAAAGAATCTTCAAAGCTTCTGCTTCATCTATCGCGCGATCTTTTCTGCGTAGTGGCTTAAAAGAGTATTCCAAAAGAACACCTCCATCACCTGTACTATAACAAAAAACTGCCAAAGACCTCACAAGATCTTTGGCAGTTCTCTTCTACGAGATAACTCTAATTTTCATCTTCCCAAGCTAAGTATGGATAGCCATCGTTTTTGCTTGGGTTCATTCGCCAAACGTTAGTGAAGTCCCAATTAGTGTAAGTGCTTTGCTGTTTCATCTCACTGGTCGTCTTCTCTTGAGCTGTGGAGAAATCGTTGAGTGTCCCAGCTATGTCTTTGTCCCAGAAACAGTATGGAGTTTGAATTTCACTGAGGCTGCCGTAACTGTAATTGAACAAAAACCCATAGTCTACGCCGGAAACAGTTGCATAGCTTTGAGAAATATCCGGAGCTTTCTCTGCTGTGTTCACCCAAGCAAAACCAGCAGGACCAGTCGGTGTGACTTTCACACTCGAAATCGTACCTTTTGCATAGCAGTTAGTGATTGCCAACATGTCACCATCGCCCATTGTTACAAAACCTGCAACATTTTGAATGGTATCGCGGTATATTTCAAACTTCGTGTAGCACTCTTCTATGTTCATACCGGGGGAAGTATTGGACACAAAACCACCAAAACCACCTATGATTGGAAATTCTTCGTCGTTACCTGTGATCGAACCTTCGAAGCCACATTGGTAAATTCTGTGCAGAGTTATAGCCTTACCGAAAAATCCACCGGCTACAAAACCGCTGTGCGGAATTTCTATGTCTGCTTGCACGATGCAGCCTTCGAAAGAAATCTGCTTCGCTCCAGAGGCATTGCCTACGAACCCTCCTATAGTGAGCTCATTCATCACAGATGTGTTTCTTTCAGCGCTTATAAAACCTGAAACAGTGCAATCCCTGAAATAGGAAATATCCTGCGTATCTGACCCAATATCAGCAACTCCGACGAATCCACCAACGTACGTTGCCGTGGCATCTTCTACTGTGCCTCCAAAACTGCAATCTTCAAAAACACTGGTGTCTGAATTGCCGACAAAGCCACCTATTATTTCATTAACTTTGCCAGTTATCGCACTATCTTGCACAGAACAATTGCTGAAACTTGAGTAACTCGCATAACCGACAAATCCACCGACGAAACGCGAAGGATTATCCTCCAGCGAGTCGAGTGTCACTTGTACAGAACAGTTTTCAAAGCTGGAGAAGCTTGTATACCCAGTAAACCCACCCATGTAAGATCCCTGTGAAACTCTTGAGCTTATTATCCTCACATTTTCTATGTAGCTGTTGTCAATCCTTCCGGCGAGTATGCCGGCATTGAAGGCATCTGGATTGTCAACGGTCGCATTTTCAAAAACAAGATTTGTCACAGTTGCCTCTAAAAGGTATACAAAAAACCCTGAATACTGAGAGCTGTCGCTCGAAGGAGTGGCACCGCTGGTAACTACCATATTCTTTATCGAAAAGCCGCTACCATCGTAACTGCCGATGAAAGGCTCACTACCACTGCCAATTATGGGTTTCCAGTTCTCTTCTATAACACCAACTTTGCTTTTCAGATCGTTCAGATCAAGATCTCTGATCTGTTTGTAATACCAGACCACCGATTGGTCCAACGATCTGATGGCGTTGAGTTGTTCGACGTTGACTATGATGAATGGGCTGTCCTTTGTACCAAGGCCTCCTGCCATTTCTTCTGTCTCAGAATAAGCTGTGAAATTGATCGTTGAAGCGTTCGAAACACTCTTCGAAGGATTCACAGTACCAGCAACGACAATGTAGTAGTCGTTTTTCTGTGCACTCACAGTCACTGTTCCCGTCAAACCACTGATCGACCAGTTTCCATCAGTATCGCTTGTGGCTGTCTTTGTGCCTGCCGTGATCGTTACATCTGAGAGTGGCGTGTTGTCCCAAAGCTTCACAGTGCCTTGAATGTCGTAGGTGTTTGAAGTATCACCACCGCCAGGCGGTGCAGCACAATTGAACAGCAAAAGCACTGACAAACCTGCCAGCAAAAGAAGCCATTTTCTCATGGCTTTCGCCTCCTTTGAAATAGTTGAATGTTCCTATACCATAGAACAAGAAAACAAAAGAAAGATTGAACAGGGGAAAATCTGAGTGAGGAAGCAGAAAATTTTCCACAATCAGCGACTGTTCAATCACATCATGCCCCTTGGTGGTTTTTTCTATTTTATCACACAGAAGTTATTTGTCAAAAATCAATTTCAGATTTTGAAAACACCCGTCAAAAAGAGGTACAAAAGCCTTATGCCACCCTCTGCGTACATGGGCAGCCTCGATGCAAAAGCAGAATAATAAATCCACAGAGTTGCGGAGATTGAGCCAATCAAGAAAGCGACAACCATGTTCGCGGCGCGCGGTTTTTCTTTGAGCATGTTCACATAGCTCGCGGCGGCAAATGCACACACAACTAACGCACTCGAAAGAAGCGGTGTAACCAAAGACCAGCCAAGAACGAATCTGGAGACAAACGAAACTGCTGCGAATGGAAAAAGATAAGCCATACCTGTCTGAGCAGCCCTTTTGACAGTTTTTTTGCCGTATTTCTCTTTCAAGTCTCTGTTGAAAGGTTTCATGAAGGTGAGCAAAAAGAAGTGGTACAGCCCTCCAAAGAACAAGCCCATAGCAACACTCAAAAGCACATTCAAAAGATCAATCTCTCTTGCAGGTTTTGAAAAGGCAACCAGCCCAAAGATTGCGAAAGACAGTATTCTGATAAACCCTTTGGCCTTGCTGAACTTCAAGATACTCTCTTTCAAAGAGACCACCTACCTTGAAGTGATATCTGGACAGTTCATCGCCAATTCTAATTCTTGAATTTCATCTCTCGCAGAGACTGTGCTCACGAGAACTTCTTTTTCCAAGAATTGGAATCTCAATGTATCGTAGACAGAACAGTTCAGAAAGACAAGGCTTAAAACAGCAAGAGTGTTTTCTTTCAGATTGAAAACTTCAGCGAGCGTTATAGAGTGAACCAAAAGCATGTTGCGTGCTACGAGCTGTGTGATCTGCGAAAGTTTTATGGAATCTTTCATCTCTATCAGGCCTTTCTCTTGAAGCTTAGTGAGTGACTGTTTCAAATCAAACGGTGGAACTTGCTTGTAATTGCTCTTGAGAATAGAGACAAAATCTGTCTTGAGAGGCTTTTCGATCTGTTGAGCTGTCTGCTCGAGTGTGAAAGTTTCTGTCGGAGAAGTTCCTTTTAGGTAAGCTTGTAGGGTGTCTTTTCTGCAAAGATCGACGAGCGCGAAGAAGGTGAAAAGTTCTTCTTTTGAAAAAGACTGTGCAAAAGTGGTGGTTTTCAGATTGGAACCACCGAACAGGTCGATGAATTGGTGCGCTACTTTTTTCATATCCTCTGGAAAACTAAAAAGAACTTCTCCAGCATCGTTTTCAGCCAATACCAATTTTCCATCTTTCCAATAGGTG
>JBBFME010000053.1:0-12933 GCA_037478695.1 Pseudothermotoga sp.
TGTTAACATCTGTGCACGATAGAATGAATCTGACCGTGGGTGTACAGCCAGTCGCGACTGTTTGTGGTTCATAACCACTGGCTTGAAGATTTTCTCTTGCGTCTGCCATTGATCTACACTCTTGCTTTGCCACCTCTTTGAGTTCTTCTATATCTCTTTTGGTGTACGCATGACCCGGGTGAGTGGCAATGCCTCTGAAGAAAAAATTCCTGAATCTGTGCAAACGATCAACTAAATTCGCAGATTCGTACGGTGGGACACCGAATCTGTGAAGCCCGCTATCTATCTTAACCAAGTACTCTAATATTGTTCCTTTAGACAGCTTGTTCACCATTTCTGCAGAATCACAGTTATCGAAACACAGTATGATCTGTGCCTTCTTTGCTAGTGAAATAACTCGCTCGATGTTTCTTGGGTTTGCTAAAGGGTATGCGAGCATGATCTTTTCAAAACCGTTTTCGACCAATCTTTCTGCTTCGCAGATCGTACCAACCAGGAAACCCTTTGCACCGTGTTCGTGTTGAAGTTTTGCAATAGCAACACTCTTGTGAGTCTTTACCATAGGCCAGAGTTCTTTACCGTGTTGCTCACAGAGTTTTGCCATTTCTTTTATATTCTCTACCATCACATCGACATCAGCGAGAAATGCTGGCGTTGGGAGATCGTAGATGCTCTTCATTCACACCACTTTGAAAGAACTTCACACAGTTGATTTTCTTCTTTGTTCACGTCTATACAGACTATGTCAAGCTCTCTTTTCAGTCTTTCCACCACCTGAGAGATGTCCAGTTTTGCAAGTTCATAGCCTTCAACACGTCGTTCAGGATAGCAGGGGTTTACCGTGACACAAATCAACTGTGGTTTTCGAACTACTGCTATGTCCATCTCTTCTAAAAGCTGCTCTAATCTCTTGTAATTGTCCGCGAGGATCAGATGGATTGGCGATTCCACCAATACAGCATCGCGAGAATGCATCTGTAATCTGTCGATGGTGACCATTCCAGAGAGGTTGATTCTGTTGTTATCCTCTTTCGGCAGTCGGAAGGCTTTAACCATGACCTTCGCTTCAAGAATGAGTTCGTCCAAATTTGTTGTTCTTGCCGCACCAGTTGCGATGATCACGCGATCGACAAACTGAAAAGGTACCATTCTGTTTATTGCACCATCGACTATTAACAGGTCAATCTTGTATTGTTGAACCCTTTTTATGACGTCGAAAAGATCATCGCTTGAATTCGGACCAACAAGCACAACCGTGCCGAGCTGCTTCACTCTGTAAACAGAAATCTTTCCCAGGGGAGTTTTCATAGGAAGTTCTTCAAGTAATTCAAGTTTCGCCGTCGAGTGACGCGCTGCCTGTGTACTGGTAATCACGACGGTTCCCTCATCGACGACTACCTTAGGTTTTGGTAGACCGGTCACATGATCGAGGTCTTCTCCATCAAAACCTATGCTCGTGAGTGCTATTTTTTTGCCGTTCAAACACTTTATGACAGCGTTCAAAGCCGTAGTCTTGCCAGTGTTCTTTGCTGTTCCAAGGATTCCAATCGTCAGCATTTTCTCACCGTGCCTCTGCCAGCCCTACCAGGGTTTGCTCCTTCTTCTTTTGTACCAAAGAGACCTTCGTACAAAGAGGCAACAAAATCACCACGTTCAGCAACTCTCTGCAGTGTTTGATAGATTCCTTCTTTTATCATCTTGGCGTATTCATAGGCTTGTTTTGTTGGTTCTATCTTCGCTCTGCCGAAAAATCTGAAGGCATCAGCAATAGCCCTAAGGCTGTCTATTCTTGCAGAGGTTGTTATTGCGCCTCTTGCATAAGCTTCGTCGGTTGAAGAAACGGTTATTGCGTCCAGTTCCAGTGATTTTCCCAGTGCTGCGTGGAGTGCTGTAGTCATAGCAGATTGAACTCTGTCTTCTGTGTGAGTCATGAACCCTATCGGTTCTCCAGGCCATATGGGTGCATCGATTATCTCTCTCAAGGCAATGACTTTACCCACATTGTAATCTATGTAGTTGTCTTCCATGTATTTGTTTATGATTGCGTCGGGTGAATAACAGAATAAAGGCTTCAAGATCGGTTTTGCCCCCAACTTAACTCCCAAATAGGCAACGGCGAGCATTCCTGCGAATGCCTTGTGTGCCGGAACTCCTCCGAGTTCTTCGTTGGTTGGCAGGTCAAAAGGCATGTTGAACTTTGCTGCAAGTTTTATTGCGTAGACACCATCGACAGTTAATCTTTCTGGATCGCTGCCACCGTTGAGAGATCCATAGACCATGTTTATCTTCGTCAAATCTGCTCCAGCTTCGTGTGCGAGCAAGACGATTTCGGGTGTATTAACCCCTCTGTGTGCACGTACACACCAGAGTGTTGACTCGCCAAGAGCAGATTTTATGAGCTTTAGGTTCTCCAGAGTAATGATCGAGCCGTCTTCTTCATGCGCGAGTAAACCTTCCAGCAAGCCTTCACACCTTGCACCCCACGAAGGATCAAAGTGCAGAACACCGTCGGCGCCCCAAGCTTCGCTGACTTTTATGTGCATCGCATCCATGAATGGGCAACCTGTACCGTACTGAACAAAGACTAAGGGTTTGTCTGTCGAATGCCTCAGAACTCTTGGTGAGTAAGAACTCTTGCTTAGAAGTTCTTTCAGTCTTTTGATTTCTTCTTGTGTTATCAACCTCACGTGTTTGGGAATAACTTTCTCTTTGTAGTAAGAGCGAACTAAATCATCACAGAGCTCTGTGTACTCATCAAGAAGATCTTCACCTTTTAGAATTCTTTCCCTGATCTTTGCCCTTTCAACACCTGGACTCGTTCTTTGATTTGCCCATTCGATTATCTGGCCAGCTATTTTTTCAAGAAGCTCTCTGAAGGCGCTGTCTTTGATTTCATAACTGTAACCGCGTGTGATTTCCTTTTTGAATTTTTCCACCGTTTTACCCTCGGCTGAGATTTCTCTACCCTCGACAAAGGCAACAACTTCTTCCCAGCGAGTCTTTTCACCAAAGCCGGCATCGTAGCCAAGTTCTGCAGCAAGTTCCTTGGTGATCGCCTTGCCTCCAACGACAACCTTGCACTTTCTTCGCAGTCCTGCTGCGTCTATCAGGTCTATGAATCTTCCCAACAACTCAGCTGTATTGTATCCAAGTGTTCTACTGACCATTATGTAATCTGGTGTCTCTCTTTGACATATTTGAACTATTTCTTCTATCTTCATATCTGGTGGCAACAAGATAGTCTGATGACCTCTTTGGGAGAACTCTCTGTTGAGCATTTTTACGGCAACGTCGTGAACGGGATCGAGCGGGACCAAGAGTATCTTCATCTCTCATCACCTACACTTGCCCAGCTGTATTTGTCACCTGGTCTGTAGACATAAGCTCTGAGTCTTATTCTTGCTGCAAAACCATTGTGTTCAACGAACACTACATCGACATCTTTGAAACCAAAGGATTTCATAATGCCAATTCCAATCTCTCGAGCTTTTTGCTCACTTTCAGCAAGCAAAGTCGTTTCAAGATCAACCGCGTCTATTATGTGTTTTTCCAGCATCAGATCACCTCACTCTTTTAGCGCGTCTGGCAATATGTGACCTTGTGCAACAACACGAGCATCACCTTGTAGAAAGATGTTCTTCAGATCAGTACCGATTTTTTCAAAGCCGACCTTCAGGATTCCACCTCTTGCATGAACTACTATTGGAACTTCAAGCCCAAAGATTATCGATGAGACAATAGACGAAGCTATCGATCCAGTTCCACAGGCAAGAGTTTCGTCTTCCACACCTCTTTCGTAAGTTCTAATAACTATCTTGTTTTTGTCAGTAACTTTCACAAAATTCACGTTCGTTCCTCTTGGGAAGAGATCTAAGCAATATCTTATCTTTCTCCCAAGATCTCTTATCGTATTATCGTCGAGCGTCTCGACATCTTCTCGATAAATGACTGTGTGCGGCACACCTACTGTCACATGATGGTATTCGATCTTACCAAAACCAAAGTCGTGATGCTGATGCAATCTAAATTCATCTGTCTTTAGATCTGGGAAGTTTACTCTGACGTCTTCATCTATTATCTGCGCTTTGTGTATACCAGAGAGAGTTTCGAACTGCATTTCTTCTTTTGATACACCCAGAATATAAGCAAACTTTGCAATGCATCTGGCACCGTTACCACACATTTCACCTTCGCTGCCATCTGAATTAAAATATCTCATCTTGAAATCTGTCTTTTCTGAACTTTCCAAAACCATCAAACCATCTGCACCGACTGATTTTCTCCTTCTGCAAACCATCTTCACAAAGTGGCTCAAATCGTAAGCAGCCAGGATCTTTTCCCTGTTGTCTATGATTATGAAATCATTTCCAGCTCCATTCATTTTGTAAAATGGCACTCTCATAATTCACCTCTAAATTTACAGCAACCTGCACAAGAGTTCGCGTTTATCACCGGCAAGGAAGTCCAAGACTGGAATTTCCAAAAGCGTGTAGCAACCGGGTTTTTGCCTTACAGTAGCTCTTGCTGCAGCAACCATCACCTGTGCCGTTGCAGCTGGGTTATTCACCCACATGTGAAACTCCATTCTTTGATTGCATGCCTTAGCTGAAGTACCTTTGCGCTCGATCTTGACACTGTGCCCCATGTCAATCAGTTTTTGTACATCGTCGATTTGATTTACGTAAAGTTCGTCATGGCAGAAGTAGGGGTCTTCAGCTATCTTTTTTGCAACGTCCGCAAAATCATATCCTTCTTGCAATTGAACATAAACAAGCCTTGAGTGCATACCCATACCTTTTGGACATGTTATTGAGATGGCATCTTTCACGCCAGGTATACGCTTTACTGCAACTGTGTGTCCCATGCTCATGCCAGGTCCAAAGTTTGTCCATGTGATACCCCTTGGTGCTATTACTTCAAAGATCGCTCGAACAAGCGAATCAGTTCCAGGATCCCAGCCCGCTGAAATGATTGATACAGCATTGTTTTCCTTTGCAATTTTCTGAAGGTCATCTTTGAGTCTCATCGCACCTTCGGCACCGTGTATATCGTACGCATCGACTGTGTTTATACCATTTCTTAGATAAGTAGGTGCTACACTTGGCACAGCTCTGCTGTCTATCGCCAAGATGGCTACATCGGGCTTGTCAATTTTCTCAACATCGTCCGCGACAGGAATTTCTTTGAACACTTTCTTAATAGCTTCAATTCTCTGTGAAACTTCAATTATACCAACCAATTGCATATCTTCACTTTGGCAGATTGCATCAAAAACCGCATGACCAACGTTGCCCATACCAACGATCACAACTTTGATCTTCTTCATCTTAATCCTCCCTTCAAAGGCTGCAATGACTTGGAGGAAGAGGGGGGTATCACCCCCCTTTCTTACATGAGTATCATCGCCACTATTGTTGCACCGACAAAACCAAGAATAACTGGTACAAAATTCTTCCTTGCGATCTCTTCAGGTTTTGTCTTACACACCGCAGCGACAGCGATGAGTGCCCAAGGAACAATTGTTCCTCCACCGGTGTTCACAGCGGTCAACTGTCCCAATGCCGCCATAACAGAAGTCTTCACACTGGCTGCTGTACCAAGACCACCTGCGAGAGTTCCCATCAATGGCAATCCAGAAAAGCCAGAACCATCGAGCCCTGTTATTGCACCTATAATCGCCTGCATTGGTGCAACTGCAAACCTGTTCAATGGAACCTTCGCAGCCAGAGCGTTGCTGAGATCAAACAACAATGGTTTGCCAGCACTTCCAAAGATCTGTGTTGCAGGGCCGCCACCCATGTAGAAAAGTGCAGCAATTACGAAAACAGGTGCGAAGATCTTCACACCAAACATGAACCCTTCTCTGAGGAAATCGACACCAACCTCAAGACCTTCAGATTTGTACTGTAAAAGTGTGAAGATTAACAAGAGTAATGCCGCAGTACCACCGAGTAGTGCGGTTGCATCACCACCGCGCAGTTTCAAAGCAAGCATCAGAATTATGTCAACGAGAAAAGCCAAGCTCACGATGGTAGCCTCTGCCTTTGCAAAGGAACTGTGCTTGATATCTTTGCTGTGAACGACACTCTCTCCAAAGATCTCGATATCTTTCTTTGGATCGTATCCCTTATTTGCCTTCATCGTGAAGTAATAAGTTAGAGGAATAGCAATAACTGCCCAAGTGATGATTAATGGAACCATCGAGCTCATAACAGTTCCAACCGGCAAACCTGCCGCCTTAGCTGTTAGCGTAGGGGCACCTTGAATTACAAAGTCTGTGGTCAGTGATATTCCATAGGCGAACATCGCGATCGCCACACCAGCTCCCACAGGCGACAATCCTGCACTGACGGCAACTGGAACAAGCAAACTGCCTATCAATGCAACGGCAGGAGTGGGCCATATGAAGAGGGCAAGAATTGCTGTGATTATCCCAACAAACCAAAAAGCGGAAGCTGGTCCTTTGATGGGCTTTCCGAGGGTTCTTATCAGAACAGCAGCCGCTCCACTTTTTTCCATCTGCTTTGAAAGAGCAACCATCAAAGAAATGACCGCAACGATACCCATCAATTCAATTGCTGTGACTACTATCGCGTTGAAGACAGACTGAACTGCTCCCAAGAAAGACCCCGTCACTGCCCAGCCGACACACAGAGCACCTATGAGACAGATCAGTGGTGTGTCTTTTCGAAGAAACATAGTCACGACGACTGCGATCACAAAAAACAGATACAGCCAGTGAGCCAACGTGAGTTGTACTGCCATGACCCCACCTCCCTCACAGAATTGTGGTACTGAAAATGGATTTCAGATTGGCTTTTTTCACTTTTTCTTTTATTTCTCTAATGTCTGTTGTGTACAAGTTCTTGTCCTTCATTCTCTTGAAGTACACCGAACCCGAGAAGGTGTACTTGTACTGGCGTCCTTCTTCTTTTTTCATTTCACCTATCACATAATTCACAAAATCTCCGACCGCAAGCTCATTCGGTAACGTCAAGAGTTTTTCCTTCAAAATCTTTCGAACTGCATTGTGCCCAGCAAGAGTACCTGTTACTATTGCCTCTGTGTGCCCGACCATTGCACCGGCTTTTTCACCGGCACAAAAGAGATTCTCGACAGGTCCTATGGCTTGGAGCTCTGGTGTACAATTTGCAAAACCAAAGTAACGCATAGAGTTTCCTTTTCCACCAGCGATTGGATCTTCGTACCTTGCTCTTTCCATTCCTGGGATCTTTCTGAGTCTTTCAAGTGGGAAAAATGGGGTCATCAATTTCACAGGACCTGTGTCGAGCAGCACCAAATTTTCGATGAATTCCTCGAGTGCATACTGCTGGCAGGCTTTCATGCTCAAGAGTTTTTCTTCTTCACGAACTTCGATTGGTACAGGAACAAGCGCGCACCCTTTTTCTTCGAGTTCTTTCACAATGGTTGGGTCTATGGAGTCTTTGCACAGTTTGCAAGAACCACTCATTGCTCCAACGCTACCATCTGGTTTCTTGCCGACCCATTCTTCAATCCCAACCTTTGTTGTGATACTAACCCTTGGTCCAAAACTGTGACATCTGAGTATGCACATGGCACAACCGTTGCCATACTTAGTACAGTTGCCTGGTACAGCAGAGGTGCCAGTAGCATCGACGAAGGCGTCTGCCTTGATCGGTTCTAACCCTTCAACTACAACACAGGAAATCTTTTCTTGCTCTCTTGCCACGTCTATGACCCGAGCTTTCGTAAAGATCTGTACACCAAGCTTAGTCAAGTACTCTTTGATAGCTGGTTCAATCTTGTAAACGTTGTACAGGCTGGCATGCTTGTGGCCTGGAAACTCAACATTCGTATGAGTAACGCAGTTGTCCATAACAGAAAAGATGTCTGCGCCCATTTCGAGCATTTCTTCAGCAGCTGTGAAGCGGCCATTGTTTCTAAAGATTCCTCCAACCAGCCCGGTTCCGAGCAACATATCTGCTCTCTCGAGTATTACGACTTCTGCCCCTGCTTTGGCAGCGGCTGCTGCAGCAGCGCAGCCACCCCAACCTCCTCCAACGACTACAACCTTTGGTCTGTGCATAAGAATCAGCCCTCCTTTCTGCTGTCCTCTTGTGTCAAGAGTCCCATTGGTAAGGGCTTTGTTGGTGGTCTGAATCTACCCACATCAAGCTGCTCTATGGGGATCTTTGTGAGCTGTGATATCTCTCGCAAAATGATTTCTCTGCAACCACGTCCTTGGCACGGTCCCATTGTTACACGAAGCAATCTTTTCAATTCACCAATACTCGTGTGACCTGACTTGATTGCCTCTCGTATCTGTTTTAGCGTTACTTCTTCACATCTGCAGATTACTGTTTCTTCATCCATTTTCCATCACCTTCACAGCTCTGATTTTCATCACGAGACTCTTTGGTACAACCACATGTACAACAGCTGTTTTATCTTTTTTTGGTTCTTGAACTCTTATGACCTTTCCTGTTGTGAGTGGCTCACCTCTTCTGTCGAGACAGAGAACCTCTTGTCCAACCTGTGGACGAGGAAGCATTTCATACGGTATTTTTAAGATCGCTGTCTGTTCACCATGAGTAAGGTCTGCGACAAAACAAGCCAAACCAGGACACGAGGCTACGCACAATGCACAGCCAGAACACTTTGAATAGTCTATCTTTGGCATATCGTTTATATTGCTGAATGGCAGGATTGCACCTGTGGGACAATTTGTGTGGCAAGGATCACATGGTATGGATTGAGGACACTCGATTATTACCAGTCCACCTTTTTTGTGTTTCCACAGTTCGTGAGGTGGAGTGAAAGATTCAACGATGTGTTCTGGCAAAACGCCGCTGCTAAAATCAGGGTCTGTTGAATTTTGTGAAGAGTAATCACTTGCTTTTATGTTGTTTTCGAATTCAAAAAATTGATTCTGAGAACTCTTTGATAGTACCTTTTCAATACCGGCTCTAACTCTCTTCGCAGTTTCACCACCTCGAAGCAATGCAAGCTCTTTCCAATAACTTGCAAGCCTTTGGGTGAAAGTTGTATCGTCAACTTTTGCGAGTGAATGTGATACCGACAAACCCGCAATCTTACCTTCAATCATCGCACTCGAAGCCTCTTCTATACCTGAAGCATCGCCGGCGACCCAGATATTCGGATTCGTAGTGCGCATCGTTTCGTCTCTCTTTGGTACATAACCAGAGAGTTCTGGTACGTATTTCATCTCACAACCTGCTTGCCACAGCAGTTCACAACTCGGGCTCAAACCCACAGCCAAGCAAATGACATCACAATCAATTTGCTTTTCCTCACCGCGCCATTCACCTTTTTCATTAATCGCTTGAATTACAGCACCTTCAACGTGATTCGTCCCCAAAGCTCTCTTGACTGTGTGGCGCAGATATATGGGAACACCGAGTCGGCGAATCTTCGCAGCGTGAACCCAGTAGCCACCAATCTTTGGAGCAAACTCAACAATTGCTGCAACTTGAACCCCCGCTTGCAGCAACTGGTAGCTAACGATCAATCCTATGTTGCCTGCTCCGACCATTAAGACCCGTTCACCCGGCACAACACCGTAGACGTTCATCAAGGTTTGAACTGCACCTGCACCATAGACACCTGGTAGATCGTTTCCTGGAAATGGAATCAATTTTTCAAGTGCTCCAGTTGCTACTACTATTTTTTCTGGTTCGACTGAGAAGAATTTTTCTTCATTGGTCATGCAGGCAATCTTCTTTTCCTCTGCGTAATAGCCAATCGCAGTTGTATTCAAGAAAACTGCAATCTGACCATCTTTCTTGCTCACCTCTTCTATCAAGAATTTCGCAATCTCTATGCCGCGAGTGCCAGCGTATTCAACACTTGAGCCGAAGAATTTGTGAGTCTGTTTTATCAACTGTCCTCCCAAAGACAGTGATTCGTCAACAATGACAACCTTGCAACCAAATGAAGCAGCCTCCAGAGCAGCACAAAGACCCGCAGGTCCACCCCCAATGACGAGTAGATCAGTCTTCATCTTCTTGCGCCTCCTGTCTGAAGACTCCTCTGCCGTGTTGGGTTTCTACGATCATGCCTTCCTTCAATGGGGTAATGCAGGATCGAATGTTGGGTATTCCATTAACGATGACAAAGCATGAGGAGCATTTGCCGATCGCACAGAAAAATCCTCGAGGTCTTTTGTGCTTTTCTGTATAACTCAAGATTCTTACTCCGTTGGCATGTAATGCGGCAGCAATTGGCTCTCCTTCGAAACCTTCCATCTCTCTGCCGTCGAAAGTGAACTTGACTCTTCTGCTATGAGAGAACTGCAATATTGGATGCTGCTTGATCAGTTTCATCTCTATCACCTCAGTATTGCCTAAGCGAAGAATGTGCTGCGCGATAAACCAAATTCACAAGACCTACAACGTCAAAGACAGGCAAGCGAGTTGCTTGTTTTATGTCTTCGGAAAATGGTGGCATATTGGTACATTCCAATACGATCGCTCCCACAGACCGATCTTCTGTCAGAGTGAAGGCTTTTCTGAGTATCTCTTCTCTTGCGACATCAAAGTCAATTTCACACTGATCGTAAAGAAGTGCTCTCCCAAGATCTGTGTCCTCAATTCCCACGATCTTTACAGGTATGTTATCTGCACCTACTGATTGAAGATGTTCTTTTGTCAAAGCTTGGCTGTTCGCAGTCATTATGCCAACCTTCTTGTTTGAACCAATCATTCTGTACACCAAGGGTACTAACATCAGTGCAGAGCTTATGAATGGTATTCTGAGTTCAGTTGCAATTTTTTCCTGAAACAAAGACAGAAAGCCGCATGAAGTAGCTATCACAGACACGCCATCTTCCTCAAGTTCTTTTGCCGTAAGGACGAATTTTTCCACAAGTGGCATGGGGTTGTCTTCGATGATCTTCTTCGGATTGGCGTCCTTGACAACTTTGTACAGCACAGGAAAGTCCCAGGTTTGCGCATTTCCTATGTCGCCAGCAACTCTGGGAAAATGCGTTTCGAGCATTATAACACCTATTGCAAATCCGTAGAAGTTTCTACCACCTTTAATCTTCAACATCCCAGACCTCCCTGAAGATCACGCTTCTTTCTTACGTGCAATCATTCTGTTGAAGAAGAAGTAAATCGCAGCCAGGATTACTACGACGACTGCAACGATCTCTTTTGGGAATCTGGGTGAAGTGATAATCCACACAGACAATGCAAGCAAGAAAAGTACAACGATTCTTTCGAAGTTCTGCAGCTTTCTTTTTAAATATCCTGCTACTGCTACTGCCAGAAGGTAGCTGATCAAGGTCATGAGTACAATGACTGCAAGAATCTGTGTCAATGAACCGCGCATCAGCAAAGCGTCGTTGAAAACGAATATGTAACCAACCAAATAACCTGTAAGACCAAGTTTCCAGCTTTCAAAGCCTACTTTCATTGGATCAGCCTTTGCAATCGATGCTCCACAGTACGAAGCCACACACACAGGCGGCGTTACTTCCGAAAGTTTTGCGAAATACAGAGCAAAAAGATGTGCTTTCAAAACATCAACACCCATTTTCAACAAGGCAGGTGCTGCTATGGTCACAGCGATTATATAGGCCGGTGTTGTGGGTAGCCCCATGCCGAGTATCAAGCAGGTTATCATAACCATGATCAAGGCGAGAATTAGATTGCCACCAGACAGACTTGTGATCACTGAAGCTAAGCCCAAACCAAGGCCTGTATAAGTGAGTACACTTATCACGATGCCAGCACCAGCACAAGCTAAGGCAACGATTATCATGTTCTTTCCACTCGATTCAAGGGTTGATAGAATTCTCTTTGGCGTCATAATCGTTTCTTTTTTGAAAAAGCTGATCGCTATTGAAATCCATATTGAGTAATATGCTGCCATGAAGGGTGAGTATCCCTTTACTAAGAAATACACCAAACCAACTGCAGGTGCGAGTAGGTATGTTTCTTTGACTATTTTCTTCCAAGATGGTAGTTCTTCTTTTGGCAGTCCTCTTAGTCCATCTCTGAGTGCAACCAAATGTACTGTGATTCCAAGTGCAACATAATAGAAAATTGCACCAAGCAAAGCTGCCCAACAAATCTTGATGTATGGGATGTTTGTAAGTTCCGCCATGATGAAAGCGGCAGCTCCCATGACAGGAGGCATGAAAATACCACCAGTGGATGCCACAGCCTCGACAGCGCCAGCGAATTCCGGTCTATAACCCATCTTTTTCATCATTGGGATAGTAAAACTTCCTGTTGCGTAAACATTACTCGCGGCAATACCACTTATGCTCCCAAAGAGACCACTACCGACAACGGCTATCTTTGCAGGTCCTCCAGGACCTCTCCCTGCGATTCTTGCAGCAACCATCGTCAGATAGTTACCCACGCCAGTGGCTTCCAAAAAAGAACCAAATATCACGAACAGGGCAACTACAGTGGCAGATATTCCCGTTATACTGCCGTAAATACCACTGTCTGTGATCAAATAGAACATTTCGACAAACCTGCCAAGTTTCATAGGCTTGTTGTAGAATATACCAGGCAAGTAAGGAGCTATGTAGACATAACCCATCATAGCGATCAAAAGAATTGCCATTGCTGGTACAACTGCCCTTCTTATTGCTTCCAACAGTAAGACTATAATGATTATTCCAAGTACTATTTGAGTAGTTGTTAGGGGATCAACACGTTCGAACCTCATGTTCAACGAGTTGTTGTAAATCATCAAATACACTGATGGAATTGCTGATAGAACAGCCAAGATTGTATCGAGAACAGTGAATCTATCTCTTGGAGACTTTTTCGTTGCAGGGTAGAGTAAGAATGCCATAGGTAACAACAAGAAAAGGTGCATACCTCTTTGTAATCTTGGCTGAAGTATTCCAACGGTTGCCGTGTAGAGGTGAAACAAGGCGGTGGCTACAAGCCACGCGCCCACGAACCATCT
>JBBFME010000054.1:0-12768 GCA_037478695.1 Pseudothermotoga sp.
AGATCTGTTTGCAGAACTCTCTTTCTGTGTTTTGACAGCGAATTGGAGTGCACAAGGAGGCATCAGAGCTCAGCGAGAGATCGGCAAAAATGGCTTCTTGACGCTTTCAGAAGAGGAACTTGAGAGATCGTTAACAACAGTGGGACATAGATATCCAAAAGCCCGAGCAGCGTACATAATCAAGAATCGCAGGCTTGTTGGTAATTTGCGCTCCATTTTGAAATTGGATTCATCTGTTGCAAGAGAATGGCTCGTGAAGAATGCACTTGGTATTGGTTACAAAGAAGCAAGCCACTTTTTGAGAAATACAGGTTTTGACAACCTTGCCATTCTCGACAGACATGTTCTTTCGTTGATGCACCATTATGGAATCATCGAGCAAGTACCAAAAACGCTTACAAGGCAGCGTTATCTGAACTACGAAAATCTGTTGAGAGGTCTCGCAAAAGTTTTTGGTGAATCTCTCGGAAAGTTCGATCTGTATCTGTGGTACTTCATAAAGAAGAAGGTTGAAAAATAACAGGAGGTGTTTTGAGTTGGTCAGAGTGAGATTTGCTCCGAGTCCTACAGGTTATCTACATGTTGGAGGTGCTCGAACGGCTTTGTTCAACTATCTTTTCGCAAGACACCATGGCGGGAAATTTGTCCTGAGGATAGAGGACACCGATATCGCGCGTTCAGAAAAAATCTTCGAAGAGAACCTGATGAAAACTCTCAGATGGTTGGGTCTGAATTGGGATGAAGGACCAGATATTGGTGGACCATACGGACCTTATAGACAGAGCGAGAGGCTGCATATTTACAGAGAATATGCGGACAGATTAGTTCATCTTGGAAGGGCATATGAAGTCTACGCATACCCAGAGGAAATTGAGCAGATCAGAGAACAGCTCCTTTCAAGGGATCAAGCCCCGCATTACACAAGAGAACTCTTCGAGCCTTTTGCCACGACTCAGAGAAAGAGAGAATATGAAGAAAAAGGCCTCAGGCCGGCGATCTATTTTTCAATGCCTCGAAAGACAATAGTTCACGAAGATCTGGTGAAAGGTACCGTTGTCTTTTCAGAGGGTTCTGTGGGAGACTTCGCACTCTTGAGGAGCAATGGTGTACCAACCTACAACTTTGCGTGTGTTGTTGACGATATGCTCATGGAGATAACCCACGTCATACGAGGCGATGATCATTTACCAAATACAGTGAAACAACTTGCTATCTATGAAGCCTTTGGTGCAACTACTCCAAAAATCGGTCATGTTTCGACAATCCTTGGACCAGATGGAAAGAAGCTCAGCAAGAGACATGGAGCCACTTCGATCGAGGAATACCAAGCCCAGGGATACTTACCAGAAGCTGTTGTGAATTATCTTGCGCTTTTGGGCTGGTCCTCGGCAGACGCGAAAGAGATCATGCCGATGGAGGAAATGATCTCAAAATTCTCCATCGATAGAGTGAGCAAAAACCCGGCGATCTTTGATCCTGTGAAACTGAGCTGGATGAACGGATATTACATAAGAAACATAGATCAGAAAAAGCTCTCAGAACTTCTGCAACCTTTTCTCGAAAAGTGGAACTTCACACCGAAAGATAACCAGTGGCTTGAAGAAGTCTTACAGACTGTCAAAGACAGAATGCACACTCTGAAAGATTTTCAAAATGCCGCAGAGTTTTTCTTCGTTAGACCCAAGGTGAGTGTGTCTGTGAGCGATGATCTCAAAAACGCTTTGTTGTCATGTGCTCAGCAACTTGAAAACTCACCGCAGAGTGATAAAAATCAGCTTGTGAGCGTGATCAGAACGATTGTGAAGAGTACAAAGGTGAATGCCAAAGAGTTCTACACCGCTTTGAGACAGATATTAACAGGTAGAAACGAGGGACCTGAGCTCGTTGATGTCGTCTATCTTTTAGGTGCACAGGAAACGGCAGCAAGGATTAGAGAAAGTCTGGAGGGATAGTGGTGCGCATACGAAATACACTGAGTGGCAAATTGGAGGAATTTCAGTCTAAAGATCCTGGTGTAGTGAGGATGTATGTCTGTGGCCCAACGGTCTATGGATTGATTCATATTGGAAATGCAAGACCGATGGTGATCTTCGACGCACTGCGAAGGTATCTTGAGTACAAGGGATATCGTGTCGTCATGGTACAGAATTTCACAGATATAGATGACAAGATCATAAATAGAGCGAACGAATTTGGCG
Organism: Pseudothermotoga sp.; assembly: GCA_037478695.1. Classification (GTDB taxonomy): domain Bacteria; phylum Thermotogota; class Thermotogae; order Thermotogales; family DSM-5069; genus Pseudothermotoga_B. Next base: position 2,199 of record JBBFME010000054.1, read on the forward strand.
TGAACTTCAGGGATGTAGCGGAAACCTTCATTTCAGAATACTGGCGTGATGCCACCGCACTCGGTATAAGAGCTCCAAACTTTGCACCGAAGACCTCTGATTTCGTACCACAGATAATCTCATCTGTTGAGAAACTCATTTCAAAAGGACATGCATATGTGGTGGATGGTGATGTCTATTTTGATGTAGCAAGTTTTCCAAGGTATGGAGAGTTATCGCACAGATCCACCGACGAGATGATGTCAGGGGCACGAGTCGAAATCAACGAGAAGAAACGTAATCCATTGGATTTCGCGCTTTGGAAGGCTGCAAAACCTAATGAACCATTCTGGACAAGCCCTTGGGGCAACGGCAGACCAGGTTGGCACATAGAGTGCACCATCATGTCAACGGAGTTGCTCGGTTCAACTCTTGACATTCATGCAGGCGGAGAAGATCTGATATTTCCACATCATGAGAATGAGAAAGCTCAAAGCGAAGCTCTGACCGGTGAACCTTTTGTCAAATATTGGATGCACAACGCGATGATAAGATTTTCAGGAGACAAAATGAGCAAATCGATCGGTAATATCTTTTTATTGCGTGAAGCAGTTAAGAAATTTGGTGCAGACGCCCTCAAACTTTTCTTTCTTTCAAAACATTACAGAAGTCCTATAGATTTTTCGAATGAAGTGGTCTCAAGTTGGACAAAGGCAGCAAGACGAGCCAGTGAAACTTTTATGAGATTTGAGTCTAAGTATTCGTTTGTTTCTATACCCAGAAATGATCAATGGCTTGAGGAAACGAGGGCAAAGTTCTGCGAATCGCTCGACGAAGATTTCAACACACCAAAGGCGGTTGCATTGATCTTCGACTTGGTGAACGACCTGAACAGATCAATGGATGAGGGTGATGAAGAAAAAGCTCTCAAGATATACCATCTTTTGAGAAGAGAATTCTGTCCTGTTTTAGGGCTTTTCGAAGTTCCATCTCAGGTGGGTAAGAAATCGATCGATGAAGTGCTACAGATTCTGATCGACGTGAGAAAACAACTCAGATCTCTCAAGATGTATGATTTGTCAGATAAGATTCGTCTTGAACTGAAAGAGAGAGGAATCGAATTGAAAGATAAACCAGATGGAACTGATTATTTCTTCACTGAGGAGGTGTGAGCTGTGTGGAAACACGTCAAGTCAGTAGATCCAGAGGTCTATGAGGCAATAATTGGAGAACTCAGAAGAGAAGAATATGGCTTGGAGTTGATCGCTTCAGAAAACTTCGTCTCTGTGGCTGTGATGGAAGCTATGGGAAGTGTTTTGACCAACAAATATGCCGAAGGATATCCCTCCAAGCGTTATTACGGAGGCTGTGAGTGGGTTGACAAAGTCGAAGAACTTGCGAGAGAAAGGGCAAAACAACTTTTCAAAGTTCAATACGCAAACGTACAACCTCACTCCGGTTCTCAGGCAAACATGGCGGCATACCTCGCTGTTGCCGAAGCAGGAGATCTGCTCATGGGAATGAGTCTGTCACACGGTGGGCATCTTACCCACGGTGCAAATGTCAATTTCTCAGGGAAACTTTTCCGAACCGTTCAGTATGGGGTTGACCCAAATACAGAGACCATAGATTACGATCATGTGAGAAAACTTGCGCTCGAGCACAAGCCAAAGATCATAGTTGCTGGCGGAAGTGCTTATTCGAGAATAATAGATTTTAAGAGATTCCGTGAGATTGCCGACGAAATTGGTGCCTATTTGGTTGTCGACATGGCACACTTTGCAGGTTTGGTCGCCGCTGGTATATATCCAAATCCTGCCGAGTACGCACATATAGTCACATCAACAACTCACAAAACTCTCAGAGGTCCCCGCGGTGGGCTCATCCTCACCAACGATCAAGAAATTTCCAAGGCGATAAACAAGACAGTATTTCCTGGCACACAAGGTGGTCCTCTGATGCATGTCATCGCTGCAAAAGCTATCTGTTTCAAAGAGGCAATGACTCCAAGCTTTGTTGAATACCAAAAGCAAATCGTTGCGAATGCGAAGGCTTTAGCTCAAGAGTTGTCTACACTGGGTTTGAGAATTGTCTCGGGTGGTACTGATACCCATCTGATGTTGGTCGATTTGAACCCGCTGAACGTCACTGGTAAGGCTGCAGAAAAGGCACTCGAAAGTTGCGGAATCACCGTCAACAAGAACACTATTCCCAACGAAACACGCTCACCCTTTGTGGCGAGTGGCATCAGAATTGGCACCCCTGCTGTCACAACCAGAGGAATGAAGGAAAAAGAAATGAGAGAAATAGCCTCTCTCATAGTCAAAGTTCTGAAAAATGTACTCGATGAAGAAGGTACGATTCCACAGACAGTTCGAGCAGAAGTTCAAGCGAGTGTCAGAGAATTATGTGAGAGATTTCCACTTTATCGTTTGATTTGAAAAATACTGCTGAATCTGAACCTGAAGAATGATTTCAAGGGCGCGTTGATATAGCGCCCTTTTTACACGGTTATTGGTTTTTGCGACCGTTGGTTCTCAACAGATCCAACACGTAATCTGAAGCATATTCAAACTCAACTTCAGATTGAGTCTGATTTACGAGATCCTTCACTTGTACCGTTCCTCTTGACAGTTCATCTTCGCCTATGATCACTGCTACAAGTGCCTTCAATCTGTTGGCATGTTTGAGCTGTGCTTTAATTGGTCTTGAATTGATTTCTGTAACAACTACTACACCGTGATTTCTCAAAATACTTGCAAGTTCAAAGGCTTTGACAGTTGCGTCTGCACTCAATACTGCGGCGTAAACATCACATTGCGACAGTTGTGGAATTTGAAGCTCCTCTGATTTCATAGCAAGCAGAAGTCTTTCAATACCAGATGCGAATCCAAGAGCTGGTATATCTGCACCACCAAGCTCTTTACAAAGCCCATCGTATCTGCCACCTGCGAGAATCGTACTCTGTGCGCCAAGCAGTTCGTGCTTCACTTCGAAAACTGTACGGTTGTAGTAATCCAAACCTCTCACCAAATTCCCATCTTCTTCGAATGGGATTTTCAAACCGACAAGAATTGACTTGAACTGATCATAATGACTCTTGCACTCATCGCACAGATACTCTACAGTCTTTGGCGCCCTTTGGGCTATCTCTGAGTCTTTCTTGCAATCGAGCAACCTCATCAGATTGGTCTCGAAACGTCTCTTGCAATCATCGCAGATCTCTTCATAATGTTCGGCATAATACTGCTTTAGCGCATTCTTATACTGTACTCTACATTTTGGACATCCTATGGAGTTTACGTATATCTTGTACTTTCGCAAATTCAACGAGTCGAGGAAACCTTTTGCGAGCTGTAGAACTTCTGCATCGGCTGAAGGTTCTGCCGAACCCACTAACTCCACGCCAAACTGGTGAAACTGTCTGAGTCTTCCCGCTTGAGGTCTTTCATAGCGAAACATAGGACCTATGTAGTAAAAACGCTGAGGCAACCCATTGTTGATCATCGAATTCTCTATGAACGCCCTAATGGTAGGAGCAGTTCCCTCAGGTCTCAAAGTCAGACTCCTGCCACCTTTGTCGACGAAGGTGTACATCTCCTTTTGAACGATATCGGTTTCTTCACCAACACTTCTGATGAACAACTCTGTCGACTCGAAGATAGGTGTTCTTATCTCGCCATAACCGAAGAGTTCAGAAACCTTTCTGGCTTTTGTCTCAATGAAATTCCAGTAAGAAATCTCCGTTCCGAAAATGTCATTCGTACCTTTGATGCGTTCGTACTTCAGAGTCCAACCCTCCTCAAATTCATGATACCACAGCGTTGATCTGTGTGAGTGCCTGCAGGCAGTTTGGATCGTTTTCCAAGACTTCCATCACCTCGTTGAGAGATCTGAAGGGCCTTGAGAGGAGTATTCTCTTTGCTCTTTTTTCACCGATCGTCGGTATATGCACAAGTTCGTCATAAGAAGCACTGTTCAAATTCAAAGGCAGACGCAGCCCGGTTATGGACCTTGGACCATGATCGACTACCACGACATCGGCCGGCTCTTTGAGATCCCCAACCACACCGACTAAAACAGGATAACTACCCAGTTGTCTGGCAAAGGTGATCTTTCCCTCCTTGTACTCTGGATAAACCCTTCGTAAGACAGATCCGACTGGAAAAACCTTTTGAATCATGGGCAGGTCAATCTCGTTTCTGATTTTCTCTTTGTATATCTTGAAAAGTTCTCGGTTGAACTTGAGTTTCTTGATTTGAGCAAATTTGTACAACCATGTTCCAGGTTCTACGATAACTTGCCTGATGTTGATTCTCCTGAGCAACAGTCCTTTGTGTAAGATGAGTTTTAGCCATTTGAGATTTTCTTCATAAGTTTCGTTACTCTCTCCTATCAACCCATGAAGGAGGTTTATTCCGGGCAATGACTTTGGTATGCCATCAACCCTTGTGCTGCCGATTTCATTGATTATTTCAACTGCTCTCACAACCTTTTCAGGATAGTTCATGATGTTGTTCTTTTTGATCACCTTCATATCGAAACTCTCTACGCCAAAAGATAGAACATCGCCAGGTGTATTCCACTGAGCTATCAATTCCAGAATTTTCCTACATTCGTTCTCGTAGTCTACTATAAAAGATGGATTTGCATTGTCATGATGTAGTACCGTTATCTGTGGGCATCTGTGCCAGATGCCTTTGTAAAGATCTTCAAAGACAGCCGGACATGGTTTTTTATCTCTGTCAAAATAGTAAGCCAGAACATTGGCTGCTCTACCAAACCTAAAGGCTGTGCAACCATTCTTGTACAGTTCGAAGATTTCGTCCAAGACATGCTCAACCGGCCTTGAGTTAAAGGAAGGATAGAAAAGTGGTTCTGCACAGAAACTACAGTGCGTTTTTCTTTCACATCCACGGGAAAGCTCTATTTCACATATGATGCTGGGATATCTTGGATGTTGTTTGATCACCGATGCGCCGAGTATTGAAGCGTGTCTAACAAGATCCCAGTCTCCTGAGTATTTATTGGAGTTAAACAGATAATTGTAGAGTTCAACTGTTATATCTGACCCAATGACTGAGTCTACTTCAAGATCAGACTTGAATGCTGTTGTCCCTCCAAAACGAGCTTGGAAAGACGCAAACGGTCCCGCAATTAAACGAGTGCTTTTTCCACATATCTCGAGAACCCTTTTGAGTTCAGCATAGGAAATTGGTTCCCCACCGACGTACTTTCCAGGGACAGTTACACCACCGATGACAAGTATGAGATCAAAGGCAGAAAGAGTATCCCAGAGATTTTCACTGCGGACTTGGTCTATCGAGTAATAGGTGATATCGAAGCCTTTCATCGCGAGAACACCAGCGGCGTATCGAACATAATGACTCACATATGGGGGTACTCCAAGAGCTGCTGGTTCGTCTACGTATCCATCAAGAATGAGCGCTTTCATCTCTTATTTTTCTAACAACTCTTTCACCTGTTGTAAGACTTCTTCGTCTTGTGTTATCACATAAACGTGATAGCCTTGGCCAGTACAGTGTAACATCTTCTCGTTCTGTTCGGTGTTTATGTTGACTTCTTTCGAAGAGTACACCATCTTGAGAATCGAACCAGATTTGTGATTGGCCATTATCAGAACAACTTGTTCTTCACCTATCTTGAGACGTGAAATCGTGTACCAAGAAACAGTCTGTAAGATTTCCTTGATCTCGGCAGGGAAAGTTATTGGAGCTTCATTCAAACGTATATTGTACTTTTTCGCAATTTCATCGAATTTCTCTGAGAGAGGTTTTACCTCTTCATAGATTAGCTCGGTGGTAACACCTTGCAGAACACGTGTGATCTTCTCTGGATACCCTTTTTCGGTTATTATTGCGGTGAAGAGTCCAGAAGGCGAATCAACGACAACTTTGTACTTGCCATCTAATCTTTCCGTCTTTGATATACCCACTTGCTTTAGTTGTTTGATGAACAGATCTTCCAAATCGAGTATTTCAAGAGGAGAGACTCTAAAGTTGTTTGGCTCACCCATGAAAAAAGATCCTGAGTGTTTTGCCCAGATCATCATCAAAGGTGATAGAACTTGAACGATCTTTTCATCGGGCCATCTGTAGACCAACTCGATTCTGCTTTTATTACTGGCACCACGCTCGGTCACAACTCTTCTACCAAAATAGGAGTTGCTGAGGAAAAGGTCGAGAAAAGATTGCGAAAAAGCAGCGACAACAAATGCTGAGATACAAAAGAGTATCAGAATTCTCTTCATTTCATCCATCGCTCCTAAAATGGCTCAAAAACCATCTCCTACCAGTTTCACCAAGCTGAGATAATCGAAGACTTCACTCACCGATGCTTGTTGTGGTTTTGTCGTGAGCTGAATTCTGCTCGGTATCACGTTGAGTGTCAAGACAAAGAGTGCAGCTACCACAGAGACGGCTATGAGTAGTTCGGAGAAGATTTCTTTTTTACGACGAATTTTTGTGAGTACACGCTTCTCGAAGGCCTCACTAGGTCTGTACTCATACCGTGCCTTCATCAGTTGTAGAGCTGTTGTGTAAACTTTAACCTCTTCTCTTGTCTTTTCGTCAACTTGATCCTTTGACAGTTCCCCGTCGAGGAATTTTTGAAAACTCTCCTCGTTCATTCCTTCGCCTCCTCAAGCAACTTCTGAAGTCTTTTCCTTGCGTAATGAAGGCTACTCTTAACACTCCCCACAGGCTTATCGACAATCTGACTGATCTCTTCGTAACTCAGGCCATCTACGTCTCTCAACTTGATCAACAACCTGTCGTCAGCCGACAGTTTCTCTATTGCATCCATGATTCTCTCATATGTGATTTCTCCAGCTGCCTGCAATATTGTATCAGTTTCTGAGACCGGATGTGGTACTGAACCTTCTTCGTCCTCTGCAAAGTCGGTGAGTACTTCATTTCTCTTCCTGTACTTTGCGAGATAGTCTTTGCAAACATTTATCGCTATTCTGTATATCCATGTGGAGAGCTTTGAATCGCCTTTGAATCTCTTGACACCTTTGAATATCCTCAACATCACTTCCTGCACAACATCATCGACATCATCTGCTCCAAGGTATGTTCTGGCTACACTTCCAATTTTGCCAGCATATTCTCTATAAAGCAATCTGTAAGCCCAATCTTCGCCATGTCTGAGTCCTCTTAGAAGTTCCTCATCTTGCATCTTTTTCCTCCTAATTTGACATGGAAAGACATTCAAAGGTTCACTTGCATAATACTCTGTTTCGTTCACATGTAATTGTACCAATCTTTTTGAGTACTGCTTCGCCTACAGGATTATCGACACCGGCAAGATAATCTGAAACGTGTAAATGCAAACACTTCACCCTTCGAAGATCTCTGATACCACCACTTCCAACGTCATTCAACTTTGCCCTAATACCTTCGTCTCTTGCAAGCTGTGCCCTCAATTCTCTTATTACTGAATGAGCCCTGAGATACCTCTCTCTGAACAGATTATCTCTTGCTATTAGTTCTTCAAATTTGCGTATCCAACCTTGTGATTCCAGGTGTGAGATCTGCTTGACCAAATGCGGGCAACTCAACCAATAAAGCGTTGGAAAAGGTTTTCCATCGATATCTGGTGAACTTTCAAGCAAAACTGGGTAGCCATACTCACACCTCATGACAATTCTACTCACACCTCTCGGTACACGACCTAACTGTTTCTTAAGAATCAGCAAATCTTCACTGCATAGGCTTTCCAATTTTGCATCTCACCCTCGGAAAGTATTGTAAAACCCTTCTTGGTGAACTCGGCTTTGATTATCTCATCGTCCTTGAGAGGTATCCCAGAAACGATGAGAATAGAATCGCTGTACGTCACTTTCTCAATTTGCCTGATCAAATTCATTATCACAGGCGTCAGTATATTCGCCACCACAAGGTCATACTTACCCTGCACGTTAGTGAGTAGGTCAGAAAGAGTGACATCTACCTTAACACGATTCTTTCGTACGAACTCCCTCGCAACGTCCACTGCAACTGGATCGTTGTCAACAGCCAAAACCTTTCTTGCTCCCAACTTCTTTGCAATTATCGATAGTATGGCAGTGCCACAACCTACGTCTAACACAGAACATGACCTTCTGACGTGGTCAACCAAGAACTTTGCAGCTAAAGCAGTAGTGGGATGATCGCCAGTGCCGAATGCGGCCGATGGCTTCATTTTGACAACTATCGCTCCAGACTTTCTCAGCTTTCCCGTTGGGTCTATCCAAACATCCTTGGCAATTTCAAATGGTTCAAGCTTCATGTACTTGAACCACTGTTCAACTCGAGAAGCCTTCTTTTCGAGTAGTTGACTCTGAGTGAGTTCTAAGATTTCTTTGACAAAATTCTCATCGTCTGTATACAGAATCAACTCTGTTCTACTGTTGGTCACTTCGAGAGCATAATTGAAGAAATCTCTCGAGAGTAACTCATTCTCGAGAGTTTCTATGGAGGATGGCAGCAAATGCCATTCGGTTATTTCTTTTAGCATCACGATTTTCCTTCAACTTCACGTTTTATGAAATTCGGCAGCACAAAGGATGCTTTGTGTATTTCAGCGTTGTAGTACTTCAACTGCTCTTCCATCTGTTTTGCATCTTGAACTCTGAGATCTTTGATAGGGTCTATGCCTTTGGAAGCAAAGATGTACAACCAATATCCAGATGGATAGGTAGGCATGAATCCTTGGTAAGCTCTGACCAATGGAAAGGCATTTTTTGTCCTTCTGTATGCTATCTTGAACCATCCGTAATCGTACAAAGGATTCTCCGCTTCAGCAGTCATCACGCCGTTGTCTTTGAGTGCATCATAACATGATTTGTAGAAATCCTGAGTGAAGAGATGGCCTCCTTCACCGGCGGTTGGATCTGTCGAATCGATTATTATTACATCGAATCGATCCTTGACGTGTTTGATGTATTCAGCGCCGTTTTCGAAGACCAATTCTACCTTTTCGTTATTCAAAGCACTGGCGGTTTTCAGAAATTGCTTCGCAACTTCCACAACGCGCTGATCGATTTCACACAATACAACCTTTTGCACCTGAGGATGTCGCAGTACCTCGCGTACTGTTCCGCCATCTCCGCCACCAATCACCAGAACAGATTTCGGCTCTGGATGAGAGAAGAGTGCAACATGTGCCAGCATTTCGTGGTACATGAACTCGTCAACATCTGTTGTCATGGTGATACCATCAAGTGCAAAGACCCTACCGAGTGTTGGGTTATCGAAAACATCTATTCTTTGGTACTGAGTTTGCTCCGAATGAACTATTCGGTTTATTCTCATAAACAAACCTACGTCTCCACCTGAGAAATAATCGAAAAACCACAAATGTTTCCCTGGAACTATCTTTTCATGCATTGCAAACTCCTCCTTTAACTGCCTTGTGCGGCGCGTTCATCGGAATGCCTATAGCTCTGTAGTCACCACGCGTGTGTTCAAAAACTTGAGTTCTTTTTGCCTTGAAAACATCCTTTAAATAATCGAAAGCCTTCCACGGATCGGTGTCTTCTCCACAAGTAAAGAGATCGATCGCGGCATAGCCATACTCTGGCCAAGTGTGAATTGTAAGGTGTGATTCTGAGATCACAACTACACCGCTCACTCCGTAGGGGAGGAACCTATGGAACGAGCTACCGACTATCGTTGCTCCGGCAATGATAGCGGCATCTTTCATCTTTTGTTCGACGAGAACTACGTCGTCAAGAATCTGTTGATCACAATCGTAAAATTCCGCGATCAAGTGTCTTCCCAAACTCTTCTTCATTGCCAATCCCTCCCCGTCAGTAGATTTCTATCCAAAGAACAGTTGCTTCCTTCTTTTTACTCGGATTCTTCAAAAAATGCTTCTTGTCGGCTCTGTAATAAAAACAGTCTCCTTCGGACAACCTGTATCTGACATCGTCGAGCCACAGATCGATCTTTCCTTGCAAAACATAGCCGAACTCATCGCCTTCGTGGTAATCTTCTTCCTCTGTTTGCGCACCTGGTTCCAGAGTTACCAACATCGGATCCATCTTTTTCGTTTCAACATAGCTCATCAAGAGTTGAGAAGTAACTCCTTCAGGCTCATCGTAAACGGGAATTCTATCTTCCTTCTTGAAAACAACCTTACTCTCCTCTTGTTCTGAGAAGAACGCTTTTAAATCACTACCCAGAGCACGAAGGATCTTCTCTAAGGTGTCTACTGAGATGGATGTCTTGTTGCTTTCAAGTTGTGATATGAAACTCCTTGAAAGATCGGTGCGCATAGCCAACTCTTCTTGTGTTAATCCTCTGGACATTCTAAGCCTCTTAATCTTTTCACCTATATCCACAAAAACACCTCAACCTCAGTTATGATCGCATATTTAGAACACGTGTTTAGTTTACTGCTCGCACTGAGTCAACTTACGTTGTCATTATAAGCACATTTGGACGGGAAAAGTACTAAGAATATATTAAGAAAAATTTACAATAGTTATTCAGAAGCAGAACTAAACTTCTTTTCAGCGTTGTCTTGAATAATAGTCATGTTTTGTCAATTATTGACGACACCTCGAGATTATTGTCGACTCAAG